>MHQW01000032.1:51982-73316 GCA_001820785.1 Candidatus Sungbacteria bacterium RIFCSPLOWO2_02_FULL_51_17
CCCTCTCCATAGAATTGGTCGTGGAGTCGGGATTGGGGTATCAGGCCGCATCCGATCGCGGGAAAGAGAAGGTTGAGATAGGCACCATCGCCCTTGACGCCTCGTTTTCGCCCGTTCGCTCCGTCAACTATGAGGTTGAGAACATGCGCGTAGGGGACCGCACCGATTATAACCGTTTGCGTCTTTCTATTTTGACGGACGGCAGTATCGCCCCGCAGGCGGCTCTCAAAGAGGCCGCGACTATTCTTGTTGATCAGTTTAAGACCATTGCAGGATCCTTTCGCGCCGAGGAACAGCCGGGCTCGGAGGGTACCGCCGACTACGACGACGAGGCGATGGCGGTAGAGGATAGCGAGGACGCGGTCATGAGGCAAAAAATTGACGATCTCAATCTTTCCACGAGAACCCTAAACGCTCTTTCCGAGGCGGGCATTAAACAAGTGGGACAGCTTGCCAAAAGGAACGAGAAGAAAATGAAGGAGATAGAGGGTCTTGGCGAAAAAGGCATTCAGGAGATACGCCGCGAGCTGGGAAATTTAGGCCTTACGCTGAAGGAGTAGCGCGTGTAATTCCGAACAATGAGACATTTAAAGAAAGGAAGAAAATTTGGCAGAGAACGGAAGGTTCGCAAGGCATTTTTTAAAGGCCTGATTTCTGCGTTGTTGAAATACGAGCGGATTGAGACGACCGAGGCGCGCGCAAAAGAGATCCGCCCGCAGGTAGAGGACCTTATCACGAAAGCCCGCAAGAACAATCTTGCCATGCGCCGGCTCGTTGCGGCGCGCATTCCCAAAGATGTGACGGCAAAACTTTTCAAAACCATCGCCCCGCGGTATATAGGCCGCCCGGGCGGATACACGCGGATCATGAAGAAGGGTCCCCGGCAGTCCGATAGCGCCTCAATGGTTATTATGGAACTTATGAAGTGATCACCATGGCATACGTTGTTGATGCAAAAGCAAAAGTACTGGGACGCCTCGCAACCGATGTTGCGCGTGTTTTGATGGGGAAAAATTCACCGAAATTCCAGCGCTATATTGCGTCAGGCGAGCAGGTTGTGGTATATAACATCGGACAGATGACCGTTACCGGCCGCAAGATGAAGCAAAAATTGTATCGTCGCCATTCGGGGTATATCGGGCACCTAAAGGAGGAGCGCCTGGAAGAATTATGGGCGCGCGATCCCCGCGAGGCACTGAAGCGCGCGGTTTGGGGAATGCTTCCGAAAAACAAGCTGCGAAAGGTCCGCATCAAACAGTTGAAATTATTCGTTGCCGAACAAAAATAATCTTGTATGTCTCCCAAGGACAAAGACAAAGAAAAGAAAGAGAAAAAGCCGAAAGCTGCTCCCAAGAAAGCGGTTGTTTCCGATGCGAAAGTGACGGACGCAAAAAAAACCGTAAAAAAGAAAAAGGAAGAGGTTAGCGAAGCGCCTCCGGCGGTTATCCCCGCCCCTGCTGTCCATGAAGAGCCCGTTGTGCGGGCCGAGCCCGCCATCGGTGCCGAAGGAGATATGGAGGATATGCCGTCCGATTTCGGGCCGGGAGACGGCGACATGCGGCCCGAACGCTATTGGGAGGCCGTCGGCCGCAGAAAAACAGCGATCGCCCGCGTGCGTCTTTTTACGCGCGGAGACAAAGGTATTTTTATAAATGACAAGGCATACGGTATCTATTTTCCATATCCCGAACTGCAGGTCATCGTAGAAGATGCGCTGAAAAAAATGAAATCCATTGAGCGGTTTCGCGTAACGGTCAAAGTGTTGGGTGGCGGCGTTCATTCGCAGGCCGAGGCCGTGCGGCACGGCATCGCGCGCGCTCTTGTGAAATTCAACCCCGAGTTTCGGAAACGATTGCGCCGCGCTGGATACATGACTCGCGATCCAAGAGCCAAAGAACGAAAGAAATTCGGTCTGAAGAAAGCACGCCGCGCCCCGCAGTGGGCGAAGCGATAAACGCGAAAATCCTCCACTCGGAGGATTTTCTTTTATACCCACCGCGAAAAGGAGGGGGTCGGGAGATATTGCCAATTTTCTTGACCGGCACATTTTTGTGGTCTATTCTGAATGCATGGCAGAATATTTTGAACAAACGTGCCGGGGGTGCCCGGCGTTTCCGTGGAATTTGGCGCGGGAAGCCGGAAGATTGTCGGCCGTTTGTTCTTGCCACCCGAGAGAGCAGAAAAAATCCCGGGCGTGCTATTCTTGACGGGTTGGAGGGGCGATCAAGAAGGAAGTTTCCCGCATGCGCAGGCGATCTCCGATGAAGGATGCGCATGTCTTACGTTTGATTTTTTTTGGGGGGGTGGGGCAAGAGCGAGAGCAACACCGCGGCGATGAGTCGGAAGAATTATTTGGATGATGCTCTGGCGGCGTATGACGTTCTTCTGCACACGGAAGGGGTAGATCCGGACAATAGTAACCTTATTGGATCTAGTTTTGGTTGTTATATCGCATCGTTGCTCACAAAAGAGAGAAGTGTCAGATCACTTACGTTTCGTGCTCCCGCGGATTATCCTGATGAAGGATTTAATGATGCGAGGATACAGACCGCAGACCAGCCCGGACCGATGGAGTGGCGTTCCCGTGTTCGTCCGTTCACGGACACCGAGTCCCTAAGACGGCTTCATGAATTTTCCGGGGATGTCCTTTGTATTGAATCAGAGTATGACGACATGGTTCCCCACGGCACCGTTCAGAGCTACATGAACGCTCTTCCCGACTCGGGGCGGGTCTCTCATGTCATACTGCGGGGCGCACCGCATTCATTAAGCAAAAGCCCCGATGCTAAAAAAGAGTATGGACGGATTCTCGTAGAAAGGTTTCGTCCGGGTTCCGTCAAGCAGGAGCATTAATTGAGAACATTGTTGTGGCTCCCTGCAGTCGGCAGGTTTGTTGGTAATATGGTTACTTATGAAACTTGAAGGTCCGCAACAGCATAAAAAGGAAAACCCGCCGTTGGAACTTACCGATCTTGATGTGCGCGGGAGGGAGATCGCCGGACTCCGCCCGCGGATGGAGCGGTTTTCCCGGCTGGAAGTCGGGCGAGACGTCGTAGATATCATACGGGCCGGAGATATTCAGTGTTCAAGCGATCTTGATGAGGCGTTTGTTTTTATTAATCCGTCAGGCGGCACGGAAGAGCTTTCGGTTGAGCCGCCCCATTGGCGAAGTATTACCAAAGAGGGTGTTCATGCCGAGAGAAAGACGCCGGCCGGCTCGGACTTTTATTATGTTGCCAATACCAAGGGCGCCGGGTACCTAAAACCAACGCTCAAAGGAGGGCACTCGCTTGATGAGTATGACTCTTGGAAGCGCGTGAATGAGTACAAGGAGAAGGGGGCATACGGCATTGCGGGCGTGAGCGATTTTTTTCGCGAGGAGAGCGACATACTGGCAAAATCACGATTGCTGGCAGACGCCGGACTTCGTACCGAACTGTATTATGCGGTCGGGGAGCTCGCGAACGTGTATTATAAAGGCGAACGCCAGCGCGTAGTTGAACTTCGCAAGAACGGCGTTCTCCCGTTGCCGCGCTATCTCAAGCCGCACATCGGCATCCGGCTGTTGAAGACGAATACCCGCATCGCCGAGGTCGTGGAGTCGGAAGACGGCCGTTCGCGAGATCTTTTTACAAAGGCCTTTGAGACCTTTAATCGCGAACGCGCGGATAAAAAACTTCTCTTGCCGGAAATTCGCCTGGGGGATGCTGCCGGAGAGCGGTTATATTTTTTGGAATTTTTCCGGAGAATGGGGGAAAATCTTGCCGCGCTTCAAAATGTCGGATTTATCGGGTGGCACATGCACTCGGCAAACGTTACCCTTGCGGCTGAAATTGCTGACATTGGTTCCTACGAACATTTTTCTTATTACGGCGACGATCTGGAACACAATCAGGCATACTCCGGCGTTCGCCGCGGGACGCTCAAGGACATGCGCGACTTCGCGGGAGACCTTGAACTTCTGCTTTCCGCCGCCCAGCGCCTCGGTTTTTCGGCCGGGACCCGCGCGGAGCTTGTGAAGGCATACTATGACGCTTTTCAGGCCGCACTTGATGAAAAGAAACTTGAAGCTGAACTGGTAAAAAAATCCGATCTCATTGCGGCAAACCGCAAGATCGCCGATGCCATATTATTGAAAGGCAAACGTCTTTCCGGACTGAAAAAAGGATTTGAGATAGAGGATTGGGGTCTTGGGTTGTAGCACAGGGGATCCTAGCCGAAAACTTGCTACATACATCATAATATGTTATAATCATATTACCACAGCTGTTTTCCAATTTGATCCATACAAAGATGGGGGCGTGAGGGTGAAAAAGACAAAGATCATTGCCATCGGGGGAGGTAGTGTGGCCGTTCCATGTGCGCCGGCATCCACCCTCGCAATTGATGAGGAGGCAATATTGCTCGCGGCATCCGAACTGCCTGTTGGAAGAGAGACGGTCAACGTGCTCTTTATTCCGACGGCAAGCAAGGATGACCTTTGGTACTGCCATGGCATCTATACGCATTTTCATCTTCGGCTGGGATGCAACTATGACCATCTGCGTCTCTTGGGAAGGGTGCCTCGCCTGGGGGTGATCGCCGAAAAGATCGCCTGGGCCGACATCATTTATGTTGGCGGGGGCAATACGCGCGACATGATGAATGTGTGGCGCATCACGGGGGTTTCTGCCATGTTGGGGCGGGCTCACAAAGAGGGAAAAGTTCTCATGGGGCTTAGCGCCGGTTCCATTTGTTGGTTTGAGGCGGGTCTTAGCGACTCCAACAAGTTTGATGGGGATGCGCACTGGAAACCCATGTGGGTCTCCGGTCTCGGTTTTGTGCCCCTCTTGAACTCGCCGCACATTAACTCGGAGCAGTGGCGCACACGAGAACTCGCGCGCCTCCTCAAGGTGGGCGGATTGATGAAGCCGGTGGTAGCGCTTGAGGATAATGCCGCGATGGAGGTTGTGGGCGGCCGGTACCGGATCATCAATTCTGTCACCGGGCGGGGCGCCTATCTTTATCGGGGAACGACACGATTTCGTCTGGCGGCAGGAGAGGAGTTCCGGCCGCTTGAGTTGCTGATGTAGCAAAAACCCGACCATGGGATGTGCTCCTTGGTCGGGTTTTACAATTGAGTTGGGGATCAGTTGCCGGCATGCCGCCTCCTATTTTACCGGGTAGCGCAAGAACTTTTTTACACGTTTCTTATATGAGTGGGGTTTTTCATATGACCTCACGCCTGCGTCAGCCGCCTTGAATGGTCTGAACAATGGTGAGATCTGAAGATCTTGTTACGAACGTATTTTTACGAGAGACCCCTATTGAAATTGGGGATTTATTCGGCATACAATGGAATGTATAAAAGAAGTAAAAAATAGCCCCTTGTATCTTACAAGGGGCGGTGCTTCCCCCCGACGGGTCCGGCCCATGGCTAGGGCACGAAGCGTCGACGGTACATCCGGACACTCAATTTTTTACTAATGAAATTATATCATAATTTAACTAACTTGTCAATACCATCGGCCGAGAATATGCCGGAATTACTCAAAAATGGCCTAAAAAGATAGAAATAACGATGTTTCAGGACTATACTCATGGGGTATAAATAAGCCCCTGTCCGCGGAGACAGGGGGGCGCTACCCTTCGGTGGTCTTGTCCATGGCTAGGGCATAGACCGCAAAAGGTACTGCTGAATCTTTTAAAAGATACTTTTTGCTACGAAACCATTGTAGCATAGAATAATAAATCTGTCAACAGTTCTATGGAAAATCCTGGCAACCTCGGAAAAGAGGCAAAAAATGATGAAAATAAAGAAGTTCTCCGGGGCCGCGAGGGGGAGGTTTTTGAACGGGTCATTTTTAAGTCCTCTAAAACAAAAAAAGGAGAGGCGATCTATAAAAGCAGTGCGCCTGACCGCAAGATCATCGTGACGGGTCCTTTTTCCGAAACTCCCGAGGAAGGGCGGCCATATACCGTTCTTATTGTGGAAGATACCGAGCCGGATTCTCCCGCGAAGGGGAAAATGATAGCGACTATTCTTTCGGAAAAGCTTGGGGTTGAGGAGGCGCGGGAGCGGGCGCTAAAAGAACGGGCGGACATTGAACGCCAAAAAGCCGAACACATACTTACTCCGGAGGATCGGGAACGCTTGACGGCCCTTCTGAATACATGTGAAAAACATTTTATTTGGAAGAACATCTTTTACAACAAGTATGACAGTGATCATGAGCGCGGCGCGAAGGCCACGATTATTGATCTCCGGAAACAATTGCGCCAAGAGGGCTCCAAGGCGGTCACGTTCATGCTGGAACACTGCCGCGCCTTGCCAGCGAACTCGCCGAGATTAGCCAACTACTCCGCGATGATCAATTTCGCTGCGTCCTCGCACGATTCACAAAAGGTCATTGACTATTTTTCACTTGACCCCATCTTTCATCACAAGCGCCAATCTTTTTCAGAGGAGATGGCAGGTGTTCTCAGTCGCATCGGCACGGCGGATGACGCGCGCCTGCTGGAAAGATATTGTGATAGGGCATTCGCGCAATACGCCTTCCGACCCAAGCAAATTACTGCCGCCCGCGATGTCGTGCGGATACTGAACGAAATTGAGGCAAAAACAACACATCCCGCCGAGAGAGGGAAGGTTGCCGGTGCTCGTGAGCATATTACAGCAAGGCTTGCCATGACGGGCGATGGATCGTTTCTGCCCTCGGAGCCCCTTGGGCCGGAGGAGATAACAAAAAAATTTGAGGAGCAATTCATTCATGTGGAGCTCGCAGACGGCATTAGTGAGTTTGAGGAGTATTGGAAACGCTATAATCCTTATGATAGGCATGGCCGAGATTGGCGGGGAGCGGAGGCAGAAATACAAAAATTTAGGGAGTTGATCAAAAAATATGGGGCTTCTGATCTCATGCCCCGGGTGATTGGCGATGTCTACTGGACGTTGCTTTCGGGTGAATGTACAGAGGGGATGAATGGTATTGGGTGGCATGATGCAATGATGCAGATCCAAGAAGAGACGGGCGTGCCGATTGACAATCGCGCTTTTGGACCGAATGTACGAATGGCATATCACCAGGTGTTTCTCGGTAACATGCAGGATTTTGATGCTCTCAATTTTGTAAAAAATTTGTACGCACGGACGAACATACCGTTTGCCGCTGAACCGGAGATCGTTTTGGCAAAAGTTCTTGATATTCTTGCCAATGATTCCGGCGGTGATCCTATGTATGCAACGGAGCATCTTCGCGCCCTTAGTGCCATATCCGGGATTGAGGCGGATTTTGGGGTTATTGAGGATAAGGTTCAAGGTGCCTACGAGCACATTCTGCTCACCGCGGAAAAGTACGAAGGGGACGGCTGGGGGCGTAGGGCGCCTTCGTTAAAAAATGTCGCGCTGATATTCGACATAACCGGAATTCGTCCCCGCATAGATCCTTCGCGCATGCAGAAGCGATATGCGTCGTGGTTGTTGGAAAACGGTGATGCGGTGCGCCTTATCTCGGTCGCGGGATCGCTTACCGGCATTGAGCCCGACTTTGCGCATATGCAGAAAGCTGTGCAAGAGCGCTATCACGGACTTCTATTTGGGGTCGGCGGTGAGGATTCTTATGACAATGCGGCGCGAGAGATCGCCGATTTTAAAACTCTTACCAAGATACACCCGGTGTTTGATCAAGACCAGGTAAGAACATTGTATCTTGAGAGAGTTCTCCAGGGTCACTCCGATGCGATCGCCTTCATACAAAAACTGACGGGCGTGGAGCCG
Organism: Candidatus Sungbacteria bacterium RIFCSPLOWO2_02_FULL_51_17; assembly: GCA_001820785.1. Taxonomy (GTDB): domain Bacteria; phylum Patescibacteriota; class Minisyncoccia; order Sungbacterales; family GWA2-42-14; genus 2-01-FULL-51-34. The sequence continues at coordinate 59,739 of MHQW01000032.1, forward strand.
GATTTTGAAAAAGGGAGGGCGCGCATCAACGACCTATATAGGGAGTTGTTGATGGGGCTCAACGTCTACGAGGCCGAGAGAACACTTTCCAGAATACAATTCATTCAGGAGGTGACGGGAATAGCGCCGGTGTTGAGCCCGGACGAAAAAAGGCGTATGTTGGGTGGCGTTATGCGAGCACTGAAAGCGATGGGCCTTTATTCGCCCATGCTTACGTTGGCGGATATTTTATCAGTTCCCGAATATACATCCGACATTTTGGGGGAGGCGTTAGCAGGTTCACTTATGCGCAACGACGAACAATTGTTCAAAGACGTCATCAAAAGAATGAGGGCGCCTCATGTCGCGGTGAATGGCGAAGAGGTGATCAAACAGATCCGGTCGCACCTGATAAGAAAGCCAAAAGCCGCTGTCTCTATGCAGAAGTTTTTGCGCGAAGAGCCGTCCGGCGACGAAATAGTATTTGCGATCCGAAAGGCGCTTTCTCATGATCCGTGGATTGCCGCATTTTCGCGGCTGGAAAAAATTCAGGGATTTGCCCAAAATCCCGATCATGACCCATGGGAGAACGAGTTCAAACCATTTCTTACGGGTGTTCTAGATCGTTCGCTCATCTCCATTGATCGGGAAGAGGACGCAGAACTTGTCGTATCATTTATAGAAATGATAGGTATGCACAACCTTCCTCTGCTTTTCGGCGTGTATGCCGATTGCCAACGGCATAAAGACATTGATGATCTGAACAGCTCAACGATAGGGCTCTGCGAAGATTTTGGCATAAAAATACGGCGCCAGGACGGCTCTAAAAGATTTAATAGTTCTCCCGTGTTATTTAATGAGTTGAGTAAGGCGCTAAAGGGCATTCAGACGGAACTTTTGGCAGATGCTATACCGAAGAACCTTAAAACCCAGCTTGGCGAAGAGCTGTTCGGCCGATTGAAGGGTTCCACACAATTTGAAAGAGGGGATAAGGTAACCGATAACATTCGCGCTTGGAAGGAAACCAGAGAGAGTTCCCCCTCACTTGCCATGTTGCCGCCAGGATTTAAAGAGACCACACTGCGGGTGCCGATGGCCAAGAGGAATGTTGAAACGACCGATGATCAAGGGGCGCAATTGCGATCATTCCTTTCCAGCCAAGAAGTTGCCGATGCGTATCTTCCGCTCGCCCAGGCCTGGGCCTTGCAACGGGACACCCCATCGGAGTGGTTTGAGGATCTTATTGGCACATTCTCCAATGAGCAGGGCGCTCTCAAGGAACTTTTATCTAAAACCCCGGAAGAAATGGCACGCATGATAGCCGATGAGCCGGACCCCAAGCAAAAGCAGGCCTACACACAGAAAGCAAAAGCTCTTCAGAACCCCAAAGGAAGGCAGGGTATAGAGCGGCAAGCCGATATATTTGCCGGCGCAATCGGAACGTTGACGGATATTTTCAGAATCTTTGCCGCGTCAGATAGGGATGAGAAAGATTATGCCGTAGTGCTGGAGTCCTTGGGCGCGCTTGATGGCCGGATCTCTCTTGGTAAAGCGATCAGAGAGTTTTCGGTGTTTCATATGTGCGATCGCGCGATGGGGGGCCATTGGCAGGGCTTTGTCAAAGAATTATTTGAAGGATATGATGATGTTTCTCCGACAGAGAAAAAGATATACGGGGTTCAGAAACTTTCAAAAGAATACGTTGAGGAACACTATCTTCATCACTCGCAAGACCAAGGACACACGGGGCATACGCCGTTTTCGCCCGAGTTGCTTAAGAAAGTAAGTTTGGCATGGCAACAGCAGCTTGATATGCAGACCGGGCATTTGCCGATCACCGTTCTGAAAAATAGATTGGACAAAATTTTAGGGGTAGGCGGCGATTCTTCCAGAAAAGAGACCCCGGTGACCATGGTGCCGGTATCGGGGCTGTTGCATATTTATTCAGGAGATCTTGGGGATTCCTGCCACACATCTCAGCATGGTACCATGGCCAGGGGTCGTTTTCCCGATCTTCGGTCGTGGGTGTATGTGACCAAGAGAGGAAAACCGAATGAAGAAATGCGAGGTTCGGTGCTGGCCATTCAGGCGGAACAAGAGGACGGCACGCCGGTTCTCGTGGTTCGGGCTAATAATCCCGCAGAAAATTTTATTCAGACGGTTGATTGCGACGCTTTTGTCCTCAGTGTTCTCCATGAAGCGGTTGAGACCGCGAAGCGCGCTCGCGCCGACAGCATAAAGCATTCTTACCGGCTTCCCGCACAAAAGCGGCGTTATGTTGTTGCAATTCCAATGGATCATCGCGGGATGGCATCCACGAATCGCCAAAGCATTAATGATGTATATCGGAAAAGATTTGTACAATGTCCGAGAAAGGGGCTTAAAGAAACGGCCGGTACCAATTTTAACCAATATGCTGTTTGGAATGAGCACGGAAGGACGCCCGCCGTCGCTGTGTGGGAAATTGATGAGGCGGGGGGCGAGGTATGGCATGGTGATTGGGGTAATTAGCTCATGCCACAAGATCATATATGCGCTAACTCAAGATGGGGCTATTGCTGACTGCCAAGCGCATAGCGTTCTTCTTGGTTTTTGCATTGGATGTCTGCGCGGTTTTTTTGTTGGAAAGACCAAAAAAGCGAGAGTCAGGATTTGGCTCACGGCGGGTTTCATTAATTGGCTCATTTCTTTGAAATGAGCCAATTAATTTTCGGCACTTTGAGCCAATTCTTGGTTACTTTTTCTCATTCCTGTTATGGGGGGGGGGGCAGGCGCGCGAATCTGCCGGCCGGTACGCAGATAGCACTATTTGCGCGGCAATGGTTCTATGGCATAATGAGGAAGATGTCGGGCGTGGCAAAGATATATAATAGTTGGAACAGTATGAAGGAACATCAGGAAATACCAACCGGAGTGAAAAATTCTCTGCATGCCGAACATCTTAAGGATGGCGTCCGGCCAATCATGGCCTGTGTGGGTATGCCGGAACAGTTCAGCGAAACATTGGGCCCGGAAAAGAAACTTTTGGAATACGATGACCAGCGGCTGCTTCAAGAGGGTATTCGTAACGTGGATTATTTCGGTGAACCGCAAGAACTTGAAAGGGAAAATTATAAAAATGCGGGCGATTATTCATATGCGATCTCACCAGTTGACGACACGGATAAGTTTTCGCGGGAGTTCAGAAATTGCACGGGATTGGCAGTTATCGGCACGGATAAAGAGTCGGGCGCGTCTGTTTCTTTTTTTAGTCATCAAGATCCAAACCACTTCCTCTCCGGGACAAAGAACACAGAACATTTTACCCATGATGTACGGCAACGCCTTTCAGAACTTAAGGGCAGGTGTGTTGAGGGAACCATTGACGCTGTGATTGTTGGAGGTAACGTTCTTTTTGATAGACCCTTGTTTAAGGAGGGTTATATCAATTCCATAAAATTATTGGCGGGCCAGGTGGAAGACGTGCTTGGTTTTGAGCCCGTTGTCATTATTGGGCCTAAGGCAACGCCCGGCAGTGACAACGTTTTTTTTGATACCAAACAGAGGCGGCTATATATTATGCGTCCGCAGGTTGGCAACGAAACGACCCAAAGCTTTCTTCCAAGTGACCTGGATAAGCAGCAGCAAAAGTGGTAACAAGGAGTGGGCGGAGAACGGGAGGGTGGTCATGCGTATGATACTGTTGCTATATTGCGCATAGCGTGCTAGCGTGGGGCACAACCACAAAACAAGGAGATGATGATGTCGGGAAAGCAGATAGAGTTGATAGATGAGTCGCATTTTTGGAGGGCGTTTCATGCGGCCTGGGGCAATGACCGCGGCAACCAAGAGCGCCATTCCGGTTACAACAAGGAGGCGTGGATGTATGTTCAGGCGCAGGTGGAAAAACATTTTCTGGATATCAAGGCGCCGGGCAACAGGGTAGAGGGTGGAGATATTTGATAGCAAGATCGGCGATATGTATGCAAAGCCGCGTTGTGCGGCTTTTTCTTTGTCTCGCGCCATTTCTGCCAACGGAAAAAGCCGAAAACCTTGACAAGTTATATACAATAGATTAAAGTAGGAAGGAATTATCGCGCTCTTTACAACTTGGAGAATGCCGGATGAAATACGCATTCCTACTTGTCTTTGTGGCTGTTTCAGTCATTTTACCGCTAGTTACTTGCTCGGCCTCTGCGGCAATGATCACCGATAAGAAACTTCAGGGCGCGCACGTTGGTCTTAACCCGATCCTTGTATCGCAGGGCGCATCATACGAAGAGAGCATAGTTCGTTTCTCAATGGATGATAGCGGCATTGTGCTTGAGCAGAGGATTACGGCCGATGGAAGCGCGTTTTCGTTTCGTATCGGTTTTACGCGCGATTGGATAACTATCCCCGTCAAAGGGTGGGGCGTGGATGATGGTATTGCCATTCGGCAAGAGCTTACCACCCCGCTTGCTCAGTTGATATTTTTGTTTCCTCCGCGCGTCAAGGATGGGTTTGATGCGGTCATGATCCTCGGCGAAGGAGTGCCGGCACCGCTTGGCGTGTTCGTTCGCGAAGGAATGGGCGACGCGCGGCTCCGGAAGTTCTATGCGGACGAGTTTCGGCCTCGCATGAGCGATGCGCGGGAGAGCTGGCTTAAGCCCATTAATGTGGCACGCGCCGAAGAGGTCATGCGTTCCGGCATGGTGCGCGAGAAGACACAGCTTCTCAAGGACGCCGAGCACAATCTGTGGACGGGAACGGAGCAGGAGATCGCTTCGCGCCTGGACCTGATCGCGCGCGGGATCAACGATCACAACCCCAAAGTTCAGCAAACGGCGCTGGAGGCGTTTACACTTGGCGGAAGGGTGATCGGTGGTGTGAGGTTGGTCACCGATGCCCTCAGTCGTTACGACACTCTGAAACCGGAAGTTTTGGAAAGCGCGATGGATGCCGCGACAGTTTTGTTGTACGAGACCTATAATCACAACAAGGTTCTCGGCGAGGTTCGGGACGTATTCAAAACGGTGGACGTGTCTGCTGTGCATGTGCTGACCGGCGGCCTCGTGACCCCACATCAGTTCAAGGCGCTGGAGCGCATCGTAAGGAGGCCGGCATCGCGCAGTTGGACGGCTGGTCAGGAAACCGCTCTCCGCAATGCCATCATGACGGTGGTTGCTGACAAGGAACACACGAGCGAGAGGGCGCGACAAATCGGTGTGCGGGCGCTTGCCGACTATCCTTTGCCGGGCGGCTCGGCTTCTGTCGGGGATAAGCCGGCCGGACACCAGGCGCCGTAGATCGCAGACAACCACAAACCACACGAGAGGAGAATCAAACATGCAGACGAAGCCAAGTCATTTTAAGGTTGAGTGCTCGGAGTGCCACGCGACTGTGACCCAGTGCCGCTGTCTGGGGCCGAAGAAGATCACGTATATCGTCTGTGATGCGTGTAAGAAGAAGGCGGGGAAATAGCGCCCAGCGCGCCTTCTCTCTGCCTCCGCCATGCTTCGGCATCGGCGGTTTTTTTATTTTTCGTAAAGCAATGTACTTTTTTCCTGTTTCTGCTACATATGTGTTAGATGCAGATCCTTTCCAAGAGCGACATATGGGGTGGCCACGATGCTTGGTGCTGGTGCGTCATGCGGAGTCGGAAGGAAATATAAAAACCGTTGATGAGCGGGCAAGTTACGGTGTTTCTACGCACGCATATGCGTTGACGGAGCGCGGGCGGAAACAAGCGGCATTGACTGGCGAATATGTGGAGAGACGCTTCGGTCCCTTTGATGCGTATTATGTTTCCTATTACACTCGTTCACAGGAAACGATGAAAATCATGTACCCCGATGTGCGCGTGTACGAGGACCCCCGCTTGGCCGAGGGTCAGCGTGGCATTTTTCATACGATGACCACAGAACAGATACGCCGACGCTTTCCGGAGGAGCTGGAACGAAAAGCGCGTGAGGGGTTATATCATTATCGCCCGCTGGGTGGCGAAAACTGGCCCGACATAGAATTGAGGATTCACAGTTTTCTCGGGACGCTTTCACGGGATTATGAAGACCAAAGCGTTCTTATCGTAGTTCACGGTCACTGGCTTCTCCTGTTCCAACGGCTCATCCATCGCTTCTCTATTGAGGAGGCGGTGCGGCGGTATAAAAATGCTGTGGTTGAAAACGCCTCGGTTACTGTCTACGAAAGTGCCGTTGCGCGCGGTAAGTCGCGTTTGGTATTGCAGGGACGGAAAGTGGTTCCATGGGTAGGAAAGGTATAACGGCGGGGTTTCCCCGCTTTTTTGATTTTACCTCCAGCTTCGTTTATAGTAATGGCACATGAAGTATCGCGTTCCAATGCAGAGGGTCTCGCTCCATGACCTTACGGATATCTCCGGGCAGGAGAGCCGTCTTGGTGTGACCTTCGGCGGCCTTCGGAGAATTCGGGCAAGCGAAGAAGCGCTGCGGTGCCTTATTAGGAAGAACCGCAAGCCGATCTACGGCGTAAATACCGGTGTGGGGGATCTTTGTGATACGGTAATAGGCGAAGGCGATCTTTGGCGCCTGCAGGAAAATCTTATTGTGAGCCACGCCTGCGGGTCCGCTCCGTTTTTGGATGAGAACGTCTCGCGCGGCGCTCTTTTTTTGGTCATCAATGCTCTTGCAAAGGGCTATTCCGGCGTTTCCGTTCATACGGTACGAACGCTGATAACTTTTTTCAATAATAACGTTTCGCCCCTCATGCCGGCGCAGGGTTCTCTTGGGGCAAGCGGCGATCTTATACCGCTCGCGCACCTAGGTCTTCTGCTTCTTGGCAAGGGAAACGCCTACCATCGGGGGCGCGTAGTGCCTGCGGCAAAGATCCTCAAACGCCTTCGCATCACCCCTTTGTCGCTCGGACCTAAAGAGGCGTTGAGTATTATAAATGGAACGGCGGTAACCACTGCCCAGGCGGCGCTTGCTGTTAGTGCCGCACGCGATCTTCTTCTTTCTTCGTGTCGTGCGACCGCAGGACTTTTTGAAGTTACCGGCGCGTCTCGCTCCGGCCTTGATGCACGGATTCACGACGTAAAACCTCATCCCGGCCAGAAGGCGGTGGCGGCCCTTCTTCGGCGGTATCTTTCGGGAAGCGCGCGCCCGGACGCGAAAAAGAAAAAAGTTCAGGACTCATATGTGGTGCGGTGCGCTCCGCAGATAGACGGCGCGGTGATGGATCATATTGATGCGGCAGTGCGCGTGGTGGAGGTGGAGCTCAATTCGGTAACGGACAATCCGCTCTTTTTTTCATCGCGGGGAGTGTTCCAGGCGGTATCGGGCGGCAATTTTCATGCGCAAAACGTCGCCTTCGCGATGGATAGCGTGGGGATCGCGATGGCGGCCCACAGCAAGGTCATTGAGCGAAGGATAGAACGACTTTTGAACAGCGCGTTGAGCGGTCTGCCGCCGTTCCTTGCGCCGCATGGCGGTCTTAACTCGGGACTCATGGTTACCCAATACCTTGCCGTAGCCCTTGTCGCGGAAAACGCCATATTGGCGCATCCCGCAAGCATCCAATCGGTGCCGGTGTCCGCGGGACAGGAGGATTTTGTTTCTATGGGAATGACATCTGCGCGAAAAGCATCCGACATCGTGCGAAATACCGAACGCGCGCTTGCCGTGGAATTTCTTGCCATCTACCAGGCCGGAGAATTTCTTATGGACTCAAAAACATACGGGCACGGCGCATTCAGCGCCTCATTTCGTGATCTCAAGAAAAAAATACGACGGCGCGTGGCGCCCGTGATGCGCGATCGGTGGATGAGCAACGACATAGCATATATCGCGGGTCTTATACGGAGGGGCGATATGCGATAATGAATATGGGGTAATTGCGGACATACTATGCAAGGAAAAAATGATTATGCGGTCTCATGCGACTGCGACATTGACGAAGAGATAACGATCTACGGGCGCCCCATGCATATGAAGGAGCGGCCCCCCTCTCCTATACGTGCGCGCGTGGGAGCAGAAAAGGAGTGCAAAACCTGGGACGCCGAGGCGGCATTGCGCATGCTTCATAATAATCTTGACCCGGATGTCGCGATAAAACCCGATGAGCTTATCGTGTATGGAGGAACAGGGCGTGCCGCGAGAAACTGGCACGAATACGGAAAGATAGAGCAGGCGCTCATGAACCTTGCTGAAGATGAGACGCTTTGCATACAGTCGGGAAAACCCGTGTATGTTGCGCCCACGCATCCGGAGGCGCCCCGTGTCATTTTGGCGAATTCAAATATTGTTCCGAAGTGGTCAACACCCGATGTGTTCTCGGCATACGACCGCCTTGGTCTTATGATGTACGGCCAGATGACAGCGGGTTCATGGATCTATATTGGCACGCAAGGAATTTTGCAGGGAACGTACGAAACGCTTGCCGCGTGCGCACGTACTCATTTTAATGCGGAGACGCTCGCCGGAAAATTCATTCTTACCGCAGGCATGGGCGGCATGTCGGGTGCCCAGCCCCTTGCTGTCACCATGAATGATGGCGTTATACTTGATGTGGAGGTGCGGCGCGAACGAATTGAGAGAAAGGTGCGCGAGGGGTATTGCGATGTGCTCTCCGAAGACCTTGAGGAGGCGCTTATACGCGTTTGGGACGCGATCGCCAAAAAAATTCCGCTCTCCGTCGGGCTTGTCGGGAATGCCGCCGAGATACATCCGGAACTTGTCCGTCGGAATATTACTCCCGATATCGTTACCGATCAGACGCCTGCGCATGACATATTGAGCTATGTGCCGCCGGGCGACCTTTTTGAGCTTGATCTTCTGCGCGTGAAAGACCCGAAAGAATATGAGCGAAGAGCGCGCGAGGCCGTGGTGCGGCATGTGGCCGCAATGATAGAGATGAAAAAACGGGGTGCTGTCGTGTTTGATTACGGGAATAATCTTCGGGCACAATCAGAGGAGGGAGGTCTTTCGGTGCGCGATGAGAAGGGAGATTTTCTCTATCCCGGATTCGTTCCCGCCTACATCCGTCCGCTTTTTTCCGAGGGCAAGGGCCCATTCCGGTGGGCGGTGCTTTCTGGAAAAAAAGAAGAGCAGATCGCGATTGATGGTATGCTATTAAAAACGTTCCCGCATAACCCGGCGCTGAAACGCTGGATAGAAAAGGCGCAGAAAAAGGTCCCCATCACCGGCCTTCCGACGCGCATATGCTGGCTCGGATACGGGGAGCGTGCCGAATTCGGCCTTGCGTTAAACCAACTGGTTCGCTCCGGAAAAGTATCTGCTCCCGTGGTGATCGGGCGTGATCACCTGGATACGGGTTCGGTGGCAAGTCCGCACCGCGAGACGGAGCGCATGAAGGATGGGTCTGACGCAATCGCCGATTGGCCGCTCATTAATTTTGCATTGAACGCCGCGAATGGCGCCTCATGGGTATCGTTTCATAATGGCGGGGGAGTCGGCATCGGTAACGCACTTCATGCGGGCATGGTCATTGTTGCCGATGGTACAAAGCAGCGGGACGCGCGGCTTCTGCGCGTGCTTACGGTTGATCCGGGGATTGGCGTTGCGAGACACGCGGATAGCGGCGAAGAGAGTGCCATTCGCACGGCAAAAGAGAAAGGGGTTAAGATACCGGAGATCACATGCTGATCATTACGAATGCCGCGGAACTTGCCACCTGCACGAGCGGGTACAAAGGTCCCAAGATCGGGAAGGATTTTCGCGACTGCGGGATTATCAAAAACGGCGCGCTTGCAGTTATGGGTGAGAAAATCGTCGCCGTTGGAAGTACGGAACGTATCTTGCGAAGGTTTCCGCCCCGAAGGGGCGATCATATTATAGACGCATCGGGAAAGATCGTGATGCCGGGATTTGTTGACTGTCACACGCATGCAGTGTACGCGGGATCGCGCGCCGAGGAGTACCGCGCGAAGCTCGGTGGTGTCAGTTACGCGGACGCGCATAAAAAACGTGGAGGCATTTTTCTTACCGTTGCGGCGACGCGGAGCGCTACCGTCGATACGCTGTACCGGTCGGCGAGAAATACTCTTTCGCGGATGGCGGCATGCGGAACAACGACGGTTGAGATAAAAAGCGGATATGGATTATCAACAGAAAGCGAGCTTCGCATCCTTCGCGTCATACAAGAACTTGCCCGCTCGGGGCCTCTTGATGTAGCCGCGACTTTTTTGGGCGCACATACCGTGCCGCTGGAATATGAGCACGACCGCGCGTCGTATATACGGATGGTCGTAAATACTATGTTGCCCGCGATCAAGAAAGAAGGTCTTGCAGAATACTGTGATGTGTTCTGCGATCCGCTTGGGTTTACTCCCGGTGAGGCGCGAAAAATACTCACTGCCGCGATGCGCCACGGTCTTAGGGTTCGGGTGCACGCCGAGCAGACCCGCCGTTTTGGCGGTATGAGAGTGGCGGCGGAATTCGGCGCATCAAGCGCCGATCACTGTGATTTTGCCCGCACGGGTGATATTCGGCTTCTCCGTACCGCGGGCACGACCGCAGTCCTTTTTCCCGGGGTACAACTTCACCTCATGGAGTGGGAAAAACGCGGCAGGATGAGGGCGCGCGCGGAAATTATAAAAAAAGCGGGCGTTCCGCTCGCGCTTGCGACCGATCACAACCCCGGCAGTTCGCCGATATATTCTCTCAAACTCATCGCTGATCTTGGCATGCGATTTTTCGGTCTTACATACGAGGAGTGTTTGAACGCTATTACCATAAATGCGGCGCATGCGCTTGATCGGGGAGATATGCTCGGAAGTTTAGAGGCGGGAAAACAGGCGGACATTCTTATTGCCGATGCGCCCACTATTGCCGAGTACCTGCATGCTGTTGGAGACGGCGCGCTGGTTTATGTCATTAAAAAGGGACGCGTACTTTTTCCGCGGCGCGGAGCCCTGCGATAGGCGTGCGCTAAAGCTCAATCTCCAAGATATGTTTCTCGTCAAGCCATCGGAGCCGTTTTTCTTTTTTGTCATAGATAAAATCAATGATCGGCCCGTCCGTTATTTTTTGAATGTTAAGCCCGCCCCGGTTGTCAACATCACTTAGGAAAAGCCCGTTTTGCGTTGAGAATATGATGTGCTCGTAGGTGTTCGTCTGCCAGATGGCTTTTTTAATGGTGACCTCCGGCCACAGCACGATCTTACTGCGCTCGTTCTTGGCGCGCTGGGGCTGCTGTTCCTGCTCTTTGAGCCAGTGTACGAATATTTCTTGCTCTTTCCAGACGAGGAGTTTTGCGCCCGTTTTGTCAAACATCATGCCGCGGGCCCCAGAGTCAACCTGGGCAAGTTCCGGACTTCCGGGTTCCTGCAAAAAGAGTCCGCCCGCAGAATCAATGATGGCAAGCGCCTCGGATGACGCACGTGCAAACTGTGGCGGGACATTCGGTTTGAGGAAAAACCCCCTCCGGCCGATAACGGCGATAGCGTCGCTTTGTGTGTCGGCAGATGCAAGAAATCCGTTCGTATCTATGAAGGCAAGTGCATTCGCGACCGGTGAGAAAAACGCTACATTGGGCACAAACGGAGTGATATCGTTTGATGCCGTGGATCCCCGATAGACGGTGCCGCTTGTATCAAGAATAAATATGCCGTCGTTTCGTTCCGGATCCAGCGCGATGCGGCGCACCCCGCGTGCTTCAAGGATCCTCGGGGTTGTTGTTGCAGTGTTCGTTTTCACGAAAAAACGGGTGGGGCGTTTCCACCGTTCTTCGTATGAATTGTCGGCAAGAATGCCGATGCTCCAGAATGCGCTATCTGTTGTGGGGTCGGTGCGGACAAACAGTATGCGGTTCTGCTCTTCGTTCCAGTCGGCGATCGTAAGGTTTGCGGAAAGAAGATGGCGGGTGTTCCCCGCGGAAGCGAAAGAAGGATCAGTCACGAGCGGAGGTGCTAGGGGAGACGTGCTTTCAAAAATGACATCGCGTAGAAGGAACCGCGCATCGGAGATGTGCGGAGTCGTCGTTGCGATATGTGCCTGGTTTTGCGGTTCGGGGACGAGCACGATAAAACGAAATTCCGCTACGCGCCGGGATTCAACGAGAACATTTTTTGTCCATGGGAGGTAGCCATCTTTCGCAACAGCGACGGAATGGTATCCCGGTCGGAGATCGGTGACGAGGGCGCCACGCGAGAGGAATGATGTTTCCTTGTAAAACACACCGTCAAGGAATATGGTGAATCCGGGATGCATAACGGTCTTTACGAAAATGCCGCCGGTCGTCTGGATCGTTTTATCCTGAATGTTGACCGTGTATCCGAGTGAGTAGAGAATAATAACGGGAGTGGCTAATAAAAAAAGCGCTACCGATGCGTAGAATATGACTCGCCGTGTTGTTTTCGTAAGCGCCATTCTCATAGAAAGATCATACCATATTTTTGGGAAAAATAAATACCCGCACGTGTTGTGTGCGGGCGCGAGGTGGCGTTATCGCGATCTAAAAACATAGTAATCAATCGTGGCAATAACTCCGATACTGAATACGGTCATGCCGACAATCAATGTGCCGAAAAGAACCATGACGCTAAGAGAGCAGGCGATGCCGAGAGCAGAGATCGCGCACACTCGGAGGATGTTTGGTGGTAGATGCCGCCAGAAGAGAAGGAATCCCCCGATGAAAAGAGCTAACGAGAGTAGCATGGCCACCCATCTTTTGATGTTGGAGGCATGGTTACTCTACACTGCCCGCATAAAAAGTCAATAGTTACAGTGCGCCCGCTTTTCTTTATGATATAAATAGAGGTTTTATAAAAGGGGATGGGCGCACACGGAACGGGTGAACATTTTTTATGGAAACATTCATTATTCGTGGAGGGAAAAAATTGCACGGGGAGATAGATGTGCGCGGAGCGAAAAATTCCGTCGGTAACCTTATGATGGCAACCTTGTTGACCAAAGATCCCTGTGTTCTTCAGAATGTTCCTGATAACAAGGAAACGGCCATAGCGATAGAGCTTTGTGAGCAGATAGGGAGTATTATTCGGTGGACGGCCCCAGGAACGCTTTCGGTGCACACTCCGGTGATACGGAACAACCGCGTGCACGGACTTTCGCGAAAAAACCGCATTCCCATTTTAGCGCTTGGCCCGCTTTTGGTTCGCTCCGGCGAGGCGGAGGTGCCGCTCTTGGGCGGCGACCAGATCGGGCCCCGGCCGGTTGATTTTCATATCGGGGCTTTGGAAAAACTGGGCGCCGAGATCCACGTGTCCGATGCGACGTATGTGGCGCGTGCCGCCGGTCTTCAGGGGACGGCGCTAGCGCTTCCGTATCCGAGCGTGGGGGCGACCCAAAATATTTTGTTGTCATCGGTGCTCGCACACGGCACTACCGTTATTTCAAATGCCGCCGTGGAGCCCGAGGTCAAAGACCTCATTCACATGCTCCAAGACATGGGCGCGCTTATTCAGTACGATACGCATCGCACCATCACCGTTGAGGGTGTTGAAGCATTGCGTGGTGTTACGCACACGCTCATTCCCGACCGGCTTGAGGCCGCATCGTTTGCCGTGATGACACTTGCGACCGGCGGCAATGTTTTGGTAAAAAAAGCGGTGCAGGCGCATCTCGTGCCGTTGTTGAACGCGATACGAAAAATCGGCGGGGATTATGCCATTGAGGCGGGTGGCAT
>MHQW01000032.1:73384-113727 GCA_001820785.1 Candidatus Sungbacteria bacterium RIFCSPLOWO2_02_FULL_51_17
TGACCGACTGGCAACAGCCGTTCGCCGTTCTTCTCACTCAGTGTGTTGGAAGCTCAAGCATTCATGAAACGGTCTATGAAGATCGCTTTGGCTATATTGATGATCTTAAAAAAATGGGTGCACGCATGGATATCGCGGCAAAATGCTTGGGAAATTTACCTTGCCGATTTCAAGGAAAAATGTATAATCACAGCTGCCTTATTGAGGGTCCGACGCCGTTGCGGCCTGCCACCATTGAAATGCGCGATATTCGCGCCGGCATGGCGCATATCGTTGCGGCGCTCGTCGCCGAAGGCGAGTCACATATTTCCGGTGTTGAGCATATTGATCGCGGATACGAAAATATTGACGGACGTTTGCGGGCGATCGGCGCCGATATCACGCGCGTATCGTAATACGCGACCTCTCATCCACAAACACATACACTAGTAACAGCGTATACTCATGTTTATAAAAAAGATCGGCATTGACCTTGGAACGGCAAACACGCTTGTCTATGTCCCCGGGCGCGGGGTTGTTATCAATGAGCCGTCGGTGGTCGCCGTTTCTACCGAAGACAACAAGGTTCTTGCGGTAGGCGTTGAGGCGCGCCAAATGATCGGCAAGACGCCCGACTCTATCATCGCGTACCGGCCCATGAAGGACGGTGTCATCGCCGATTACCGTGTGACTGAGGCGATGCTTCGGTATTTCATAAATAAGGCGACGGGGAAATTTCGCCTGCGAAAACCCGAGGTTATGGTTTCGGTGCCCGCGGGTGTTACTTCCACCGAGCGAAGGGCCGTCGTGGAAGCCGCGCTGAATGCTGGCGCAAAGGCGGCATTTGTTGTAAAAGAGCCGGTGCTCGCGGCAATTGGCGCCGGCATTCCCATCAATGAGCCCGTAGGGCACATGATCGTTGATATCGGAGGCGGCACGACCGATGTTGCGGTTATTTCGCTTGGTGGGATCGTTGCGGCAAATTCGGTGAAAGTTGCGGGCAACAAATTTGATCAGGCAATATCGGATTACATCAAAAAGCATTATAACCTCGCCATTGGAGATCGGACCGCCGAGGAGGTAAAGATAAAGATTGGGTCGGCTATTCCGCTTGACGATACTATTTCCATGGAGATAAAAGGCCGCGACCTTATGACGGGTTTGCCGCGAACGATTGAAATTTTTACGACCGAGGTGACGGAGGCGATATCATATGAATTGGATGAAGTCATTCGCGCGATAAAAAAGGTCTTGCATGACACGCCGCCAGAACTTGCGGCTGACATCATTGAGCGCGGCATCGTCATGTCGGGAGGATCATCGCTTCTTCGCAACATCGGGGAGTTGGTGCTTCAGGAAACGGGTGTTCCCGCGCATATCGCTGATGAGGCCCTGTTGTGTGTTGCTAAGGGGACGGGCATCGCTCTTGAGCATTTGGATGTATATAAAAGAAGCATTTCATCTAAGCGATAGACAGGCATTCCGGTGTGTGTGATGACACGCACGTGTCTATATAAAAAACCGCTATTGGCGGTTTTTTTCTAGCAAGTGTCTTAATGCTTTGATGTCTTCATCCGAATACTTCTCTAGGCGCCATTCGGGATTGCTATTGTGGTAGTGCCCTTTGCGAAGGAACGAGAATGCTTTTCGCATGGCGGTGGGCGCCTGGCCGAAAAAGTAGGATAATGGCCCACGATTTTCAATACCTCCGACCAGACACCCAATAAGGCCCATGAGGGCAAAAACGAACGTTCCAAAAAAGAACATCGAGTGCAAGAAAATACCCGCAAGAATGGTTCCGGCAAGAGGGGCCGCAACTAGCATGATGCCGGCGCTCACCATCCCAGCGCCTTTCCAAAACATACTCTGGTGCCAGCGTACTGCTTCGGGTGCCAAGGCCTCTATCTCCTCTACGGTAAGATTTCGGTCAAGCCCGAGCATTCTTGCCCACTGGTTCATCGCGTCTGCAAAAAGGATAGCACGCCTGCGCTCTGCTGTGGCGGATGCGTACAGAACCTGCTTCTGATGTTTGTCGGCGATCTCGGTGAGTACGGCATCCCGTACATTCGTTTTAACAAGGCGTTGATCCATGTCGTGGGGTTCCTCGCGTGTGCCGATAACAGCCGTTTTTATAAAGGTTTCCTGATTTGGCATGAATACCAAGTGTAAAGGTTCATGAATAGATATAGCATTAACCATTTTTTTTGTCAACATTGCATTTTTAGAAAAATATGGTCAACCTCTTATCATGTGGTGTCTTAATGAAAAATGATCAATCGGTTAAAAAACGTTAAGATAGCATTCGCTGTGCTTTGTCGCTGGTAATGGGTGGTATGTATGCGGGACTCCATATGCCTGTTGCAGGTATTCTGCTGGCACGCTTCCGTTTCTGCAATACATTTGATATAGTAGAGCCATGATTTTTGGCCATGAGCGGCAGATAGCATATCTTCGCAAAGTCCTTCAGGTATCCCGCACGGGGCACGCCTATCTTTTTTCGGGGCCTGACATGGTGGGAAAACGGACCATTGCTATGGAATGGGTCCGATTGTTTTTCTGTAAGGCGCCCGATGTCGCGGCATTTCAGTCGTGCGGCACGTGTGTCCCGTGTCTTGCCATTACCAGTCAGAGTCACCCCGACGTCATTATGGTATCCCCCTCGCGTCCCCTGGTGGGGGACCCAAAAAAGGAGATCGGTATTGATACCGTTCGCGAGATAAAACGTCTTGCATCCTTTACTCCTCATGAGGGAGGGCGCCGTTTGTTTCTCATTGATGAGGCGGAATTTTTACGCGAGGAATCGCAGAACAGCTTGCTGAAACTTCTTGAGGAACCTGCGCTCGGCACCGTGTTTATTCTTATAACGGATACTCCGGGGGTGTTATTACCGACCATCCTTTCGCGGGTGGTGCCGATATCGTTTACTCCGCTTTCCGACGCGCGCATGCGGATGGTCGCCGAGCAATTGCTGAACGGGCGTCATGCGTCTGCAAAACGAGCAATTGCACAGGATGTTTGGAAGGAGGCCGAAGACCTTTCGCGCATGGCCGCCGGCAGGCCGGGATTCATTGTTCGTGCCGTCACTGACGCATCATTTTTTGAAACGGAAAAGAAAGCGCAGAAACTTGTTGCCGAGCTCTTGGAGGAAGGGATCGTGGCGTGTCTTCTGCGTGGAGAGGCGCTTGCAAAAGACCGCGACGCCTTCCGGCACTTTTCCGATCGTTTTTTGACGTGTTCCCGCAGAGCGTTGTTGCAAGGCCCCGGGCCTCGCGTATCCCGCGCACTGAAGGCGGCGCTTGATATCCGATTTGCGGCATTGCACACGAACGCAAGCACGCGTCTTGCCGCCGATGCATTATTCTTACACTGGCACCTTCGGGATGCGAATGCCGCAAGGCTACCATCATAATGGAGTGGGTGCGGCGCGGTGGTGTATGATCGGGTGCATCCATTCCGTTGGTCATACTCTGATACTATTATGAAACAATTTGGCATTATCATCGGCATATTTTTCGCGATCGCGGTTCTTGTGATCGTGGTGCTTCCATTTTTTCTTGGCTATTCACCGGGAGGGCCGGGAACCAACGATGGTTCCTCGGATGGTCCGGCACCGGCTGATCGCCCGAAAAGCAGTGTGGGCATTTTTCGGTCCGGAAACGGCGGGCGCGACTGGGAAGAAAAGAACACGAGCGAGGGAGACGACATCGCCAAATACCAGATACTGCATTTTGCCATTCACCCGTTCAGCTCAAGCGTGATATTTGCCGGAATGAAGAGCGGCGGATTGTGGCGGACGGAAAATAACGGGGATTCCTGGCAGAAGATACAGGACCCGAACGGAGCGCTTCGCGGGGATTCTTCGGTTTATCGGGTCATATTCAATACCAACAATCCTCAAGAGGTATATCTTGCCGTCTTTCAGCAAAATCGCGGACGCGTGCTCAAATCCGAAGATCGTGGCAGTTCGTTTCGCGAAGTATACCAGACGCCGGTTGAACGGTTCGGGGTATTTGACGGTTTCGTTGATGCGTCAGGGGTTCTCTATATTGTAACGGGGCAGGGCGGGTTCTTCTCGTCCCATGACGGCGGGGATTCGTGGCGCGTT
This sequence comes from Candidatus Sungbacteria bacterium RIFCSPLOWO2_02_FULL_51_17, assembly GCA_001820785.1. Taxonomy (GTDB): domain Bacteria; phylum Patescibacteriota; class Minisyncoccia; order Sungbacterales; family GWA2-42-14; genus 2-01-FULL-51-34. Next base: position 77,469 of record MHQW01000032.1, read on the forward strand.
GTGCGCTGGTTTCGGGACGGCATTGTGCGCTTGGTGGTTGACCCCAGAAACGAATCGCGCCTATTCGTGTTTACTGAAAAGGGAAGCATATTCAGGTCGGAGGATAAAGGCGGATTTTGGGTTGATATGACCGATGCCCTGTCGCAGTTTGAGGGCGCGTTGAAGTATCAAAAACTGCTCATTGACCCGGCGGACTCAACCCTGTATCTTGCGTCCGCCTACGGACTTCTCACCTCAATTGATGGCGGGAACCACTGGGTTGCGCCTTCCCTTATTATTCCGCCCGAGGCGCTTCCCATTCTTGCGGTTGCGCGAAGCCCCTTTGACGAGCAGATGCTCTACCTTGCCGCCTCTACACAATTATACGCATCGTCCGATCGCGGCATCAGCTGGTCGGTCATCTCTTCGCCCACGGGAGCCCGCATAGTTGACATGGTGCCCGATCCGCAAAGCCGCGATGTCTTTTTTGCGGTATTGGCGAAGTAATGTTCGTGCCGGACGGATCGGTCCGGTGCTGGGCGCGTATCACATATTTTTTATGAACACCCTAAAAGAAAAACTAGACAGCGTGCTTGAGTATTTGAAAGGAGATATAGTGGGGCTTCGCACAGGCCGGGCAACACCCGCATTGGTTGAAGATATTATGGTTGACTATTATGGGGCGAAAACGCCCATAAAAGCGCTTGCGTCACTATCAACGCCCGAGCCGCGGCAGATCTTGATACAGCCGTGGGACAAGGGAGCGCTCCAGCCGATTGAGAAGGCGATACAGGCATCACAGCTCGGCCTTAACCCCGTTGTTGACGGTCAAGGGATCCGCCTGAACCTTCCACAATTGACGGAGGAGCGCAAAAAAGATCTCGTAAAAGTGCTTAAGCAGAAAATGGAGGAGAGTCGCATCGCGATACGAAAAATCCGCGAGGAGGTACTGCGGGAGAGCGACGAAAAGGAAAAGAGAAAAGAGATCTCGGAGGATGAAAAATTCCGTACGAAGCAGGATGTGCAAAAAAGCGTTGACGAGGCGAATAAAAAAATTGAGGACATCGGCTGCCAGAAGGAGCATGACATCATGACGGGATAGCGGCGTTGCCGTTTTGCGGCGGCATACTCATGAATATACTTTTACCCTTATGTGCGGCGGTCTTGCAGGCGGCCTCGTTCACTCTTGATAAGGCGATCCTTTCTCTCAAAAGGGTCGGGTTCATTTCGTACACCGGCGCGAGTTTTCCTCTGGTGTTCATCATTACCGGGGTCATTTTTTTTATCGTGCGGCCCGAATTATCGGTTGGCATGTTTGGAAGTGGTCGCTGGGCGCTTATCGTTCTTTCGGTTGTGGGAAGCGCTATTTCTAACCTCTTGTATTATCGGGCGCTCAAAAATGACGCTCTCCAGGAAATTCAAGCGCTTGATCTTCTGCAGGCGATACCGGTCATTCTTGTTTCAAGCATTTTTTTCTCCGATGAGCGGAATCCGTATCTGGTGTTTCCCGCTCTTGCGGCGGCTCTTGCGGTCGTGTGGTCGCACTGGGATCACCATCGGATACGGATCGCAAAAAAGACCCTTCCCTACGTGCTATGGTCGTTGGCCATCGCCCCTTTGAGCGCCCCGATATCAAGGGCGCTTCTTTTGGTGTGGAGCCCCGTATCGCTTGAACTTGTGCGCGCGGCAGGCATGGCGCTCATCTTTCTTCCGTTCACGCTCCGCTCATACCGGACGCTTTCCTTTACGGCGTGGCGGCTTATCATAGTGACGAACATGTTGACCGCGGTCGCCTGGATCCTTTTTTATGCAAGTTATCAGCGATCGGGCATCGTGTATACGGTACTGCTTTTTTCATTACAGCCGATACTCGTGTATTTTGCCTCTTTGTTTATTCTGAAAGAGAGGGCGCACCGGAAGAAGATTGCTGCATTTGGGATTATTCTTATATCTATCATTTTTGCTCAGATAATGGCATAAAAAGTTATGCGCCCACTTTATCGTCGGAGCGTTTATAGCGAAATTCATACATTGAGCTTGCTCGGCTTTCTTTTTGGTGTAGTGTACGGGATGTTTTCCTTGGCATTGCCGATTCTTTCGGATGGCATTTTTAGCACCATAGGATGGATTGGCATTGTCTTTGCAATACCAGAACTTTTTGGAGTTTTTGCCGACGTGCCAATTGGCGCTTTCGCAAGTCATTTTGGCCGGCGGCGAGCGATTCTTTTGTCAGGGACTCTCCTGGCCGCTTCCGCCGCGCTATTTATGATCTTCCGTAGTCCTCTGATTTTTTTGGTTTTACTGATTTTTTATGAACTTGCCACCCAGCTTTTCATTATTCCAGCAGATGCTGAAGCTATGGCGTTGACGCCCAATACACATGCCGGACGCATAAACGGCATGATAGAGGGGTTGCATAATTTTGGCTATTCTTTGGGTCCGATCGCGGTCGGCGTTGCAATGTTTTTTGGCATGAGAGCGGTTTTTGCTGTTATATTCGGCATTTCGGTTCTGCTGGTGCTGACGAGTGTACGCTTTTCATCCGGTCTGCGGCCTCATGAATCCTTTCGTAGATCTTTCTTGGATGTTTTGAAAAAGGACCATGTTTTCCAGAAAAGTTTTCATGAATTTCTCCTTTTGCGATTCAAGGGGGTGTTTCTCGTTTTTGCATTTTTTATTTTTGCATTTCATTGGGGTTTTATTGCTATTGCCGAACCGCTGTATACAAAAGCATTGGGACTGAGCGAGTTGGCAATCGGACTGGTGTATGCAGGATTTACCCTTCCGATTCTGTTTATAGGAATAATTGCCGGAAAGTTTATTGATCGTAATGGGGGGGGGCAGAACAGTATTGGCTACAGGAATTTTTTTGATGGCAATATCAACCATAGGATTTGGTGTATTTGAAAATGTCGGTGCGCTTTTTATCCTGTCTATCATTGCCGGAATTGGTGATGCACTACTGCTCCCCGCCGGCATGGCGGGGCTGGATACGCTTTCCTCTTATCATGCTAAAGAGCATATTTCTGGCATTAAAACTTTTGCCGAGAGCGCCGGATATTTTTTAGGACCCATTGCCGTTGGAGTACTTGGAACCTTTTTTGGACTTCGGAATTCTTTTCTTGCCATTGGGATCCTGTTGATGATTTTTTCTGTGATGGCGATAGCGATGCCATATGAATCTCGCCAACGATCATAAATTTTTAGCCAATGAAAAAAAGACGGCTTGATGACATATTGGTGGAGCGCGGTCTTATCGCCAAAAAGGAAGAGGCGTTTGTTGTGGTGACCGAAGGTCGCGTGTTTGTTGACGGCCAGAAGGCCGTCTCTCCCGGGCAGGCGGTCGGGATGAACGCTAAGATCGCGGTGCGCGATGAGCGGCAATATGTCGGCCGGGGCGCCTATAAGCTTGCGGCCGCAGTGAAGGAGTTTAAGCCGCATATTTCAGGCGCGGTGTGCGCCGACATAGGTGCCGCCACTGGAGGATTTACCGAAGTATTGCTTGAGAATGGTGCCGCAAAGGTGTATGCGATAGACACGGCAAAAGGCAAGCTTGATCAAAAGATACGCGAACACCCCCGCGTTGTAGTGATGGAGGAGACGAACGCGCTGTTTCTTGCGTCCTTGCCCGAACGGGTTGATTTGGTTACGATAGACGTATCATTCACCTCGTTACGGCTGATATTTTCTGTTCTCAAAAAATTTCTGAAACAGGATGCGCGCGTTATAGGATTGTTTAAGCCGCAGTACGAGGTTCCAAAACGGGCGTTGAAGCATGGTGTGGTGCGGGATGAAGGCGAGCGCAGAGAGGCACTTGAAGCGTTTGTCGGGTGGGCGGAGGCGGGCGGCTGGAATATTCTTGGAACCATGACGTCTCCCATTCGCGGTTCCGAGGGTAACATTGAATATCTTGTATATGCGTGTGTTCGCGTCGGTAAGTAATGCTATGGAAAATAGGTAAGAAAGCAGTATGGGTATCGCGATTGTCGGTTTCATCATCCTTATCGCATCATTGGTCCTCGTTCATGAATGGGGCCATTTTTGGGTGGCGCGAAAGCTCAAGATAAAGGTGGAGGAGTTCGGGTTCGGGTTTCCTCCCCGTCTTTTTGGTATTCGCAAAAAGGGGATTTTCTATTCCTTCAATCTGTTCCCCATAGGCGGATTCGTGCGGATCTTTGGGGAGCAGGGCGAGGGAGCGGGTAGTCCGGATAGTTTTATTTCGCGCCCCGCGTGGCAGCGTTTTATGGTCATCGTCGCAGGGGTCTTCATGAATCTCGTTCTTGCCTGGGCATTTTTTTCTTTCGGCAGTTTTCTTGGCGTTCCGGCAGCCCTTGATGATGACAGCGCGGGGGCAAACGTGCGGGATGTTGCTATCACCGTTATTGACGTTGCTCCAGAGTCGCCCGCGGGGCGCGCCGGAGTTCAGTTCGGGGATATCGTTCTGGGTCTTGCGGTAGGCGACGATGAGAAGACAGTTGAGACCGTTGATGATATTCAGGAATTTACGGCAGGACATCTCGGCATGGACATGACGATCGCTGTTAGACGCGGAGGTCAGGATCTTATGTTTACGGTCGTGCCGCGGCAACATCCGCCCGAAGGCGAGGGGCCCGTCGGTGTAGCACTTTCCCGTGTTGGCATTTTACAAGTTCCGTGGTATAAGGCGCTGTGGGTCGGGCTTCAGCAGACCTGGTTTTCGCTTACCTCTGTTGTGATCGGTATGGTCGCACTTTTCACCGATCTTTTTTCAACGGGAAAAATATCTGCTGATGTATCGGGGCCGGTGGGCATTTTTCGGGTGGCGGGACAGGCGTGGGCGCTCGGCCTTTCATATTTTTTACAGCTTGCCGCAGTTCTTTCAGTCAATCTTGCGGTGTTGAATGCCCTGCCGTTTCCCGCGCTTGACGGTGGAAGAATTCTTTTTCTCGCGATAGAAAAGATTCGCGGAAGCAGGGTGGATCAAAAAATGGAGCACATGGCGCATGCCGTCGGATTCATCCTTCTCATCGTACTTATGGTTGCGATCACGTATCGCGATATTGTGAAATTGTTTTAACGAGATGCGCGCCGCGCATGTATCGTAGATAAAATACCCGGCGCACGCCGGGTATTTTATCTGAACGAGAGTGCCGTGCTGATTACCAGGGCGTAGACGATGATGGACAAGAGTGAAGACGATACAATGGGCGGATCACGATGGAATGCGCCATATATAAGCCATATGAGTGAGGAGAATATGAGTAATCCCCACGTTAGCACTGATACGCCCTCGGAACTTTTTTTGAGGAGTACATTGCCGCTATCTGGGGGATTGGTGTGAGTGAGCCGAAAATACCGTTTGCAAGTGCAACGCCATCAAGGAATTTCATGCGTGAATGAGTTGGCGCACCATTTTCCGCGTGGTGCTTTCGTATGTGCAGATGGGACAGAGCGTGCTTCATGGTCTATAAAAAATGCCATATCCTATGTTATGCTATATTCATTATAGCCGTCCCGGCAGAGGGGCGCAAAGGCGGTGGCGCGGGCATAGGAATGCGCACAGTGTTTATGAAATACGACTACGTTATTATTGGGGGAGGTATTGCGGGCACGACTGCGGCCGAGACCATCCGCGAGCATGATCATGCCGCATCCATTCTTATTATCGCAAGCGAATCGCATCCGCTCTATTCCCGGGTGCTTCTTCCAAACTATATTAAGGAGCGCATCGTGCGCGAGCAGGTTTTTTTGCGGAAAAACACGGATTACGACGAGAAGAATATCAGTGTATTTTTCGGGGAGGAGGCCGGAGCGTTGAACGTTGCAAAGAAGGAAATACTTCTTAAAAACGGTTCCCGCATTTCCTATGCCAAGCTTTTACTGGCAATGGGAGGCGCGCCTCTGCCGTGGATTGTTCACGGGAGGGAGCTTGGCGTGGTGTACCGTATGCAGACGCTTGAGGATGCCGATGCCATTCTTCGTGATATAAAGACCGCTACCAGCGCGGTCGTGGTCGGCGGCGGGTTTATCGCGCTGGAGTTTCTGCAGGCGTTCTCGTTTCATAAGGTGCCGGTTGCCCTTGTATGTCGGGATGTCGGGATATTTGGTGATGCGCTTGACGAAGTTGGGCACCGCTTGCTGCGAAGGGCGTTTGATAAGTATCATGTGGCGCTCGCTTGTGATGATGAACCGATAGCGCTTCTTGCCGCAGACGAGAAAAAACCGCGGAGAATGCTTACGCGCATGAATCGCGAACTTCCTTTTGATATGATCGGTGTCGGTATCGGAGTTGGCCGCAACATGGATTTTGCAAGGGGTGCGGGTATTGAGACGGGTGCCAGTGGCATCATCACGAATGAATATCTTGAGACAAACGAGGAAGGCGTGTTTGCGGCCGGTGACATTGCGGAATATTATGACGTTATCTTTGAGAAGCACCTCGGTTCGGGGAACTGGACGAACGCGTTCCTGCAGGGAAAGATCGCGGGGCTGAACATGGTCGGACAAAAGACCCCATACAGGAATATAAGTGCGTATTCCATACAGTGTCTTGGTCTGCATATAACCCAGATTGGCATGATGCCCCAGGGCGTGGAGGGGATCACCGCGGTGTCCCGCGTGGACGAAAAGGACTCGCGCTATGAGCGGTTTTTCCTCCAAGAAGAGCGCATCATTGGTGCCGTCATTATCAACCTATTCAAGGATCGGCCGGTCATCGGGCGCCTTATTGAGGGCAAGGTACGCGTTGGCGCGCATGTTTCGGAGTTACGCATGATGGATTTTGATCTTAATTCCTTGCTTGGGTAATCTACGGCGCGCCGGTTGATTGATTTTGATATGTTCCTTTGCTATGATTGACCGATAGTACGCGACATACCTATATACACATTAATTAAATATTTTTATGGAACCATCACACGAAGCGTTTTCAGAACAGCACGAAAACAATGCAGACACGAACACGGTGCCCGCCTCCGCCGCGTCAATACAAAATTTTTCAGTCCCCGGTTCTATCATTGTCGCAGGCATCATCATAGGCCTTGCGATCGTGTATTCCGGCGGGGACTTTGGCGGCGGCGCGCCCGTACCAACGCCGGTGCCGCAAGCAGGAGATCAGGGCGCTGTCGTTGATCCCAAGACATTGTACACCGACAAGGACGCAACCCTGGGAGACCCCGCCGCGCTAGTGACATTCATTGAATTTTCTGACTTTCAATGTCCATTTTGCGGGAAATTTTTCCGCGAAACGGAGGGTCAGCTTATTGATGCCTATGTAAAAACAGGCAAGGTGCGGTTTGTCTATAAACACTTCGCCTTTTTGGGACAGGAATCGCAGTGGGCGGGAGAGGCGGCGGAGTGTGCCGGAGAGCAAGGGAAATTCTGGGAGTACCACGACTTTCTTTTCAACCACATGTGGGATACGTATTACGGGCAAGGAAAACAAGGAGAGAATATTGGCGCCTTGTCAAAGGAGAATCTGAAAAAATTCGGGAAACAGCTTGGGCTTGACTCGGGACGATTTGACGCGTGCATTGACGCCGGCGCGTATGCTGATAAAGTTTCCAAGGACACGGCTTTGGGGCGCGCGAATAGCGTGTCGGGAACGCCGAGTTCGTTCGTGAACGGGAAAATGCTCGTAGGCGCCCAGCCCTATTCACAATTTTCAACGCTTATTGAAGAGGCGCTTAAGACAAAGTAGCTACGATGAGTACCGGGGATCCGAACCAGCGCGAGATCACTGTCTATACGGCGCCATATTGCGTGTTATGTGAGATGGTGAAGGAGTATCTCCAGAGGCATGGAGTAGAGTTCGCCGAAGTGAATGTTTCCCAGGATTCTATTTCGCGCCAACGCATGGTCGCGGGCTCCGGGCAGGAGGGCGTGCCCGTTGTGGAGATCAACGGAGTCATGATCGTGGGTTTTGATAAGGAAAAACTTGCCGATATTCTGGGGTTTCGCACCGATGATTAAGAAGCATAAGACCATAGTTGTATGTGCCGGTCTTGCCGTTGTTCTTGGCGCGGGAGTTTTTTTGTACCTTGGCGCATCAGGAATATCAATCGCCGGTACGATGTATCGCGAAGAGCCGCGCGCGATGTTCTCCGATATTGACGGCAACCTTGTGAACCTCAATGATGTGCATGGCAAGCCCACCATTATATACTCATGGGCAAGCGCATCCGAGGGCTCGCGCCAGCAACTTACCGATATGGCAAATATTAAGACAAAGTATGGAGATCTGGTGAACAGTATCGCAATAAACAGGGGCGAGGAGGTCGGGGCGGTCCGCGCGTTTGTGGAGTCGGCAGGGGCCGCCGGGCGCCTTACTATTCTTCTTGATCCGCAGAATTCGTTTTATATCGTGACCCAGGGAGCCAATGCTCACGAGACCTATTTTGTGAACCATCGGGGAGGCATTACGGGGCGTGTCAATCGGGCGGTGACCTTTTCGGAGATGGAGGAGGGTCTTCGCAACACGGATCCCGGGGTGTTTAAATAAGAGAATATACGATAGTATTATTATTATGAACCAGGAAAGAATACAGCAGGTCCAGCAGGCGCGGAAACATAGATTCTTTAAGCGTGTCTTCGTGTGGGTTGTTGTTGCGGCTGTGGTCATCGGAGGGGCCTACGTGTTTCTGCGGTATCTTTCGCATCGTAACGAAACACTGCCCGGCGTGGTGTATGCCGATCAGGGGCAGGACCATGTAACGCTGGAAGAGCCGCGCGGGCCGTACAACTCTAACCCGCCGACATCGGGCCCTCATCTTGCAGGCCCCGCTCCGTGGGGCGTGTATCGCGATTCGCTCCCCGATCGGCAATTGATACATAACCTTGAGCACGGTGGCGTGTGGATTTCCTATAAGCCCGGTATTTCAGAGGAGCTTATAAAAAAATTGGAGGGGTTCTCAAAAAAATACGGGTCAAAAGTCATTGTAGCCCCGCGCGAGCAGAATGATTCTGACATAGCGCTTGCGGTATGGACACGCCTTGAGAAATTCAGTGTTGCCGAGTATTCCGACGCGCGCGTTGATACCTTCATACGCCGGCTTCGCAACAAGACCGGCCCGGAGCCGCTTGCGATGTAAACACACGGAGAACTATATGGAACATTTCGCGCGTAGCGAGAAATTAGTGACCCAGGAGTTATGGCAGGCAAGAGGATGGGTGAATCAAGAGATGTTTGATGAAGGGCGCCGTCTTATGGTATATGCCCGGAGCGGATTCCCCCTGTCTGAAGAAGTGCAAAAACGAAAAAAAGCCCTTGAAGTTGCAGGACCGACGGCAGGAGGATATCGTTTTCATGAGACAGATCCGGTGGTTGGTCCCCGGCGGATTGATCTTTCCTTTGGGAAAAAACTGATCGTTTCAAACCTGTATCCTGGTGTGCCGAATTTTCTGCCGGGGAAGCAAGCAACCATTGAGGGGGGGGGCAAACCTTATTACCGACTCACGAGCGCTTTCGGTTAAAGAGGGCGCTGTGGATATAGTATACTGCTCATGTCTTGGGGAGATTCATCCGGCTGGCGTGCGCGATCTGGAGGAATCCGAATATGCCACAGAGGTTCCTAGGCAGGAAAAAGAGCGGGCGCGGACCTTGGGCGGAGAAAATATATTAGAACGCAATCTGAAGCTTCGGGAAGATGCCTTGAGAGAAGTATGGCGCATTCTTCCTCTCGGGGGGATGCTGGTGTGGCAGGGAGGCAAGGTTCACGATGTAGGAGTTGCGTGTGAGCTCGGGTTTACCATTTTGCAGCGTGAAGAAGTATTTTATAACGATGGTCTTAGTAGCACGCACAACCTCGTTTTTATAAAAGAGCAGGCACGTAATAAATAACATTATAATAGTATGTACGACGTTATCATTATTGGTGGGGGGCCGGCGGGGTGCGCGGCCGCGGTCTATACGGCGCGAAAACGCTTGAAGACCTTGCTTATCGCAGAGTCGTTTGGTGGACAATCCATCGTATCCGACGATATTCAGAATTGGATCGGTGAGGCGCACATTTCCGGGTTTGATCTTGCGAAAAAATTTGAGGCGCACGTTCGGGCATTTTCTGATATGGTTGAGATACGGATGGAGCGCGCGGTTGCCGTTCGCGGTATTTCGTGCACCGAAGACCGCGGATGCGATTATGAAGTTGAGACCGACAAGGGCGTGAAGTACCAGGGAAAGGCGGTCATTTTGGGGGCAGGGGCACGCAGACGAAAGCTCGGCATTCCCGGGGAGGAGCAATTCAACGGCAAGGGAGTCGCATACTGCTCTACCTGTGACGCGCCGCTATTTTCGGGAAAAGAGGTTGCCGTTATTGGTGGCGGAAATGCGGGACTTGAGGCGGTCATTGATCTTTTCCCGTACGCAAGCAAGGTATACCTTCTTGAGTTCGGCGAGGCGTTGAAGGGTGACCAGGTAACGCAGGAAGAGATACGGAAAAACCCGAAAGCCGAGATCATCATGAACGCCCAGACCAAAGAGGTGGTAGGGGATGCATTTGTGACGGGCCTTACGTACACGGATAGAAAAACAAATGAAGAAAAACTTCTTCCGGTGCAGGGGGTATTCGTTGAGATCGGGTCTGTTCCCAACTCGGAGATGGTAAAGGGATTGGTGGACCTTGACACATATGGCCAGGTCGTTATTGATTCAAAACACGCCTCAACGTCGCAGCCGGGCATTTTTGCCGCAGGAGACATCACTGACGATCCATATAAACAAAACAACATCTCGGCGGGAGACGCGGTAAAAGCGGCACTTGGCGCGTATAATTATTTGTTGAAACGGGAGAAACAAAGTCCTGCGGCGGAAAAATAATATCCACACAAATGAGTGGATATTATTAGCGTTTTTCGACTCCAAATTTTGAAAAACCGCGGGACGTTAGTGCGAAACACAGTTCGTCTATTCCCATCTTCAAGTTGGTGCACCTCACGGCTTTTTCAATGCATCCTTCGTTTTCGGCATTCGTAATACCTTCCAGCACCTCTTTGGTGTCAAATCCAGTGACCCCCTCTTGTTCTAATATGCGCATGATAGCTTGCCATTCAAATCGCGCGTCGCAATTGTTATTTTTTCCCATGAGGCGAGGGAGTTCTTCAGAAAGGTTGACGGGGGCTTTTGGACCAGGTTTTAGGGCCATATGTTTGTTCCCCTGAGAGCTACTAGCTTCTTATCATTGATATTATATTATGTCAAGCTTTCTCCAAAATACGAATACCCTCATTGATCATGCGGCGGCGCTAGTAGGAGTTGATGCAGCGATGCTTGCCGCACTGAAAAAACCTGCTCGCGTCATTGAGGTTGGGCTTTCGGTCGCCATGGATGACGGGACCAAGAAAACATTTCCCGCCTGGCGCGTCCAGCACTCGGATGCCGTCGGCCCTTTTAAGGGCGGTATCCGCTTTCATCCGGATGCGAACCTTGATGAGGTGTCGGCGCTTGCCTCTCTCATGACGTGGAAGTGTTCCCTTATGGGCATTCCGTTTGGAGGCGCGAAGGGTGCAGTCCGTGTAAACCCGCGCGAACTTTCGCGGGGCGAGGTTGAGCGTGTGTCGCGGGCATATGTGCGTGCCATTGCGGATGCTATCGGTCCCGAAAAAGATATTCCGGCCCCCGACGTGAATACAGACAGTCAGATCATGGCCTGGATGGTGGACGAGTATTCGCATGCGCGGGGGTATTTCGTGCCGGGCGCTTTTACGGGAAAGCCGATTGAACTGGAGGGTTCCCAGGGGCGTGAGGTCGCTACCGCTTTCGGCGGATTCGTAACGCTTCGCGAATATTTAAAACAGGCAAGTGATCTTTCTCTTGCCTCGGGCGACGTGACTGTTGCCATTCAGGGGGTCGGCAATGTGGGTGGACATCTCGCCGAAATGCTTCACCAAGGCGGTTTCAAGGTTGTAGCGCTTTCCGATTCAAAGGGCGGATTGTATAATCCTGATGGCCTAAACGTCGCCACGCTCTTGGAGGAGAAAAAAACGAAAAGCAATGCCCCTCTTTCAGATATGAGAGAGGCCGCCGACAAAAAGATCACGAATAAGGAGCTACTGGAACTTGATGTAGAGGTTCTGGTTCCGGCAGCGCTTGAGGCGCAGATCACCGAGAAGAATGCCGATGCCGTACGGGCTATTGTGGTGGTTGAAATGGCCAACGGGCCGATAACGGCCGCCGGAGAGGAGGCACTGATACAAAAGGGGATTGAGGTGATCCCCGATATTCTTGCAAACGGTGGCGGAGTCGTCGGCTCCTATTTTGAATGGGTGCAAAATCTTCAGCGCTTTTACTGGGAGGAGGCGGAGGTGTTGGAAAAAATTGATAAGGTCGTAACGGCGGCATTTCACGGTGTCATGCGCATGAAAAAAGAGCATGATATGACGTGGCGCGAGGCGGCGTACGCTAAGGCGATTGCGCGCGTTGTGCGGGCCATGGAACTTCGGGGGAGGCGTGAGGAGGGAGCGCCATTATAAAAGGCCTCGCGGGGAGGCCTGTGTCATCATCTGTTGCTTATCAAGGAGAAGAACGCACCGATAAGTCCCACCGGAATACCAAGCGCTATGCCGTCTACGACCGTACCCAGCACCCAGTGAACGTTCAATGGAATGATGGGGTGCGTGGGGGGACCGAAGATTGCCCCAAGGACGATACCAAAAACAGTGAAGAAAAAGAGAAATCCCGCAAATCCAGCAAGCCAAGCATCAAAAAATTTCCTCATGGTATCGGTTCCTCCGTGACGAATGTGCTATACTGTATGTATACAAGAGAGGGGTTGGAGTCAACCCTCCCTATCAACATAATTTTTTATCATGACAAAAGTAGCGATCAACGGGTTTGGGCGCACACCCCTTTGCCTATTTTTTAATGGTCGGGTGCGAGTTGTGTATAGCCAGCTGTAATTCTTTTTCATTTCTTTATTATGATCAATGTAGCAATCAATGGTTTCGGGCGTATCGGCAGGTCATTTTTTCGGCTTGCTTTCGGTTCGCCGGACATTCAGATAGTTGCGGTCAACGATCTTACGGATCCGGCAACGCTTGCTTATCTTCTTACCTATGATAGCGCGTACGGGCGGTATGCAAAAAAAGTTGAGGCATTCGCCGAGCATTTTGCGGTTGACGGCGCGGAGGTAAAAATATTCGCGGAACGGGAGCCGCAAAAACTTCCGTGGAAGGATCTCGGAGTTGATGTGGTGGTGGAGTCAACCGGTTTTTATACTGACGCCGCAAAAGCGCGAGTGCATCTTGATGCCGGAGCGAAACACGTTGTCATTACGGCACCTGCCTCGGGCGAGCTTGATACGGCGCTTGTCGGAGTGAACGATGAAAAATTCATAGGCGGATGCGGCCCCATTACCTCTAACGCTTCATGTACGACGAATGCGTCAGCACCCGTCATGGCGATTTTACGGGAACATTTCGGTATTCAAAAAGCGTTTTTGCAGACGGTGCATGGCTATACCGCGACTCAAAAACTTGTTGACGGGCCGGATCCGAAAGATATGCGCCGGGGGCGCGCGGCCGCCGTGAACATCGTACCCTCTTCTACGGGAGCGGCAGAATCGGTCATCAAAGTCATTCCAGAACTAGAGGGAATCTTTGACGGTATTGCGATACGCGTCCCCGTCATTACCGGGTCCTTGGTGATGATAACCGCGCTTCTTTCCCAAAAAACAACCGCCGCGGAAATAAATGATGTGTTTCGTCGCGCGGCGCTAGAGCCGCGCTGGTCAAAGTCGGTGAAGGTCACGGAAGACCAAGTGGTCTCAACCGATATTATTGGCGAGCCGTACGGGGCGGTAGTTGACCTTGGCTTTACAAAGGTGGTGGATGGAGATCTTGCGACCGTGTATTCCTGGTACGACAACGAGTTCGGGTATACGACCACACTTGTGGAGCATGTGAGAAGGGTTGCGAAAGCGCTGTAAAAATGTAAAAAGCCCATTCAGGGCTTTTTCAATTGGCGTAGAGTTGCCAGTAATTCCATCCGGTGGCGATGATATACATCGCATTTAGTGACCACAGAGGCCATGGGTGTGCCAGCAATCGGCATAGCGCATAGGATGAGACAAGCATGATCGGTTTTTGAACGATCACTGTTGGCCAGAAACCGAGGATGCCAAAGAGCGTCTTTGCGATCGGGTTGTTCTCAACCACTGGGCCATACTGTGAGACGGCAACCCAGGTGCTGTGAACATCAAGCACTTGCAGGAGCGCGAGTAGTATATAGAGTGCGGCAGGTGGCACGATGCCGTTAAGCGTTTCTTTCCGGATCATCAGAACCCCGGCCATAGTGATTACTATGAGAAGTCCAAGCAGGATTCCGAACATGGCTAGTGTGGTTTTTCGTGAACAGGATTTGGCGAAACCAGACACGCATATTGTCCCGCCTCAACATAGATGCACTCTTCTCCGATGAGGCGCGCGATCTCGGCAAGTTTCGCCAGAAGTTTCGGAATGCGCTCCGGTCCGGCAAATGACACGCGGTATTGGACACACTCGTCATATACTGGTTCGTCGGACCCGTTTTTCCACAGGCCGAATTGTGGCACCAGGGTCGTGGTGTACGCCCCATACTCGGCGAAAAGAAAGCGATGCAGAAGTTCTTTTGCGGTGATGCCGTCACATCGCTGAAGGAGCTTATAGGACGGGATGAAAAAAATCGCTGGGCGCCCAAGGTCGGTGAGCACATAGGACGCATCCGGCATTTCAAACTGCTGCCATTTGTTTTCGCGCACGTTCAGTCAAGGAGCAATTGATAATGCATGATAACATGGTTTTTTTATTATGTCAAATATTTTCGCGGGCAAGAAAAAATCCGCCTGGGGGCGGATACGACAGGATCGGCGGGCTTCTTTTTCCCCTCCCTCTCTTTTTCTTGTTTTTTGACCTCTTGATCTAATGCGATGTGCTCATCGGCAGTCATCCCTGATATGAGGCCATCCAATTGCCGGTTGCGCTTCAGGAGCTGAAGTGCCAATTCCTCTCTCTTTTCGGGGGTGAGCATTTCCTTTTCCTTATCAAAAAGATCATGAAATTCCATGTAGTCAAGGAATGCTTTCGCGATTACCCGTATCTCATCCTCGGTGTAATTCCGTTTGTCTTGGGCCGGGAGGCCGGAAAAGATGACGATCCCGGCAATGATAGCAATTCCAATGAGGGCCAGAAGTATAAGCATTCTCGGCATGTTTTCAGACGAAAAGAAGGGGCTGTAAAGTATATATCATTATTTTATGATACTGTCAATATCTCGTAATGGTTCAATAGCCTGGAACTACCCCTGCTACTATGGGGTATATGGCATATAAAAAATGGCCAAGAGACGTGCTCTCGGCCATGCTAGCATCACCTATCACTAATTTGCTGAAGTGATATCACGAATAGCCATCAGCGTTCTGGTAAGAACCTCCTGCTGGCTATGTGCGGCATCATTAAAAAAACGGCTCACTGTGGCGAGCCGTCCCTCTCTTCAAATCTGATACTGGCAAATTCTTCCAGAAGCGCCTTTTCCTTTTGGTTCAGCTTGTTTGCAAGTTTCCGCCGCTCTTCCGGAGTGAACGTCTTATATTCCTCGGCTAAACTAGCGAACATCTTCAACATTTGTGCGGCAAAATCACGGATCTCCTCCTCCAATTTTGCGATATCGCTATCAGAGGTGGTGCGATCCGGTCCCGACATGAGGAACTCTACATCGCTTTTGGTGAAAAGCGGCGTATTTTGCTGCTCGCCATTCTTCATGGAGCGCGCCGCCTTCAAAACCGCGCGTTCCTGCACTTCCGCAAACTTTTGCATCCAGGCCTGCATTTCCGCAAGATCTTTTGCAAGTTCCTGAAGTGCTTCTTGTTCGCTCTGAATGCTCTGGGGCGCGCTTGTCTGGGCGGATCCTGCTGAAGTGAACGCCAGCAAAAGCGTTACTGCAAGAGCTGCAGAGAATGCCCTCATTTCAAACTCTCCTTTTCAAAAAACGATCATGGGTTACAGGCAAAAGGTGGCATGACCACACATATTCTGTCAAGGGGTTTCCTTTTTTCGTTCTTTACTATAAAATCAAGCAACGGCAGTAGTTTTGTAAAGTGCTTACTGTATATGTTGCAGTCAAAACTTTTTGGGAAAACGCTCCGCGAGGGGCCAAAGGATGAAGTGTCCAGGAACGCCGATCTTCTGACGCGAGCCGGTTTTGTCGCAAAAGAAATGGCGGGGGTGTATTCATTTCTGCCGCTGGGGCTTCGCGTACTTTGGAATATCGCCGCTATTATCCGCAAGACATTGAACGAAGAACTGAATGCACAGGAGGTGCTTATGCCAGCGCTCCACCCGATAGAGAACTATCAAAAAACGGGTCGGGACACCATAGATATTCTTTTCCACACCGAGCTTGTTTCCGGCGGGCATCTGGTGCTCGGGCAAAGTCACGAAGAGATCGTGGTGCCACTCGCACAGCGCTTTATCTCTTCCTACCGCGACCTGCCGCTGGGGCTGTATCAGATACAGACAAAATTCCGCAACGAACTTCGCGCGAAGTCAGGACTTCTCCGCGGCCGCGAATTTCTCATGAAGGACCTGTATTCGTTTCATGCCACAGAGGAGGACTTTGATGCTTACTACGAGAAGGCAAAGACCGTGTATGCCAACATTTTTCAGCGCCTCGGACTTGGCGACATCACCTTTCTTACATTCGCATCGGGTGGAACATTTTCAAAATATTCCCATGAATTTCAGGCGCTCACCGACGCAGGAGAAGATATTGTGTATCTGTGCGAATCGTGCCACGTTGCCGTAAATGATGAGATCATCCAGGAGCAGGCCGCATGCCCCAAGTGCAACGCGCCTCGTGAAAAGTTGGTGGAGAAAAAGGCGATAGAGGTCGGAAACATTTTTCCGCTTAAGGGAAAATTCTCTGACGCATTCGGTCTTTCCTATACCGATGAAAAAGGCGCGGCGCGGTCAATTACGATGGGGTGCTACGGGATCGGTTTGAGCCGCGTGATGGGGGCGATCGTTGAGGTTCACCACGATGAAAAGGGCATGATGTGGCCGGAAGCCGTTGCACCGTTTGCAGTGCACCTTCTTGAGTTGTCCGGTAACACTGCGAATCTGGAGGTAAAGAAGGCATCGGAAAAATTGTACAAAGAATTTCTTGAAAAAGGCATTGCAGTATTATATGATGACCGCGGCGATAAAACGCCCGGTCAGAAATTTGCCGACGCCGATCTTATCGGAATCCCATGGCGCGTTGTTATCTCTGAAAAGACCATTGCGGGAAAGAAGGTTGAGGTGAAAAAGCGAAGTGAGAAAGATGTGGTATTCATGACGGAAGAGCAGTTGTTGGAAAAAATTTCAGGTCTCACGCGCTAGCTTCTGGATACATGCAAGTGTGCATGGTCTACGTCTATGCTTTTTGCTTTTATGAATGTGCGCATTGGGATTTGTTTAGAAATGAGAAATTTTCTCAAACCAACAAGAATGTGTGCGGGGCAGGCATCGGCATCTTACCACTATGATAAATAAGGCATTGGGCATATTTTCAAAAGATATCGGTATTGATCTTGGCACGGCCAATACGCTTGTCTATGTCCGCGGCAAGGGGATCATCATCAATGAGCCATCGGTTGTTGCCGTAAATCAAAAGACCGGTCATATTGTCGCGATTGGGAATGAGGCAAAAAAAATGGTCGGGCGGACTCCCGCCTATATCACGGCAACACGTCCTCTTGTTGAGGGCGTTATTTCTGATTTTGAGGTGACCGAGGAGATGCTCCGGTATTTTATTCAAAAAGTACACAAAGAAACATTCTCTCTTTTTCCCCGGCCGCGCGTTGTTATTGGTGTGCCATCTGAGGTGACCGAGGTGGAGCGTAGAGCCGTGGAGGATGCGGCGCGAAATGCCGGTGCGCGTGAGGTGTATTTGGTTGAGGAACCGATGGCGGCCGCGATAGGCGTCCGGCTTCCGGTTCAGGATGCAGTCGGCTCCATGATCGTTGATATCGGCGGTGGAACATCTGATATCGCTGTCATATCGCTTGGTGGTATTGTTGTGTCGCGAAATCTTCGCATTGCCGGTGATAAATTGAACGAAGACATCATACGTTTCGCGCGGGACGAGCACAAGCTTTTGTTGGGCGAGCGCACCGCGGAAGATATTAAGATTGCGATCGGGTCGGCATACGAACTGCCGGAGCCGATGGAGGCGACCATGCGCGGCCGCGACCTTATTACGGGACTTCCGAAAGAAGTGGTGGTTGATGACTCCGAGATTCGCCGCGCGTTGCAACATTCCATCAGAACGCTTGTAAGTTCCATCAAGTCAACGGTTGAGGCAACGCCTCCGGAATTGGTTGCCGACATTATGCATCGGGGGATCGTGCTGACGGGGGGCGGTGCACTCCTACGGGGACTTGCTGTGCTCATTGCCGAGGAGACGCGGATCCTCACGAAGGTCGCCGAAGACCCGTTGACGGCGGTCGTTCGGGGTACCGGCATTATCCTGGAAGATATAGACAAGCTTCGCGAAGTGCTCGTCGGCGATGATTTTCAGAAAGCGCCGCGGGTCGCATAAGCGATTCATAGCATCTGTCATGCGTTCGGCTCACTCTTCGCGGAATACATACATCGCAGTCATGATCGCAGGGGCGCTTTTTCTCCTCCTTTTTTTTAATGTCTGGGGTCTTGCCGGACTTGTTGGGGGTGGCATACTGCGGGCGGCAACGTCCGTTGCCGGACCGTTTGGCGCGCTGTCGGAGCGTATTACGGGGCTTGTAGTATCGGTGGTGAATATCGGGGGCGCGGCAGAAAATGCCAGGACGCTTCGCGACCTTCTGTCCGAACACGAACGCGATGATGCTAGGATCGGGGTCCTTGAGGAAGAGAACGCTTTTTTGCGGATGTCGCTTCGCATGCAGGAGGCGCTTCCCGGCACAACGCTTGCGGCGCGCCAGGTCGGGTTTTTTCGTGACGGGCGCGACGAGTTCATAGTGCTTGATCGCGGTTCTCGCGACGGGGTTGCGGTTGGGCAATATGTTCTCATGGCCTCAAGTACCCTTGTCGGGAAGATCGTTGATGTTGGGGCGAGGCAGTCAAAAGCGGTCCTGATCTCCAGCCCCTCGCAGGTGTTTCAGGCATCCATTGTTGGCAAGGAGGCGGAAGTTATCAGCCGCGGGAATAATATCGGCGAGCTCGTCGTTGACTTTGTGCCGGTCTCTTCTGCCGCCGCCGTGGGCGATGTCATTGCGACGAACGCAAAAGAGGAACGGCTCGGCGCGGGGATCGGCATCGGGACCGTGGTGGAGGTTCGGGATATTGAGAGTAATGTTTTTCGGTATGTTCGCGCACGGTCGTTTTTTAATCCGAAACATCCCATGCCGCTGTTCATACTTCTTTTCTTGTAGCATATGGGCAGGACCATTACCGCAGTACTACTGTTCGCCGTTCTGCTCTTTTTGGAGCTTACGGTGATCCCTCATTTTACGCTCTACGCGCCACCGCTCGCGATGGTATTTTTTATTATACGCATGTATCGGATGGATGCCATTGCTGGCGCCTATTATGCTCTTGTCTCTGGGGCGCTATACGCGATACTTCACGGCGTGTCTTTTTCTTCGCTTCCGATATTTGCGGCTCTTGCCGCGGCGGCATGGCTTTTTCGGCAGGTTCTTACGCATCGCGGACCCCTGCATTTTTTTGTGTTCTTGGGATTAGAGCTCGTGGTTTGGCAGGCGGCGGATATCGTGCGCATTGCCGCCGCCGAGGGCCTTGATCAGCTTTTTTCCATCGCCACCTCATCCGTGCGGTTTGTTGATGTCGCGTTTTCGCTTACCATTTTTTTCTTTGTGGCGGCACACATGTTCGCGCGGGAGTTTTTCGGCGTTCAAAGGACATCGCTTGGAGAATAACATGCGCGGGTGATACACGACACAACGATTATGATGTTCAAACGGAAAAAAGTGTTGCATTCTTCCATTGATCCGGATGAAATATTTGCGGATGCGGCAAATATCTCGGATTTTGCGCGGGAGCGTGGAGAAGGAAGTATGGAGCTTTCAATCGGTGCCAGGCCCTTCTCTCTTTTTGTGGGGGTTGTTATTGTTGTGTTGATCGTTATTGCGGCGCGCCTTGCGGTACTTCAGATATCCGAGGGCGCTACGTATGCGGCGCGCGCGCGGGAGAACCAGTATTACAGTATTTTGTCGGCGGCTCCACGCGGTATCATGTACGACGTGCACGGCATCCCCTTGGTCTCAAACGACCCGGCGTTTTCGCTTGTGATCCAGAAAAAAGCGCTTGCGGATACTGCCGCCAAGGAACGCTTGGTCAAGGAACTTGCCGCTCTTTCCGTTGTGTTTGAAGAAGGGTGGGATGAGGGCGGAGGGGAAGACAGTGTGAGCATTAGAACGATTGATCGCGCGGCAGCGCGCGAGATCATCGCAAATCCCGACCGGTTCCCCGGGGCAGAGGTAGAAGAGCGGTATGTGCGCGTGTATGCCTATCCCGAGGCGTTCGCGCATGTGCTTGGATATGTGGGAAAGATATCACAAAAAGAACGCAAGGAGCATCCGGACTACGCGCTGAACGACGGTATTGGCAAGGATGGGGTTGAGGCATATTACGAGGACCTGCTACGTGGTGTGCACGGCGAAAAAGTTATACAGGTGAATGCCATGGGCACCGTTGAGCGCGAGCACTATTTCAAGCCGGCAGAATCGGGGGCAAACCTGCTTTTGAACATTGACGCCGATCTTCAGAAAAAAGCATATAGTGTGTTTCGCGCGCATCTTGCTGCCTCGGGCAAACGCGCCGGCTCCGTTGTCATTTCCGATCCCCGCACCGGAGCTATTCGGGCGCTTGTCAGCATTCCGACGTATGATGCGAATCTTTTTCAGCGTCCGCTTACCCAGAAGGATGTGGAGCGTCTTTTCCAGAATCCGCTTTTCCCGTTCTTCAATCGCGCGATCTCTGCGTCCTATCCGCCGGGTTCCACCATCAAGCCCTTGGAGGCGGCGGCAGTGGTTGATGAGAAGATACTGGATCCCCGGCATCAGATTTACGATGAGGGATTTATTGAAATTCCTAATCCGTACCGGCCGGGGGAGAGCGCCATCTTTAGGGATTGGAAGGCGTTGGGATGGGTTGATCTTCGCCGTGCGATCGCACTATCTGCAAATGTCTATTTTTACACGGTCGGCGGCGGGTATAAGGATGTGAAGGGGCTTGGCATTGAGCGTCTGAAAAAGTATGCGGGACTTTTCGGATGGGGGGCCATTCTTGGTATTGACCTTCATGGCGAGGCCGCGGGCATTTTCCCGGATCCTGCTTGGAAGGAGAAGAACCGTCCCGATGATCCCGTCTGGCGCGTCGGTGATACCTATAACTCGTCCATTGGACAGGGGGATGTGAACGTAACGCCTCTGCAGGTGAACATGGCAACAGCCGCTATCGCAAATTATGGGACGCTCTGGCGGCCGCGAGTGGTATCCGCGGTGTTGGATGAGAATAAAGCGGTTGTGCAGGAGTTCGCCCCCGCGGTCATCCGGAAGGATTTTGTAAGCCGGGATGCGCTCAAGATCGTCCGCGAGGGCATGCGGATGGCCGTGACCGAAGGGTCGGCCCAGGGACTTGCCTATCTTCCCGTCACTATTGCGGGGAAAACGGGGACCGCTCAAACGGGGACCATTGCAAAAAATCATGGATGGTTCACCGGTTTTGCGCCCTATGAAGATTCGGAACTTGCTATTACCGTCATGGTAGAGCAGGGGACCGGCGGCTCGGTAGATGCGGTTCCGGTTGCCCGGGAAATTTTGGAATGGTATTTTACGCCAGGGATGCGTGATGCCCGCGAGGCCGTGGGGACCACTACTCCGGAGTGACCGGGGTGGCATGGGGACAATGGGTCTTGACGCGGAAAGGTATTCTTGCTAGTATTTCAACAATTTTGGAGGGCTTTTTGCCTCCAGTGCGCTCATCATTAATATATATACACGTGGAATACATTAGCGAAGAGGGATTGGAAAAACTGAAGGAGGAGTTAAACCGCCTCAAGACGGAGGAGCGAAAAGCAATTGCCGAACGGTTGGAATCCGCAAAGGCGCTCGGAGATCTTTCCGAGAACGCCGAATACGCGGAGGCAAAAGACGCACAGTCGTTAAATGAGGTGCGTGTTCAGGAACTTGAGGAGATGATACGGAATATCATTGTTATCAACCCCAAGGGGACAGACAAGGTGCAGGTCGGCTCAACCGTGGTGCTGGATCATGGCGGGAAGGAGGAGACATACACAATCGTTGGTTCCGAAGAGGCGTCCCCTGCCAACGGGAAAATTTCAAACGAGTCGCCGCTAGGGAAGGCATTCCTGGGGAAGAAGAAGGGTGATACGGTTGAGATAAAAACACCGGGTGGCGCAGTTGCCTATACGATCCGCGAGATCCGCTAGCAGTTTTTTCCGGAATTAAAACCCCGCCCTCTCTGGGGCGGGGTTTTTGTTGTTACCAGTGCATAATCATGGCGATCCAGCTTTCGTTCGGTTGCCAGAATATCTCGCTATCCCATCTTTCTGTATGTCTTTGAAGCACCATGTTGTGACGAAATAGAAGTTCGCGTACTGCTACGCTCGCCGTTGTGTATTCAAGCGTGATTCTCGACCCTTTGCTGCGAAGGTGTTCAAAGGTGCGCTTAGCGGCGCCACAAAGCCACTGTGGGTCGAAAGACATCTCTTTAGAGGTTTCCCGCTCTTCAAGTTGAGGAAGCTGAAGGTTGTGGGTATGAAAGTCCTTTTTCGGATAGAGGGCAACAATTATCAGGGAACATTCACCGCGTTCTGCACATATGGGAGCATGTGTATTCGGGCGAGTGATTGTTTCCTGGAACGCCCTCTTTTCTTCTTCTGCGCGCTTCGGCACCCTTTTTCTTCTGTGCCTCTTCCCGTTCTTGTTTGTGCTGGAGCGCCCAGTCCGTGAAGCTCCGAAGCTCTGCGCTGGTGAGTTCGATTGCCATTGGTTTTTCATGTCAAAGGTGGTGACGATAAAATATCACGATGCCGTGCGTAGTGTCAATGGAATTCTCTTCTAGGGCATGGTACTATTTTATCACATATCTCATGTAACGATGCTCGTAGAGGATTGCTTCCATGACACTAGAAGATATCCGTGGTGAGCGGATAAAAAAACTTGAAACGCTTCGGGCTTCCGGGCACGACCCGTTTCCGGCAGACGTGAATGAGGGCATGCCGATCGCCGCGGTCTTGAAAAATTTTTCAAAGATCGCCAGAAGAAAGAAACCCATTACCGTCGTGGGACGGCTTTTTGCCAAGCGCGGGCATGGGGGTTCTACGTTCGCGGATATCCGCCGGGGAGATGAAAAACTCCAGCTTTTTTTCAGCGAAGATGCACTCGGTGAGGCGTATCGGCTGTTTTCCGATACGGTTGACGTCGGGGATTTTCTTGAGATAGCCGGAACGCCCTTTACGACCAAGCGCGGCGAGCCGACACTTGCCGTTTCCCGGTGGAGAATGCTTGCGAAATCCCTGCGGCCGCTTCCGGAAAAATGGCGCGGATTGCAGGATGTGGAGGAGCGGTTTCGGAAGCGGTACCTTGATATGCTTATGAATGACGATGTGCGTCAGCGGTTTTACACGCGCTCTTTTTTGGTGCGTACCATCCGCACTTTTTTTGACAAAACAGGATTTAACGAGTTTGAAACTCCAATATTACAGACAGTGGCGGGAGGAGCGCTTGCGCGGCCGTTCAAAACGCATCACCATGCTCTTGATATTGATCTGTATCTTCGCATAGCGAAGGAGCTTTTTTTAAAACGGTTGCTGGTCGGCGGTCTAGAGCGGATCTATGAGATCGGTAGAGATTTTCGTAATGAAGGTATTGATGCGACGCACAATCCAGAATTTACTATGCTGGAAGCATACGCGGCATGGTGGGGTGAAGATAAGATGATGCAGTGTGTTGAAAAGTTGTTTGGCACCGTGGTGGGACAGCTAACGAGGGAGGGGCTTATGACGGGAGCAAAAGAATTTGAATATGACAAGAAAAAAATAGTCGCGAAAACGCCTTTCCCCAGAATCTCATTTCTTGATCTTTTGCGTCAGCATGCTCTCATCGTAGATTACGATGGGGAGACGCGGGATTCAATGGCGTTGAGAGCAAGTCGTTTTGGCATAGAGACGGCACCGCATGAATCAAGAGGGAAAATTGCTGATGGGATATTTAAAAAAATTTGTCGGCCGCACATTATCAATCCGACATTTGTCGTCAATCATCCGCTTGATATCTCGCCTCTGGCAAAAAAAATTGAAAAAGATTCCCACTATGTTCGCAGGTTTCAGTTGGTGGTTGCAGGACTTGAGATTGCAAATGGTTTTGCAGAACTGAACGATCCGCTTGATCAGCAGGGGCGTTTTGAGGACCAGCAGAAGATGAGGGCCGGTGGCGAGGAGGATGCGCACCCGCTTGACGAGAGCTTTATTGAGGCGATGGAATATGGCATGCCGCCTGCAGCCGGCGTCGGTATTGGTATTGATCGTCTTGTTATGCTTTTTACGGACATGCATACTATAAAAGAGGTCATCGCATTCCCTACCATGCGACCGAAGTAGGCGGATTCTTTTATGAAAAAATTGCTTCTTGCATCCACCAATCCGGGAAAAATTGAGGAATATCGGCGCCTGCTCGGGCATCTTCCCATTGATGTCATATCGTTAAAAGATCAGGGGATCTCTATGGCGGTAGACGAGGATGGAAAGACGTTTGAAGACAATGCCATAAAAAAAGCGATCCTGTACCACTCCATCTCCGGTCTTCCGACACTTGCCGATGACGGAGGGATTGAGATAGATCACCTGCGAGGCGAGCCCGGCGTACTGTCGCGGCGATGGCCGGGGTATGAGGCGTCCGATGACGCCTTGATAGAGATGACGCTTGAACGAATGCGCGGCGTGCCGAAACAAAAGCGCACCGCCAAACTGCGCGTGGCGGTGGCGTTGGTATTTCCCGGAGAAGAAACGGTGTACACGGCCGAGGCAGAAAAGAAAGGTATTCTCGGCACCAAGCCCATACATCCCGTTGAAGGGTATCCGTATCGGTCGCTGTTTTATCTGCCGGAATTGAAAAAAAATTATAGCGAGCTTACACGCGACGAAGAACTTTCTTTGGCGCATCGCAAAGAAGCTCTGGACCGGCTCATGCCCGTGTTAAAAAAGAAGTTTCTCTGATATTTTTTGCCATGTTAGACATCAAGCTTATTCGCGAAAAGCCCGAGTTCGTCAAGGCGGCTCTTAAGAAAAAAGGAGTGGATTTTGATGTGGATGCGTTGGTCGTGTTTGATGAAAAGCGAAGGAAAAAGATCCAGCAGGTTGACGAGGCGCGGGCGGAGCACAATGCCCTCTCTGCCGGGATCGCCGGAGCCGTGGGAAAAGAAAAAGAACGAAAGATCGCTGCATCAAAGAACTTGAAAACGGCCCTTGCCGATGCGGAATTTGAGCTGAAAGCTCTTGATGAGGAGTTTCTTGATATCATGTATGGCATTCCGAATCTCCCCGCCGAAGATGTTCCCCAGGGGAAAGATGAGTCGGAGAACAAACCGATACGGACATGGGGCGAGCTCCCGTCGTTCTCGTTTGTCCCGAAAGATCACATGGCGCTCGGTGAAGCGCTTGATATCATTGATGTTGAGCGGGCGGCAAAGGTCACCGGGAGCAGGTTTAATTATTTGAAGGCGGAAGCCGCACTTCTTGAATTTGCCCTTGTACAGTTCGTGATGCAGGCGCTGACGAATGCCGAGACGGTGCGGCATATCGCCGATGGAGTGGAAAGGGGGTATCAGCAAAAACCTTTTATTCCGGTGCTTCCTCCGGTCATGATCAGGCCCGAGATGTTCCGGAGGATGGCGCGGCTTACCTCCGCCGATAAGGATGAGCGGTACTATCTTCAGCAGGACGATATGTACCTTATCGGGAGCGCCGAACACACGTTGGGGTCCATGCATGCCGACGAGATCATTTCCGAAGAGCATTTCCCGTTGCGCTATGTCGGGTTCTCAACAAGTTTTCGCAGGGAGGCGGGTTCCTATGGCAAAGATGCCAGGGGCATTCTCCGGGTGCATCAGTTTGATAAAATAGAGCTTGAGTCGTTTTCTCTGCCGGAGTATTCCTTGAAAGAACACTACTTTTTCATTGCGGTACAGGAATATATTATGCAATTACTCATGCTACCGTATCGCGTGGTGCTTATTTGCACCGGGGATATGGGGCGTCCCAATGCGCGCCAAGTGGATATTGAGGCGTGGATGCCCGGGCAGAACATGTATCGCGAAACGCATACCGCCGACTACATGACGGATTATCAGGCGCGCCGCCTGAACACGAAGGTAAAGCGCTCGAACGGGGCGGTTGAGGTCGTCCACACCAACGACGCAACGGCGGTTGCTATCGGAAGGACGCTTATCGCCATTCTTGAAAACTATCAGCAGGAGGACGGATCGGTGCGCATCCCGGATGCAGTGAAGCCCTTCATGGGCGGCATCACCGAAATTCGCCGCATATGATCGTGTGCGCCGCCCGATCGGTAGTCGTTTTTTGTGATATTCAAAACCCCGCCCTTACAAGGCGGGTCGCATGTACAGAGCGTATAAATAATATATGGAGGTTCAACCTCCATATATTATATGCGGCATGTGGTGCAAAACAAAATCCCGCCTTTTAAGGGCGGGGTTCTTACTACTTTAATCGTCCACCTTTTTCCCAGGGAAATACGATCCACTCGTTCTCGTATCTTTTTCTTCGTACCCACAGCATCGGCGTCACGATGCTTTGTTGGTAGTAAAAGAGCGTTACGATAGGATGTTCTGCGTAGTGGCAGAGCGATCTGCCGGAGTCGGCGATGTCATCTATGATAAGCGTTTTTTTGCTTTGTGGCGACATGACATAGGGGAGCTCCAGGGCGTGATGGAGAATTGTCGCCGGCACCAAGCCGCCCACGGGCGGGCCCCACACGCCGTCAAATTCACGCTTTCGGGGGAGAAGTGCCGGGATGACGACCCCATACATATCTGCAAGAAACTCGTTCCATGAGTACATTACGAGAACGCGCCGGCCCAGGGTCTTGGCGGCCGTTTTCATGCTAGTAGCATCCCTGCGCAGATGCTTGCTCCGGATAGGCGGCTTTGATGAAAAGGCACCAGTCCTGGTACACCGCCGTGAGTTCGCCACCCGGCATCGGCTGCCATGGGGTGCTTGATGCGGCCGATTGGAGCGCGCCGTCTTTCCCGAGATGGACGTGAAAGATGCCGTAATAGCCGTCCGCGATGTCTCCCGGGATGTTCTGTGCTACGATCGCGACATTGAACATGAGCACATCGCTCTCGCACTTTTCATCATTTTTTTTGTATACAGTGACGTTGAGTTTTGGGAAGTATGCGCGGGGAAATGTTTGTTCCGTGAACGTGGTGAGGGCCGGATAAATGGGCGCTCCACATACGACATCTTGCTTGTCGGAGCGCTCCCCATGGGTGTCAGTGTAATCCTTTTGTGCTATGGCGGTGCCGGATGCGAAGAAAAGTGCGAGCGCCGTAAAGACCATGGTGCGGGCTATTGTCATGCGTTTTCAAGGTGAAATCGGTGAGTGCATGGTACTCCTTTTTGCCGGTCACCGCAAGATGTGGCTTAGTATGCCGCAAGCGCGATATTCTGGAGCGTCCCGACAGAATCTGCTATGCTGATGGCATCGGCAGGTATCCGATACAGAGGGATAACCTAATTATGAGACACACACACGTTCGAACATGGATAGAAATATCCGAGAAATATCTGCATCACAATACCGGAGAGTTTTTTTCTCGCATTGGGCGGAAGGCCTTCATGATGGCGGTGGTAAAATCAAACGCCTACGGCCACGGGCTCGTGACGGTAGCGGACGCTTTGGGGTGGCATCCGGAGTTTAGGCGGCGCGGGTGGTTCGGCGTTGACTCCATTGTTGAGGCGTTGCGGCTTCGCAAGGAAGGAATAAAAAATCCTATGCTTGTTTTGGGGTTCACCTTGCCCGAGCGCTTGGCGGATGCCGCGCGCGCCGGAGTCATCGTTACGGTCTCAAATCGCGAATCACTGCGAGCGCTCCTGCGAAGTTTTCCGCGGCCGGCATTTCATATTAAAATAGATACCGGCATGCACCGGCAAGGTTTTTTTACGGCAGAAGTTCCCCACGTCATCTCATTTCTAAAAAAACATGCGCTTGTGCCCGATGGCATGTATACCCACTTTGCTATGGCGAAAGACCGGGGATACCCTGCATACACCGCCATGCAGTTTAAGGATTTTATGAAAGCTATCGTACTTTTTAAGAACGCGGGATACTCGGCGCTGGTGCGCCATGCGGCCGCGACCGGAGGAGCGCTATTATTTCCCGAGACGCATCTTGATATGGTGCGGATTGGCATGGGGCTCTACGGATATCCGCCCTCCGTGGAGGCGGCGCTCAATCTTAATGCATCCGAGTTCGGTCTTTCGCCCATCAGCATGAAGCCCGTCATGACCTGGAAGACGGTGGTGGGAGAGACGCACGTCATTCCGGTCGGGTCCCCGGTCGGGTACGATCTTACGGAACGCGTGCGAAGGCGCACGAACATCGCCGTTCTGCCTATCGGGTATTGGCACGGATTTGATAGGGGACTTTCTGGGATCGGAGAGGTGCTTATCGGCGGTCGGCGAAGGAAGGTGCTGGGGCGCGTCTCCATGGACATGATAGTGGTTGATGGCACCGATGCGCCGGGTGCGCGTGTAGGAGATGTCGTCGTTCTTATCGGACGGCAAGGGAAAGGGGCGGTGTATGCCGATGAGATGGGCGGCAAGATCGGCACGTCCTGTTATGAGGTGCTTACGCGAACAAACCCGCTCATACAGCGTGCGCTTATTTGACGCCCTTCCCGTGCGCGCTACATTTTGATACTATATCGGAATAGCAGTATAACTGTTCGGAATTCCACAGCAGAAATTCACTATGCGCAATCGGATGCCAGTTCCGTGTGGGGCGGCTTTTATGCCGGTCGTGCAGTGAACGCATGTATGGGATTTTGGACTGTCAATGAATATGGATATGAACCAGCAAGTCGGAGTGCCCCAGGGGGCATCATCAACTCATCGGTGGGTGCTGTGGGCGATCATCATTGTCGCGGCCGTTGCGGTCGCGTGGGGCGCGTATCAGTATCGGGGCGAGGAACCAATAGAAAATGATATTGAGATGATGGATGCGGATACCGGTATGATGGGGGGATCTGAAAATACCATACCAATGCATGCGAAGGTAACGGTGGAGGTCACCGATACAGGATTTTCACCCTCAACGGTCGTCATTCAGAAGGGCGACGAGGTTGAGTTCGTAAACAAGCGCGTGGTACCGGTATGGCCGGCGTCCGGCGCCCACCCGACGCACTTATTGTGCCCGGGGTTTGACTCTCTGAAGGGTCTTGCCACCGGCGAAACATACTCGTTCACATTTACCGAGGTGAGAGAGTGTCCGATGCATGACCACTTGGCCCCCGCATTCAAAGGGATGATATCGGTGAAAGAGGCATCCGCCATGAAGGGAGGGCAATAGGAGTATTCCGATAAAAAACCCCGCCCGTAAAAGGCGGGGTTTTACTGTGATGAGAATGACACGCCTCGTGGTAGCACAAAGCAGTATTTTTCACTCTATACATACGGCCCGCCTTTTACGGGCGGGGTTTGTATTTGACACGTGGTTTTCGGGCAAGTTTTTGCAGAAGGAACACGCTTCGGCCCGACACGCCATACGGCCGCCGTTTTTTCTTTATGGCTCGTTTTTCCGATTTCTGAATTTTTTTCATGCTATGAAATATATCGAAACCCAAAGATTTAAGCGCGGCATGCGGTGTAATAGCCCCGTGTGCCAAAGAGTTAAGTACGGCCGGGTCATCCTTCCCCTAATGCGCTAATTCCGGGATGAACATATCGGTTTTTGCAAGGCGCTCGGCTAGCGGTTCGGCATCTTTTTTGTCTGGTGTGATGTAAAAAATATTTCAATGGAAAGTTTCGGCAGGCCGGGAGCATGCCTTTCTGTTATTGCTTCCTCTACCTTTTGTATGAAGTCGGAGGGGTTTGCAACTTCAGCCGGTGGCACATTCGGAAAGGTATCAGCTGATGCAGATTTTAATGGTTGCTCATGTTCGTTCATATACTAATTCTTTTTGAACGCCAGTTCCCTTCTTTTGTGATGATATCGTTTTGCGAACCGGTGCGATTCATTTCTGATATTCTGGAAAAGATGCAACAGGTGCTCGGGCTGTTTTTTGAGCTCAATCGGCGCGCTCTCTTCTTCACTATACAACTCTTCCTTCCGTTTCGCGAGAGCCGTTACAAGCGGCCGTGCGGATCCTGCGGTCGCCGCGGTAGCGTGAACGACATCCATCGCCGCGTGCAATTGCGCGAGACCCCCATCAATGACGAGAATATCGGGACGGGGCCACTCACGGTGTTTTAGGCGCCGGGAAAGCACCTCGCGGATCATGGCGGGGTCGTTCGCTCCCGATACGGTCTTTATTCTAAAATGCCGGTAGCTTTTTTTGTCGGGGGCGTAGTAATTCCTCGGGCCACCTGCATTTTTTTTAATGAATACCACCATGGAGCCGACCGCATCTCGTCCCGAAATATTTGAAATATCGTAGCCCTCAAGCCGCACGATCGTCCCTCGGACGCCGAGAAGACGCGACAACTCTTGCTCCATGTTGAACGCCGCCTTTTTTCGGATGTCGCGAAATGACTGCGAAAGGACGTGGGCATGGGCAAATACGCGCTCAAGTCCGAAGAGCTCGTCACGGAACTTTGCCGCCTTCTCAAAGTGTTCGTTTTGTGCCGCCTCTCGCATTGCGCGCCGCGCCGCCTTCATCATGAAGCGCCCCCTGCCTCTAAGAACGCCTATAATAGAGGCAATATTTTTCTTATAACGCCGACGTTCCATGGCGTCTGTGGTGACAGGTTTTTTACAGCACACCCCAAGGCATCGCCCGATTTCGGCATTAAGACATGTTCTTGGGTGCGGCTTTTGGCAGGTACAGTAGGGGAACACTCCGCGAAGGGCTCGCAAGGTCGTTTTCAGTGCGGTGCCGTCGGTGAACGGGCCGATGTAGTCGGCCGTCCTTTGTTCCGGCATGCCGGCCTCTCTTTTCCGCGGTTGATGCGTTACATATATTTTCGGGAACGGTTCGCGCGTGATGGCAACGTAGAGATAGTTCTTATCGTCCCGCATGAGAACATTGTATTTCGGCGAATATTTTTTAATATGCTCGGCCTCGGCGATAAGCGCTTCAATGTCGGATGCCGTTTTTATGATAGTAAGCGCGCGTGTTTCGGTGAGAAGTTTTTCACTGCGAGCGGATTTTGGAGAGCGTGAAAAATAGAACGAAAGGCGCGATCGCAAATTCCCGGCTTTGCCGATATATAAGGGGGCTCTCTGCCGGTCGCGGAATATATAGATCCCGGGTGTTTTTGGTATGTGTAGAGGTTTTTTCATGGGTATGCAGTGAGTATATCACGCCGTGTACGAAAAGAGCCCGCGTACGGGCTCGTGCGTCACACGGACCATTTGCCGGGTGATAATCTAATGAGGAGCGCGGTGAACACGGCTGCTGCGGCTCCTATGAGGACGCTAAGAATAATGATGAAGATATGAAGAAGCAGCATTGGCAATACTTCTCCGGACATCGTGAGGGCGCGCGACTCAAACAGCAGGACCTGTGTTAGGGTGACCCAGAAGAAGATCTTCCATGAGAAGAGTCCGACGGGTGGTGGAAAGCGGGGAAACACTTTGTATAGAAGGAATGTCGGGAGGGACATGATGCCCGCCAGAAGTATTGTATACAACATGAGCTGTCCGAGGAGGGACGCCATCTCCATGAGTTTATCGGAGGGTGGGAGAACTATTGTATTTGTGGCATGTTGCACCAGTCACGTCAAGATGTGGTGGAGGAAGCTTTTATTGTCGCCGCACTAAACATGTGGTACGGTGGTTCGCGGATCATTGACAGGGGATGCGGATGAAAAACGGCATAGAATATCTGCTTGCACTGAACAAGCGGCATTCTGCGCTTTTTGATGCCATGCATTCCGAGCGTGCGCAGTACCGCGCTCTTCATAAGACGGAAATAGCGTTCATCAAGTGTATGGATGGCCGGGTGCATGGCGCGGTCATGACGCGTACCCCGCTTGGCATCATTCAGCCATGGCGCAACCTTGGCGGTATGTTTGATATCGGGTGGTTCGGTTTCGCGCAGTCCATCAAGGAGTGGTTTGATTACGCCGTGAACCAAGGGCATGACTGTCTGGTGTTCGCCACGTACCATTTCGCCAAAGGAGACAGAGAACGCGGATGTCGTGGGTTCCATTACGATATTGATGTCGCGCGGGAATCCACCAAAAAATTGAAAGACCAATTTGACCGCGTATTCCGCAGGCGCGGATTGTACGCTATTCAATGCGGCATTGAGACCGATGAAGAGTCGTTCGTGTTGCATGGGGACGCGGGCGAGACGGTGTATCTGTCCGATCACGACAGGGGAACCGATAGCGAGCTTAGTATGATGCTTTGCCGGTTGTATCCCAACATGCCGCATGGGGTGGTGAAAGATCTTCTGCGCCTTGTGCGGGGGAACATTGAACACTCGCGCGTGATACGTGCCATGAACCGTCCGGTCATTGATGTGGAACATCGCGAGTGGGTGCTTGCTGTCGGCCGGGGATTTGACTGGTTGCACGAAGTGAACACGGCGCTCATCGTGGGGCCGTATGACCCGAATTTGGATGGCGCGATCAGAACGGCGGCAACCCTCATCAAGGGGAACATTGATGAGGGGAGAATTGATGTTTCTGCTCGTGGAGGCGTCGTGCTTCTTTCTTCAGCGCCGTATCGCGGCCTCACGGGTCCTGCGCGGTTTCTCGCCGCCGAGAAGGCAAAGTTTCTCAACGCATTCGCATTAGAGGTCATACGGGAAGCCCCCGAGCTTCATGACCTTCTGCCTCGTCTGGAGGAGCTCACCGTGACGATGGATTATAATACCCGCCAGATCGGCAGGGTGTAGACACATGCAAAGATATAGCGGCCACTAAGGCCGCTTTTTGTTATCCGAGATGCGTTCTCTTGAACGATTGATTTTTTGCTTTTTTTGGTGTATGATGACCCGAATAGATGGGTATTGTCGCCGGCGATGCCGGCTCATGCCACACTGTTTTCATGAAAGATATTATAAAAATTTGTGGCGCACGGGTGCATAATCTCAAGGATATTGATGTTGATATTCCGAAAAATAAACTGGTCGTCATAACCGGTCTTTCGGGTTCCGGCAAGTCCTCTCTTGCGTTTGATACCATCTATGCGGAGGCGGAGCGCCGCTTCGTGGAGTCGCTCTCAAGCTATGCCAGGCAGTTTTTGGGCATTCAGGACAAGCCCGATGTGGAAAAGATTGAAGGGCTTTCTCCCGCGATATCCATTGATCAAAAGTCCGTCTCAAAAAATCCGCGCTCAACGGTTGGCACTATCACGGAGATCTATGATTATCTCCGCATTTTATTTGCCCGCGCGGGAAAACCTTTTTGTCCGAAGTGCGGAAAGCCCATCGGCAGGCAGACCGTTGACCAGATCGTTGACCGCATTCAGTCGGGGCGAAAGGGTCAAGAGATCATGGTCGTTGCTCCCATGATTGCAGGAAAAAAGGGCGAGCACCGCGCTATCCTTGAGGAGGTTGGGCGGGCCGGTTTTCTGCGCGTGCGCATTGACGGCGAATTGTCATTGATAGATGACGCAAAACAAGCCGTATTGGATAAGAAAAAGAAACACTCCATAGAAGTGCTCGTTGACCGTTTTGTGAATACGGCGGATATTGAGCGGTCGCGCGTCGCCGATTCCGTTGAGACCGCGCTCAAGGTCGGCAAAGGGGTGCTCGTCGTCTCATCCGGCGGGCATGATACGGTCTATTCGGAAAAACTTTCGTGTGTCGCCTGCGGCATTGATCTTCTTGAGGTGGAACCACGAATCTTTTCATTCAACAGTCCGTATGGCGCGTGCCCCGACTGCACCGGGCTTGGGTCAAATCTTATGGTTGATCCCGCGCTCGTATTTCCGAACACGCGCCTGACCCTTGCCGAGGGCGCCATTAAGCCGTGGGCAACGGCATCGCATCGGGTCGGCCGGCAGTCGTGGTATTGGTGGCTTTTGACGGATCTTTCGGAGCGCCATCGCTTCTCGCTTGACGTTCCGGTAGGCGAGCTTCCCGAGAAGATCACGAATATTATTTTATATGGCGAGGGGAAGAACGATGATGCCAAGGATGCGTTTGAGGGCGTCATTCCAAATCTCAAGCGGCGGTGGAAGGAGACGGATTCCGAATTTACGCGCGCGGAAATAGAAAAATACATGATTATTCAGACGTGCCCGGCATGTGCGGGAAAACGTTTGCGCCCGGAGGCGCTCGCGGTGAAAATTCTTGATAGGAACATCGCGGATGTTTCGGCGCTTTCCATTGAAGAGGCGAAAGTATTCATCGGCGGCGACCTTCAGAAGCACGCGCGAACGTCAAAAAAACTTGAGACCATAGCGCTTCCGCTTATAAAGGAAATAGTTCAGCGATTGAATTTTTTGATGGATGTGGGCCTGGAGTATCTTACCGTTGACCGGGAATCAACCTCGCTTTCCGGCGGGGAGGCCCAGCGGATACGTCTTGCAACCCAGATCGGTTCACAGCTTACGGGCATTCTGTACATTCTTGACGAGCCGTCCATCGGGCTTCATCAGCGCGATCAGGCCCGTTTGATAAAAACGCTGAAAGAACTTCGCGATCTCGGGAATACCGTCATTGTTGTGGAGCACGATTCGCAGACGATGAAGGAATCCGACTGGATCATTGATTTGGGGCCCGGGGCCGGAAAGCACGGCGGGAAGATCATTTTTGCGGGCACCCCGAAAGAACTATTGCAAGCGCGGACCCTTACCGGTGATTATGTGTCAGGCAGAAAAGTGGTTGATGCAAAACATGATATACGTGAGGGCGGCAGAAGTCACATTTCTTCGGAAGGATCACACGCGGCCGATCGCCGGTCATCGGATACGCGCTTTTTGACCATCACGGGCGCCGAAGAGCACAATCTTAAAAATATCACGGTGCGCGTTCCTCTCGGAAAGTTCGTCTCGGTGACGGGGGTCTCCGGCTCAGGCAAGTCGTCGCTCGTAAATGATATTTTGGCAAAGGCGCTTTTGGCGAAGTTTTACGGCGCGCATGTGATCCCGGGGCGCCACAAAGCGATCACCGGCGCCGAACATCTTGATAAGGCGGTCGTGGTGGATCAGTCGCCCATCGGAAGAACGCCCCGTTCAAATCCTGCGACGTATACGGGGGCCTTCGGGCATATCCGGAATATTTTTGCGGGTCTTCCCGAATCGCGTGCGCGGGGTTTTGATCCGGGCCGTTTCAGTTTCAACGTCAAGGGCGGGCGATGCGAGGCATGCGAAGGGCAGGGGGTGAAAAAAATAGAGATGTTCTTTCTGCCCGATGTCTATGTGGAGTGCGAGGAGTGCGGTGGCAAGCGCTATAACCGCGAAGCGCTTTCTATTGAGTACAAGGGACTTACCATATCGCAGGTGCTTGATCTTACGATAGAAGATGCGGTAGCACTCTTTAAAAATGTTCCCGCGATAGACAGGACCCTTCGGGTGCTGGTGGATGTGGGGCTTGGGTACATGAAACTGGGACAGTCGGCGACGACCCTATCCGGGGGCGAGGCCCAGCGTATTAAGCTTGCCTCCGAACTTTCACGGAAAGACACGGGCCGTACGCTGTATATTCTTGATGAGCCGACGACGGGTCTTCACTTTGACGATATTCGCAAGTTGCTGGTGATCCTTCGGACGCTTGTTCAACGCGGGAATACGGTCCTTGTCATTGAACACAATCTTGATGTGATACGAAATAGCGATTGGGTCATTGATCTTGGGCCCGAGGGCGGGGCAAAGGGCGGAACGCTTGTTGCCGAAGGAACGCCGGATGATATTGCCGATAGCAAAAGGTCTTATACGGGGCAGTGGTTAAAAACATCATTTCAATAATATACTATGGCAGAATTTCGCTCACAGAATGCCGGTGAGGTGCCGTTCCTGGAGCTGCTTTTGGTAACCGAAATGGATAGCGAGAAACTTATGCGTCTGAAAAGCAGGCCCGACCTTGTCGTTCGTGTGGAAAAGATCGGTGATCCGAAACATCTGGGAAATGCCATAGAGCGTCATGCAAGAGCCCGGGAAGAGTTCGGTCGGCTTCGGAA
>MHQW01000033.1:0-3786 GCA_001820785.1 Candidatus Sungbacteria bacterium RIFCSPLOWO2_02_FULL_51_17
CACGCACCAGGACACCGGACTTACCGCCAATACCACCTACAGCTACACCGTCTCTGCGAGGGACGCGGCGGGGAATGAGTCGGCGAGGTCGGTTGCGGTGACGGGGAAGACGAATGCCACGTCTCCTGTGGTCTCTTTTGGCGGTTGGATCGTAGGAGGTGATGCATCCATTGTGGCCAACGATATGAGCACATCTGAAATATTTACGGTACGGGCTGATGGAACGGGCAAGCGCACCATAACCGAGGGCAACAAAAATATATTGCCTGCGTGGTCGTATGACGGGAAGAGCATTGTATATTCATCACAAAAACAAGGAGAGCCCCAGCACATATGGATAATGGATGCGGATGGCAGTAATAAAAAGCAGTTGACGTTTGCACAGTCCGGTGGAATTGCACCGGCATTCTCTCCCGATGGCACAAAGATACTTTACTCATCGCTGAAGACGGGGCATCCGGAAATATGGGTGATGGATGTTGACGGGGCGCATCAGCGCCAACTCACCACGACAACCGTTGAGTCCATAACACGAAACGGCAACAAGATTACCTGGAGTATCCACGGCTCTTTTTCGCCTGATGGCCGGAAGATAGTATACGCTTCAACGCAAAGCGGCAGATCGCAGATCTGGGTAATGTCTGCGGACGGGTCCGACCAACAACAACTTACATTTTCGGGAATTGCATATGCGCCCGATGCGAATGCTCCGAGCTGGTCTCCAGACGGGAACAAGATCGTTTTCTGGTCGGGGTATGAGACGGAATATGGCCAACTTTTCATCATGGATCCGGATGGTACCAACCGGACCCAACTTACGTTTGAACCAGATACATTTAACAGCGACAATCCTGCGTGGTCTCCCGACGGCAAGAATATAGTATTTGAGTCCGACCGCGGGAGCGGCAGTTCAAACCAACGAGTTACCAAGACGTGGATAATGGACAGAGACGGCGGTAATGTGCGGGAGTTTTTACCTTTTGGGTATGGAGCGGGCAGAATGCCTTGGAAGGCCGAGAATATAGTGTCTCCTGCCAAGACGGGTACCATCAAAGCCAAGCGCGTTGATAGTGATCTTAATCCGATTTCGGGGACCGTTGCGGAAGTCATCGGTCTTGGCACGGAGAACGAGAATAGTCCGAACGACTCGGTGACAAAGTTCGTGAACGTTGTTCCCGGTTCTTACACCGTTCGTGCTACCGATCTTCCCGGCCAAACCGAGCGCTATGGCACATGCAGTGTTATTTTGGCTACTATCGGCTGCAATGTTCCAAATTATTCTTTGGTTCCTGTCTGCGACGGCGCCTGGTGTACCGCGCTCCCTCTTTCCGTGAACGCGAATATGAGGACCAAGATTGTGTTCAAGTATGATCCGGTGCCGCCTACCGCATCAAAGCCGAACATTGTGGTGATCATGACCGACGATCAAGATGACACGGGGTCGCTTTCTTCCATGTCCAATGTGCAGGATCTCCTTGTGAAGAAGGGCATTCGCTTTACGAATAGCTTTGTTGACGATCCGCTTTGTTGTCCTTCGCGCGCATCGTTTTTGTCCGGACAGTATGTGCATAACAACGGCATTTGGTCTAATCAGAAGCCCGATGGTGGATATGAGAAATTCAAGCCCGGGGAGGCGAACGCTCTTGGTCCATGGCTCCAACAAGCCGGGTATCGTACGGCGCTCATGGGTAAATACTTAAATGGCTATGATAGTGCCAGTGCGGGGATTTCTGTTCCGTCCGGATGGAGCGACTGGTATGTTTTCAATGGTCCGGGTTATTACAATTACACTTTGAATGAAAACGGTGTTTTGAAAGCGTACGGAAATAAGTCCGAGGATTACAGTACCGACGTGTTGTCCGCAAAAGCCGCTCGTTTTATCCGAAGTAATCAGGGGTCAAACAATCCTTTTTTCCTTCTTGTTACTCCGAAAGCCCCTCATGTAGGGGCACCGGCGCCCGTAGGGCCTGAACCGGCTCCGCGGCATAAGGGCTCGCTCGCAAATGCGCCGCTTCCAATAACTCCTTCTTTTAACGAAGCTGATATCAGCGATAAGCCATCATTTATGCAGATGGTTCCTTTATTGAACGACAGCAGGATCACGTTCGCGCAGACGTTTTTTCGCGCTCGCCGTGAATCATTGCTCGCAGTTGATGACATGGTCGGTGACATTGTCAACGTACTATCTGAAACAGGCGATCTGGAAAATACGCTTATTATTTTCACGTCAGACAACGGGTTCTTTCAAGGAGAGCATCGTCTACCCAACGGCAAACTGCTTGCCTATGAAGAATCTATCCGGGTCCCATTAGTCATGCGGGGACCTGGAATTCCGCAGAATCAAGTTCGTACTCAACTGGTGAATAATCTTGATATCACCGCGACAATTTTGTCTCTCGCCGGCGCAACACCGGGGCGAGTCGTTGATGGAAAATCGCTCACTCCGCTTTTTGAAGATCAGGGAAACTCCTGGCGGGACGCAGTTCTCGTTGAAGGATACAACCGGCATGCCTATCTTAACCTTGGCACTTTATCGTATGCAGGAATCCGGACGGATCGGTACATGTATATTGAACATGTGAGCTCAACCGGAGTAATTGAAAAAGAGTTTTATGATTTACTCGCCGATCCTTTTCAACTGGAAAGCCGACCGGCTGACACGCGATATGCCGACATCGTTTCAAAGCTGGCCCAATGGCTTAAGGACTTTCGCGCATGTACGGGGTCGCTCTGCAACTCTATCGGCGGCACGCTTGGGGGACCCGCTGTTCAGGCCTCTGTGCCTCGGCAGAGCGCGCCATTGAAATATGCGGCTGACGCCAGTACGTCTGTTTCGGCTACCGACGCATCCGAATGGCACACGTTGAATAGCAGAGATGACGACGAGCATGATCAATCCTCGTCTCCGCCATTGTCCATTTCTACCGGCACCGTAAAAATAAAGCGTGTTGATAAGAATCTCGATCCAATTGCAGGAACTGTCGCGGAAGTCATTGGACTTGGCACGGAGACCGCGAATGAAGCGAGCGACTCGGTGACAAGGTTCGTGAATGTTGTTCCCGGTTCCTATACCGTTCGCGCTACTGACCTTGCGGGAAAGACCGAGCGTTACGGCACATGCAGTGTCGTCTTAGCTACCACCGGGTGTCTCGTTTCGGACTTTTCTTCGGTTCCTGTCTGCGACGGCGCCTGGTGTACCGCGCTCCCTCTTTCCGTGAACGCGAACATGAGGACCAAGATTGTGTTCAAGTATGATCCGGTGCTGCCACCGGCCGTTGGCACCGTAAAGATCAAGCGCGTTGGTCTTGATCTCACGGTAAACTCCGCTCCGGCGACAACGGCATGGCTTGATTCCGGCACTCCCAGCACGGCAAATGT
This sequence comes from Candidatus Sungbacteria bacterium RIFCSPLOWO2_02_FULL_51_17, assembly GCA_001820785.1. GTDB lineage: Bacteria > Patescibacteriota > Minisyncoccia > Sungbacterales > GWA2-42-14 > 2-01-FULL-51-34. The sequence goes on from MHQW01000033.1 coordinate 3,379, forward strand.
TCTGAATTTGCCGAACACAAGCGCCGGAGCGTACACCGCATATGCAAGCGCAGTTACCGGATACACGGTTACCGCGGGCGTGTGCACGAGAGCGCTCTCGGATCCGGGGGGCTGTTCTCTCTCATCATTTCTCTTGACTCCCACCTGTGATGACAAGGTATGCAGTATTCCCATAAGCGCTTTTGCAAGCTACCTTACCAAGGTTGTGTTCAAATATATGGCTCGTGTTGGGCCGCCCCCTCCCCCTCCTCCGCCCCCCCCGGTTTCAACGGGAGATCTATATATTCGGGCAACGCTTAACGGGGTTCCGTGGCCCGCATCCGGCTCTGACAGCTCCATCAAGGCCGACTATGCTACACCCTACGGCTCAGGTACTAACCTTCCGGTTACGATACCGACCAACTCTCC
>MHQW01000033.1:3833-26858 GCA_001820785.1 Candidatus Sungbacteria bacterium RIFCSPLOWO2_02_FULL_51_17
TTACGTTCACATTTAACTTTTTGTCCACGCCACCCCCGGTTGCAGGGTTTGTTCATGTTGACGGAGACAAGCTTGTTTTTAACGGAAACGAATATAGGATCAGGGGCGCAAATTACCTTGGAGGAAGATATGTCAAAAAGTTTATTTCAGACGGAACATATGAGCACTATGACTTTCACCAAATATTTCACGATTTCAACGAACAGGGAATTGAAGACGAGCTTCGGCTTTTGAAAAACACTCTAGGGATAAACACCATTCGTCTTCTGACGCCAAGCAAAAGCGACTTCCAGGCCCTGGTGACGTACCACAACTGGGACCCGTGGTTTTTGTCGGATGGTTCTATAAACCCGATCTATGTTGACCGTTTGACGAAGTTTCTTGACATAGCCCAGAGGAACGGCATCAAGGTTCATGTGGAACTTTTTCATGGTATCGGGTTTCTGGAGTGGAGATGCCGTGAGAACGGCACGATCGTTCCCTGCAGCAAGCCAATTGAAAATTATGCCGGAAATGATACGTTCTTCATCTCGCCGGGAAGTGCGGAAGAAAGATTTTATCTCACGTACCTTCGGAGTATCATTCCCGCGCTCAAAAATCATTCTGCTATCCTTTCCTATGAGTCCGCGAGCGAGTTATTGGTCAACTACAAGATCAACTACTGGGATGAGGGCTGGTACGATCAGAAGATGCTTAGTTTTATCTACCGCATGAACAAGGAAATTCGGCGGCTTGACACAAACCATCTGATCACCGCTGGCGAAGTTATACCGCCGCAACGGGAACCGTATACCACCGCATGGCATTGGCCGACGGCAGAGTTCGCCGTGATCCCTGACATTGATAATCTCAATGGCGGCACGCCGTTTTCCCTGTATTCTACCGTGGACTACATCGCGCCGCATTCATATGGCGCCACGAATGAAGTGCGTCTTGAGATCAAGAATATCAAAGCGAGAAGTACCAAGCCGGTTGTGTTCGGTGAATTTGGATTTCGTGCGAGCGATTATCTTACCTTTCCGTCGCTTGAACTTCAGCGCCAGCACTTTGATGCGGCCGTATCGGCAAGCCGTGAGTTCCACCTAAATGGCATTCAGGCCTGGAACCCACTGCCCATCTTTGATTTAAAACCGGGCACGTATAGGATTGACAGCTTCTTTCCTGATTGGGATCCGAGCCATGCATATCCGATCGTTGTGTTGTTTGGGCCTCCACAAAGATCCATCAAGTTCTATGACTTTACCTGGCAGCTGCTTGATGAACATCTCAAAGCGACCCCAGCGGGCGAGATTCTCAAGGGTGCTCCGGCCCAATAATACTATTGTTTCCGGGAGGATGTCTCGCAATCCTTGGTGGTGAGAACGAACCCCGCATATGCATGTACACGCTGTATCTGATCGTGCGCTTCCATTATTCCGAAAAAAATGGTATCCTTGGCGCGGACAGGCCCATGCGGGGCTTTATTCATTCATCTCTATGGTCATTACATGGTACGGACAATCCTGTTTTAAGCTTCAGACGGGGGACCTTGTTGGGGTCATAGACCCGTTCTCCAAAGACATCGGACTTACCCCGCCCCGCTTCCGGGCGGACTTTGTGCTGGTGACGCATGATCATTTTGATCACAACAACACTGAAAGCATTCCCGAAAACCCATTCATTATACGGGGACCCGGCGAATACGAGATAAAAGGGGTATCCATGCGCGGCATTCAGACGTTCCATGATGCTGTTGAGGGAAAGGAGCGGGGTCTTAATACCATCTACGTCATTGAGATGGAGGGGATAACGCTCTGTCATATGGGGGATTTCGGAGAGAAGGCGATCCGTGAAGATGTTCTTGAAAATATTGGAGATGTGGATATTTTAATGATACCCGTTGGTGGAACGTACACGATTGACGAGGAGGAAGCGGCGAAGATCGTGAACCAGATAGAGCCGCGGGTAGTGATACCGATGCACTATAAAGTACCGGGGCTGAAGGTGAACATTGAATCAGTAGAAAAGTTTCTGAAAGAAATGGGCGTTCGCTTGCAGGAGGCGGAAGAGCGGTACACCATAAAGCAAAAGGATCTGCCGCAAGATGATAGGAAGGTCGTTGTGCTCCGCGCGCCCTAGGGAGAATTTTTAAGAACTGAGCTCTAAATTCTAAATAATATTAAACACCAAAATTTGAATATTCAAAACGGGAGCATGAATCATTCGGGTATTGATGGATAGATTTTTTATTTTTTAGGATTTAGATATTAGTAATTAGAAATTTTAATAGTATGCCGAACTGGTTACACTCACTTCGTGCCCGTCCCGAGCAGGAGCGCCGACTCGTGGCGGGCGCGCTTATGGCGGTCCTTTCTGTTTTTATTTTTTTTGCGTGGGGATACTCTCTTAAGCGGTCTATCGGCGAGACGGCATCTATTCCGTTGGCGATACCAGACGTACAAGTTATGGCGGAGGGACGCGATGCGGGTATTGCGGTAGAGACGCATTCGCCGCTGGAAAAGCCCATTCGGGTAACGATGGCATTATTTACGGAAGCACTTGGGGGTGTGCGTGTGTTCGGGGAGCGGCTTCTGCATAGCGAGGCATCTGGCGCGGTCACACATGCGTTCAACGGTCTTGGATATGTGGAGGCGGGCGATGTCGGGGAGGCGGCACTTGAGGTCCCCCGCGAGTGGTTTGGCGCGATGCGGCGTTTTATATCACGGGGTCTTGCGGCGTTACGCGCGACCAATGACAATGTTTTGGATGGTATCGGGCAAGCGGCCGGATATGTTTTTGAATAGAAGATAGCTTAGTGTGCCTCGGTCGCAGGTTGTGTGCGCACACCGGAAGAACACTATGGATATCGGGAAAATAAAAAACCAAGGCATCGTTCAGGAAATGAAGACATCGTATCTTGATTATGCGATGTCTGTTATCGTTTCCCGTGCCATTCCCGATGTTCGCGACGGGTTGAAACCGGTGCACCGCCGGATCCTCTACGGCATGCACGAAATGGGCCTTCGGCATAACGCGAAACAGCAGAAATCCGCAAAAGTGGTGGGACATGTCATGGGAAATTATCACCCCCATGGCGATGCCGCAATTTACGATTCCATGGTGCGGATGGCTCAGGATTTTTCTATGCGATACCCCTTGGTGCGCGGACAGGGGAACTTCGGCTCTATTGACGGAGACAATGCCGCCGCCATGAGGTACACGGAGGCGAAAATGACAGGGATCGCCGAAGAAATGCTGAAGGACCTTGAAAAAAATACCGTTCCTTTTACCGACAACTACGACGGCACAAGAAAAGAGCCGGCACTTCTTCCCGCCGCGGTGCCGAATCTTTTATTGAACGGCACGCTCGGTATCGCGGTCGGCATGGCGACAAGCATTCCTCCTCATAATTTAGGCGAGGTGCTGGACGCGCTGGGGCATCTCATTGATCACCCAAAGGCGACGGCGGACGACCTCATGGAATTTATCAAAGGTCCCGATTTTCCGACCGGTGGATACATGTTCAATGAGCGCGAGATCAGGCAGGCGTATAACTCGGGGAGGGGGGCGATCCTTATGCGCGGCAAGGCCGAGATCACGGAGAAAGGGAAAAAGGGAGACGATGCCGGATCGCGCGCGGCACAAATAGTTGTGACCGAGATCCCCTACCAGGTGGTGAAGGCCGAACTTATAGAAAAGATCGCTGATCTCGTGAAGGAAAAAAAGATAGAGGGCATTAAGGACATTCGTGACGAGTCGGACAAAGACGGCCTTCGGTTCGTGATAGACCTTAAAAATGACGCATATCCCCAAAAGATCCTGAATTCTCTATACAAGTACACCGATCTTGAGAAGAATTTTAATTTGAATATGCTCGCGCTTGTTGATGGTATCCAGCCCCAGGTCCTTTCCGTCAAAGGCGTGTTGGAGGAGTATCTGAAACACCGGAACGTGGTGGTGGTAAAAAGAACCGAGTTTGATCTTCTGCGCGCAAAAGAGAGGGCGCACATTCTTGAGGGGCTCAAAAAAGCCCTTGATCATATTGATGCGATCATTCAGACGATACGGAAATCCTCGGACAAAGAAGAGGCGCACGCGAACCTGAAAGCGAAATTCAAATTTTCAGACGCGCAGACGGCCGCTATTCTTGAAATGCGCTTGCAGACGCTCGCGGGGCTTGAGCGGAAAAAAATTGACGATGAACTGAAGGAAAAGCAGAACATTATAAAATATTATGAAGGGCTTTTGAAAGACCCGAAGAAAGTTCTTGAGGTCATCAAGGCGGAATTTGCCGATATCCGGCAAAAATATGGAGATCCCCGGCGCACACAGTTGGTAAAATCAGCTGCGCGCGAGATCGCGGAGGAGGACCTTATTCCGGAGGAGGAGACGATCGTGGTGGTTACCAAGGACGGATACATTAAACGGATCAAGCCGGATGCGTACCGCGCTCAAAAACGCGGCGGGAAGGGCATTATTGGCATGGAAACGAAGGAAGAGGACGTGGTCAGCCATTTTTTTGCGGCAAACACCCATTCAAATCTTTTGTTCTTTTCAAACCTCGGGAAAGTGTATCAGATCACCGCGTATGAGATACCTGAAGGGATGCGGACGGCAAAAGGGAAGGCGGTCATCAACTTTTTGGGCCTGAACCAAAGCGAGACCATCACGTCTGTTTTGGCCGCGCCCAAAAAGAGCAAAAAAGGCGATGCGCCGGCGCAATTCTTAATCATGGCAACGAAACATGGTATTATAAAGAAGGTAGACGGATTGGCGTTTGAGTCGGTCCGCAAATCAGGACTTATCGCCATCAAGCTGAAAAAAGACGATGTGCTCCGATGGGTAAAGGTTTCATATGGAAAGGACCATGTGTTGCTTGTGACACGAATGGGCAAGGCCATCCGTTTCAAGGAAGGTGCCGTGCGTCCGATGGGAAGGAATGCCGCGGGAGTTCGCGCGTTGCGTCTTGGCAAGGCGGATGAGGTGGTCGGTATGGATGTCGCTTACACGGCGACCGTTGAGCATCCTGCGACCGTGAATAACAATGTTCTGGTTGTCATGGAGCACGGATATGGGAAGCAGACGCCATTGAAAGAATACAAACTTCAGGGAAGGGGCGGGTCCGGCATTTTGACCGGGAAGATAACGGCAAAGAACGGTGGCATCGTAAATGCGCTGATTGTTGGCGAAGAGACCGAAGAGTTGGTAGCCATGTCGGAGCGCGGCCAGGTGATCCGCACCTCGGTAAAGACGATACCGGTCTTGGGACGGGCGACCCAGGGAGTGCGCATTATGAAACTTGAAGAAAAAGATAAGATCGCATCAGTCACGACGCTGTAGTCATAGGGCGCGTGCGGCATGGCGTTCGGCGGGGATGACCCTTTGTGTTTCGCGCCGTACGCTTTCTCACCATGGTGGAGGGAATAGCAACTCAACAAATGACCGCCGGAGATCCTGCCGGTGGGATGGAGGAGTCGTTTTTAAGACCCGATCATATCGTGGATTCTTTCGGATTGAAGCCCGGAGATATGGCGGCAGATTTTGGGTGCGGTGCCGGCTTTTTCGTGATCCCGCTTGCGCGAGCCGTTGGATCGGGTGGCAGGGTCTTTGCCATAGACATTCAGAAAGAGGCGTTATCGGCGCTTCGGACGAGGGCAGCAACCGCTCATCTTTTGAACATTGATTATGTGTGGGCGGATCTGGAACTTCCTGCAGGATCCCACCTTAAAGACCAGTCGGTTGCCCTGGTTCTTATCGCGAATATTCTTTTCCAGGCGTCCGACAAAGAACAGGTTATCCGCGAGGGCGGACGGGTGTTACGGCCGGGCGGCAAGCTTGCTATACTAGAGTGGGATGATCGTATGTCCGGTCCGCCGATGAATATGCGCGTCACAAAGGCGCACGCCACGGAACTCGCCGAACGTTGTGGTTTTTCACTGGTTGAAGAGTTTGACGGCGGGTCGCATCATTACGGCCTCCTTTTCAATAAACACTCCTGACCTATGGCATTTCTTGCCGGTCTCAACAGAGCGCAGCTCATCATCTACGGCATCATCGGCCTGGTGGTGCTTTTGGCGCTTATACTTATTGTTGGTGGCCGCGATGCTGGTCCCGGGAGCGCCGAGATCATTGTGTGGGCCGCTCCCCATCGAGGCATTGAACGCGATCCGTTACTTGGCATTGTTGACGAGTACGAGACAAAAAATCCGGGGACGAACATAACACTTGTTGAAAAGGATCCCACAAACTACGAATCGGAACTTATCAATGCGCTTGCATCTAACCAAGGTCCCGATATCTTTTTCCTTGATGACTCACAGCTATTGCGTCATCAGGACAAGATCTCCTCGTTTCCCGCGGACGAGCTTCTTTACACTTCTGGGAACTTTAGGACCGATTTTGCGGACATGTTTCATTCTCAGTTGATCACGCCGGAGGGGGAGATCATCGGGTTTCCTCTGTACCTTGATACGTTAGCACTTTTTTATAACAAGGACTTTTTTAACTCGGCGAATATTCCCGCACCGGCAGCGACATGGGACGCGTTCGCGGAACAGGTGAAGGCCCTCACCATCATCGGAGCTGATAATGAACTGAAGCGCGCGGGCGTCGCTCTCGGGCTTGCCAACGTTGACCATTATACCGATATCGTCTCACTGCTTATTATGCAGGCGGGTGACGGTGTGTACGACCGGGCGGCGAGAAAAGTTGAAATTGATCGGGCCGCAGCCCCGCTGGAATTTTATGCGTCTTTTGCGATCCCGGAGAAGAAAAATTATAGCTGGTCACTTGCCTATCAAAATTCTTTTGAGGCGTTTGCCGATGAAAAAGTCGCGATGATGCTTGGGTATGCTTCCGATATCGGCCGGCTTAGTGCGCAGAACCCTCATCTGAACTTTGGCACTGCTCCGGTTCCTCAAATAAAGGAGGGTGCGCGGCGCGTCACTCTCGGCCGGTATCAATTTGCCGCTGTCTCACGCCTTTCTCTGCATCCGTCTGCCGCATGGAATTTTGTGCTGTATCTGACGGGTCCTTCGGTGAAGCGCTATCTTGACGTGAATAAACTTCCACCCGCAAGACGGCTTCTCATATCTTTTTCTTCCGACCGGCTGGTGGCGCCATTTTACGGCCAGGTGTTATCGGCAAAAAACTGGTTGAAGCCGGATACCAAGACCGCCGATGATATATTCAAAGAAATGATAGAGGCGGTTACTGCTCGCAGGTTTGACGCGGCGCAAACGGTGTCTATCGCACGGAATCGTCTTAATACCGCGTATAGCGCGTTTAAATAATGACTATGCGCACGACATACATGTATCGGGTACCGGCCATTCGGTTGATAGTCCCCCTTATCTTTGCGGCCATTGGCAGAACGGGGATTGCGCTTGCCGGAGGATACGGGAACCCTGTTCAGTTTGATACGTTCGGGGACGCGGCGCGCGCCATCGCAGATTTTATACTTGGCATAGCGCTTCCCGTTGCGGTCATTATGATCCTGTATGCGGGGCTTCTTTACATGACATCCGGCGGATCTCCTGAAAAAGTGAAGATGGCCCATCGTGCGCTCATCTGGGGTGCCGTCGGTATCGCATTCGTCCTTGTTGGTAAGGGTCTGGTTGCCGTCGTATGCATCGTACTGGGAGGGAGGGATTGCACGGGCGTACCGTTCACATAATATTTATTTTTATGAGGCATTCATCACTTGTTGCGGGAATTTTTGTAGCTGTTTTTGTTTTTGTGTTCGCCGGGATCGCTTTGGCGATTGTTCCCATTGGAGGACCGATCGTTCCGTGCGGTGTTGGCACGCAGGGCGAGTGCACGCTTTCTTGTATTCCGAGTTTAATAAAGAACCTCATTGACTACATGATGTTCTACATCGCGATACCGCTTGCGACCATCATGGTCCTTGTTATCGGGCTTTTGTTTATCATCGCAGGTGGGAACCCCGGGAAAATATCTGATGCAAAGAACCGGCTGTATACCCTTGTAACAGGCATTGCTATCGTATTTCTTGCCTGGATGTTCGTAGATGTGACGATCAAGCTTTTGGCTGGTGGAGAGGGTTTTAAGGTGCAAAATGTGGTTCAGCCCTGGACCCAACTTCCTGCCTGCACGACGCAAAGTATCACAGTTCTTCCACCGCCTCCGCCGCCCCCTCCCCCCCCACCACCTCCTCCGCCAGGCGGGGGGCCGAATGCGCCAGGATGCCAGTCATGCGTAACCTTTGAATCACAGGGTATTCCTGTTAAAGCACCGGGTGCTGCATGTACGGGAACTGACCCTTGTAGAATAGAGTCGGTTACCGCATTAAAACTTGCCGATCTGGCAAGTAGCATGGCGCCGGGCACGTGGCAGGTGACCGAGGGCTACCCGCCGACCCGGGTGCACCAAGATGCGTGCCATGAAGCGGCAACATGCGTTGATGCCAATCTTCTTGGGGCGGGGCGCGGGGACGGTCCCTCCATCAGCAGTTTTATTACAAAAGCGGAGAGCGCCGGCCTTACTCCGGTCTATGAGGTGCTGGATAATACCCGCAGGTCCCAGCTTATCGCGGCAGGCGTTCCTGCATCTAAAATTATTACCGTCCCCGGCATTACCGGGGAGCATTTTTCTTTGTACAATAGGGCGGCTTGATGTATTTCTACCCGCGGACACCAGCGCCGGAAGACCCATTGCCGCTACAGGTAAGGCGTGGTACCCTAGAAGAGGTTTTAACAGTGGTTTTTATTATGCCCCCATTTTTACTGACGGGCGAACTCCTTATTCTTCTGATGTCGGGCTTTGTCCTGATTGACGAGGGATTTTTAAAGACATCACGATAGTATTTCGCGATGAAACAGAGAATATTCCGTTACAACACCCGGCTTGTTTCCCTTGCGCTTTGGGGGAGTGTTTTTGTGCCGCGAGCGTTGTATGCCGGGCTTACGATAGAAAACCCGCTCACATATAATACATTTAGAGAGGTCATTGACTCTGTTATCGGGTATTTGATGAGCATAGTCGTTCCGATTGGTATCATCATGATACTGTATGCCGCGTTTTTATATATGACGGCGGGCGGCAACGAGCAGAAGGTGAACACTGCGCACCAGACCTTTCTGTGGGGACTCATCGGGATCGCCATCGTTCTTATCGGCAAGGGGATCGTTCTTATCGTGTGCGACTTTGTCGGGGCGTCCTCATGTTTATAGGGATTTTTTATATACATAGTGCAGGCATTGCCTGTGGATAGATCATTGAAAATGACCACTATTTGTGATAGTATCGGGTATATACTGAACATTGATCAAAGGTCGAGTGTGGATTCTAAATACGGTCCTTGCCAGCATCGTGGCAGGGACAAGTAACTACATGACTACTAATACGAAAGCGCTTATCGTTTCATCCGTTTCCCTGGTAGCGCCCCTTGCGGCGTTTGCCGGGAATTTTAGCGGCGTGTGCGATGTCGCGAAGTTGGTAAGCCAATTCATTCAGGTGTTCGCGTTCATCGTGTTCGTGCTTGCGATAGCGGCCGTCTTGTATGCCGGGTTTTTGTTTCTTACATCGGGCGGCAATGAGGAGAAGGTAAAAAGCGGACGATCGGCTCTGGTCTGGGGACTTATCGGTATCGCCGTTGCTCTTTTTGCTTCCTACGCAATTGATTTCGTCATTACCGTCGTTGGCGGCACCGATGTGCGGAACTGCACATTTGCTCCGATACGATAATTCCCCTTATGAAAAAACGCATCTTAGGAGGTCTTGTTATAACGTGGGGAGCGCCGCTCTTGGTTCTTGCCTCAGGCATTAGTGAACCCTGCGATGTCGTGAATCTCCTTAATAACCTTAAGGGGTATTTTCAGGACATTGTGTTCATTCTTGCTATTGCCGCCATTCTCTATTCCGGATTCCTGTTTTTGACTGCCGGCGGCAACGAGCAAACAGTGACCAAGGCGAAAACGGCACTTGTCTGGGGACTTATCGGTATCGCCGTCGCTCTTTTTGCGGGGCAGGCGATAGAATTTATGAAGAGCGTTGTCGGAGGAAGCTCCGGCGCAATGTGCGGGACCGCTTAACGGTTCGTGCGGTGCGCATCTGTCGTGTGATGGAAACATCCCGCTTTTGAGCGGGATGTTTTGTATTATGGGGCGTGACTGGAGCGTCAAAAAGATAACGTTGTAAGTGTGCGCGGCTGCCTGGAGGAGCGGCCACCCATAGAACGCATGCGTGGATGTTGCGTGTATAAAAAGAACCCCGTTTATCGGGGCTCGCCATACACTTCTTTTGCGGTCTTTGGCAGTTCTCCAGTCACTCCGTATGCAAGAATCATAGTTAGAATTTCTTCACCGGTATTTTGTGCAACAGTATCTTGCGAGTTACATAATGCAACGGCATATGCTATTGTTGCGCACTGTTCGTCAGCACGCGCACCCCGCATGGATCGCACAAATTCGCTTCCACGCAAAGGATAGTCGTAATCCATATGAGCCGGCTGAGAGAAGGTCATCTTAAATGATAGATCAACCGCTGAAAATGCCGCGCGAAGGGTTTTCTGATCGAACGATATGTCAGGAAAGAGCAGCTTTTGCACCCGACCATGCGCCTTCAGCCAATCCTCAAACTCCGGCGTTTTGAATTCTACCATTACCGTCTCCCGATTATAAATGATCGTGGAACGTTCTTGAGTATAGACCATGGTCACGGTATTGGCAAGTGTACGTCCTACTCCAACAAGCAAGGTTTTTTGTGATGAGCGCGGTACATAAAAAAGCAAGCAGATATGCTCATTTTTTATAGTATACCCATCTGGCTTAGTAGAAACAGTGGGCGTGTTGGGATGTCACTTGTCCAAGAACGTCTCCGCGATGTAATTATCAACCGGTGCCCACTCATCGGTAAGAATGGGCATGTCTTCGGCTACAGCCCCGGTCCATCGGTGAAGAAAATATGGTTGAAGTTCCGGATCATCTGATGAAAGGAGCGGCTCTTTCTCTGTTTTCACCGCCGCAATGATGATATTTTGGACCTTCTCGCCATCGTTCGGGTCTTCAACGGGAAATGCGAACACATGCGGGAACACCGATTTGATGGTGCGATATTCTGCGCGGAAAAGTTTTCCCGATGGGCCCTCAAGTGATGAGATGATATTTACCAGAACAACGCCATTGTCTGAAAGTGATGCGGCGATCCGTAGAAACGTTTCGCGGGTAGTGAGGTGGTGCGGTATGGAGTGACTTGATTTGAACGCGTCTCCAAAAATAATATCGTATTTTTTAGTGTTTTTGTTTAAAAATATTCGTGCGTCTTCGTGGGTGATGCCGAGGCGCGGGCTTTCTTCAAGATGGAAAAGGTCTTGCGCTATTTTTGTGATGCCCGGATCGATCTCCACGACATCTATTGATGCCTCGGGGTTTTTCTGGAGAAAGTATTTCGGGTACGAGTAGGCGGCTCCTCCGAGCATCAGAGCCGTTTTGGCGTCGGGATTAAAATGGTGTGCAAGCAGGTAAAACTTTGCATATGACAAGACGAGATCGTCGTCACGGTCAAGGAACATTGCCGACTCTACCTGTCCCGGGCTTACAATCAAATACTGTGCGGGGCGCCCCGTTGCGGTATCGGTGCCGCGGAATACGAACACGCGTGCGTACGGGGTATCAATATCATAGGTTCCGAGGCTTGCCATGGTGCTTCTAAAAAAGAACGCGGCTGATGCGGCAACTCCTACAAAGACAAGGATCGTTACACGATGTCTCATGAGCGATATCGGGCCGGCAATGGCAGAGAGCGCTACAAGGCCTCCCGCAATAAGGTAGAGGATGTTTCCGTTCCCGAGCGCCGGGATGAGAAAAAACCCGGCAAGAAAAGTTCCCGCGATACTTCCCACGGTTGAGATTGAGTAAAGTGTTCCTACCGCGCGCCCGGAGGTATCAAGCCGCTCCAGACGGATCTTTGCCGCCATTGGCGCTACCATGCCAAGAAGGACCGATGGCGCGGCAAAAAGAACGATAGTGCCGAGAAGCGAGGCCACTCTGATGTCGCGGATCGTTGCCTGCACAATGATCATGACAATATCCTTGAATACCGCTGTAGCGCCTACCATGATGCCGCTTATAAAAATAACAGCGGTCAGAGGCCCGAAACCCGGTCTTTTGTCGGCAAGGCGCCCTCCCCACCAGTAGCCGATGCTCAAACATCCCAAAATAACCCCGATGAGGTTGGTCCACACATAGAGCGATGTTCCGACGTAGGGGGCGAGTACGCGCGTTGCGGCAAGCTCCAGGACCATGACGGCAGCCCCGCACACAAAGACGACTATTTCAAGCAGATATTTTTTTGCATATATCAGCATGCGGGTACTATATCATTTTTTTGTGGTCGTATGAATTGGGGATGACACTTCGGTAACTTTATGGTAACTCTCAACATTATAATGATAGAGCTCTTTGGTATTGAAAGAGGCGTTTAGTGGACATCACGATTCGAGACGCGCGGCCCGAGGACATTCAGTGGCTTCTTCTGTGCGCATGGCGGGGCACTGATCATTGTGAACTCACTAATTTCGCTCAAAAACACTTTTCTCCCGATGGTGAGCGAAAGCACTTTTTGACGGGATATCCAGAGTCCGCGTGGGTCGCGGAAATGAACGGCCGCATTGTCGGCTATATCCACTTTTTTACCGATTGCTGGGATGGATATCAAAATGAGCTGCTTGGGATCGCCGTTGACCCTGCGCTTCCAAGTGAAGATGCCCGCAGGGTGGAGGAGGTGCTGAAATATGCGTGTGAGCACGAGGATTGGTAACAAGGCCATATTACCGCCGTGTTTAAAACACAACAAATCAAAACGCCCGCCTGTACGGCGGGAGTTTTTTGATATCAATATGGGGGACATTACTTCACGGCTTCTTTGAGCTGTTTTGCCGCCCGGAACTTTGGAGCGACTTTTGCGGCGATCTGGATCTTTTCGCCCGTTCGTGGGTTGATACCTTCGCGCGCGGCGCGCCGCGATACTTTAAAAACGCCGAATCCTGCGACTTTGACCTGCTCTCCCGTGACCATGGTCTTTACGATCTCGTCAAACAGTCCGTCCACAAGCTCCTGGGCGGCCTTTTTTGTGTCGGTCGGCTTTCCCATGACCCACTCGGCGAGCCATTTTTTATCGTATTTCATACCGTATGCCCCCTTTCCTGAGATCCGCAACGGCAACGGATGCCGCTGGCGTTGTTTTCTCGTAGAAAGTGGCTATGAGAAATCACTATGTTTCGACCTTTTTAGTTATCCACAATGCATAGTCCTACCGTTTTAGTGTAGCAGATATTCCATCATTTATCAATATTTGTGCCATTTTTTACAACGCTTTCCTATGCACCATAAGGACCGGAAAATATTGACATTTTTACGCATTATTTTCTAAAAATCATGATAACGCTTCAAGAATTGAGCGAAGGTGCCTAATTGTAGTTGTTTTCTTTGTAGTGTCATCAATATCAAGCAAAACCGCATTTATTTCATACGGAGGGGCGGGAGCAACATCAACTTTTTTAGGGACCTGCCTGACAAAACGCTCAAGATTTGCGGTTATCTCTTGCCCGATAACCGAATAATGCGGGCCAACCATGCCCACATCAGAAATAAGGCCCGTGCCGTTCGGTAGGATCCTCGCGTCAGCGGTCGGGGTGTGGCCATGGGTCCCGACAACGGCAGAGACCCGCCCGTCCAGGTACCATCCGAGGGCGACTTTTTCCGAGGAGACATCCGCGTGCCAATCAACGAATATCGGCGGATGCATCTCCCGCGCTCCGGAGGCAATAGTTTTTTCAAGTATGAGATCTGCCTCCCGGAATGGCGACGGGTAGTGGTAGCGCATGTGGGTTTGCCCGATGAGGTTTATCACAAGAATGGCCGCATCTTCCACGTCTTCACAGCTGACCGCCTTTCCATTTTTTATTCCGAAGTATGCGAACCCGCGCCCGGGCGCGTCGGAGGGCATGTTCGCGGGGCGCACCAACGGCAGCGAACTGTCATTCAAAAGTGCCGAGGCGTTCTTTCCCTCAAAGCTATGGTTTCCGCCGGTGATGATCTGAATGCCTGCAGAAAGAAGCGCCTCAATGGAACGCTCCGAAATACCGGCGCCGTGCGACATATTTTCTCCGTTTGCAATGATACAATCTGGCCGGTGGGCCTCTTTCCAGCGCGGCACGATGTACGCGAGCGCTTCTCGGCCGGGGCGGCCGAACACATCGCCAAAAAATAAAATTCTCATAGGGTGTATACTATGGCGCCCTTCTTTAGTGCGCGCAGAGATCCTCGTTTCGTGCCGCGCACCTCCTCTGTACTAGCGGGCAAATTCCACCGCCCGCATTTCGCGGATGACGTGTACCTTGATTTCACCCGGATACTTGAGCTCGTTTTCTATCCGCATGGCGATGGAGCGCGCAAGATTTCGCGCCTCAAGATCGCCTATTTTGTCGGGCGTGACAAAGACGCGCACCTCGCGGCCTGCGGAGATCGCATACGATTTTTCCACTCCCTCAAACGAGTTCGCGATCGTTTCCAAGTCCTGCAGCCGCTTGAGATAATTTTCAACCGAGTCGCGCCGCGCGCCCGGGCGCCCCGCAGAAATGGCGTCAACTGTTTGCACTATTATGGACTCAACCGTTTCATAGGGGTACTCCTCGTGATGCGATTGCATTGCCTGGATAATTCTCCGGTCTACGTTGAACTTTTCAAGAATGCGCCTGCCGATCTCAACGTGGGTTCCCTGAACCTCGTGATCCACGGCTTTCCCGATATCATGAAGAAGTGCACCTTTTTTCGCGATAACGATATCGGCGCCAAGTTCGGTTGCAAGCATTCCGGCAAGATGTGCCATTTCAATGGAGTGCTGGAGGACGTTTTGGCCGTAGCTTGTTCTGAATTTGAGCCGTCCGAGAAGGTTAAGAAGCCGCGGATCAAGGTCAAATGCGCCTATTTCAAATGCCGCGGCCTCGCCGGCATCTTTTATCTGCTTTTCTATGGACTCCTTTGCCTTCTCAACCGCCTCTTCAATGCGAGCTGGCTGAATCCTTCCGTCGGCAATAAGCACCTCTAATGCATTTTTTGCGATATGGCGGCGCACCGGATCAAATCCTGATATGACAATGGCGCCCGGGGTGTCATCAACGATGATCTCAACGCCTGCGGCGCGTTCAAGCGCGCGGATATTACGCCCTTCCCGTCCTATGATCTTGCCTTTAAGCTCATCGGAGGGAATTGCGACGGTCGTGGTGGTTACCTCAGAAATGGACGCCTGCGCGAGACGCTGAATGACCGTCGTAAGGATGTTCTTTGCCCTCCGCTCAAGGTCTTCAATGCCAGATTGTTCCAGCTTTCGTATCTTTTGGGCCATGTCGTCCCCGTGCTCCTTCTCTACTTTTTTGTAGAGTTCTTCCTGCGCTTGGCTTGTACTCAATCCGGCGATGCGCTCTATTTCCAGAAGCGTCTTTGTTTTGGCGGCCTCCAGATCTTCTTTGATGATCTTTACTTTTTCTACCCGCTCGTTCAGCTCCAGGCGGCGCGACTCAAAATCGGTCATTTGCTTTTCAAAGGATACCTCGCGTTTTTCCAAGCGCTCCTCGTTTTTCCGGAGTCCGGCTTCCCGCTCGCGCTCTTCCTCTTTTGCCTCCTCAAGGATGCTTACCGACTTTGTTTTCGCGTCAATGAGTATTTGTTTTGCCTCCTGCCGCGAATCCTCCACCAGCTTCTTAAGTTTTGCCTCAATGGAGTTTTTCCGTTGCTGCATGATCGCCTGGCGGAGGAAATATCCTCCGATGCCGCCAACGAAAAGCAGAACAACGCCTCCGCCGATAAAGACGAATACGTTCATGGTTTTTTAGAGAAAGTTGTGCCTTTCAAGAGCGCGCCAGAGGCATGATGGGGCGGCCATACGAGTGCCGCGACAAAACACCCGTGATCGGCGGGCTCTTTTAGAGAGTGTGTCTGGAAGTGAGTTTTTGAGAGTGATGAAACGACAAGGTAGTAGTGGTCTTTCAGACCATCGGGTGCAGGGTCCTCAAAAGGCAATGCCGATAAGGAAGCATCTCATGCTGCCATACGCAAGCATTTTCAAGCCATGCGCCCCCCGGTGCCGTCACGTGCGGGGCCGCATAGCATATCTTTCACTTTATTAAATGATTATAAATAGCAAATCTATAGTAGAGTATAGGGAAAACGCTTGCGGTTGTCAACCAGGCGTACAGTTTGGGCAGGACTTTCGCGGGCTCGGAAACGCCGCAAGAAAGCCGGATGCTTGCATTAATTTTTTTGGTAGGGTATAGTGCGTGAGCGCGTGCTGGCAATGGCGCATAAGCACGCATGGTTTCGGCAGAGCGCAGAGAATATACATGATCACCTATGGAAACCTCAGCCGCAAAAACGAATGGGAAGCACCCGATGGAAGGGCTTTTGAAGAGCGGTATTTTGCGTATCTTCCGCGTAGGCGAGATCGTTGAGGGAACCGTCATAGAAAAGCGCGGTTCAAAAGTATTCGTAGACCTCGGACAGCGCGGGACCGGCATTATTTTCGGCCGGGAATATTACGAGGCCCAGGACATCCTTAAGGGTTTGAGCGTTGGGGATCCTATCGCGGCAAAAGTTGTTGAACTTGATAATGAAGATGGGTATGTAGAGCTTTCGTTGAAAGAGGCGGGCCGCGAGCGGAATTGGCAGACGCTCAAGCGTGTTTTGGAAGAGGGCACCACCGTTGATCTCAAGGTTTCCGAGGCGAACCGCGGCGGGCTTATTATGGAGTATCTCGGTGTGAAAGGGTTCCTCCCGGTATCACAGTTGTCCTCTAATAATTATCCGCGTGTGCAGGGGGGAGACAAGGAAAAGATCTATGAAGAGTTGAAGAAATTCATCGGCAAGGCCCTTACCGTGAAGATCATGGATGTTGAGCCGATGGAAGGAAAGCTTATTTTTTCCGAACGGAGCATGGATGACCAGAAGCTCCGCGAAAAACTCGCCCACTATCCTATCGGCGCGGAGGTTGATGGCGAGATCACTGGCATCGTTGATTTTGGCGCCTTTATGAAGTTCGGCGAAGATATTGAGGGGCTCATCCATATTTCAGAGATTGATTGGCAGTTGATAGAAAAACCCTCTGACATGCTCAAGATCGGAGAAAAAGTCCGCGCAAAGATCATTGATATCCAGGGCGACAAAGTGTCTCTTTCGTTGAAAGCCCTGAAGGAAAATCCCTGGCTGAAAGCGGCGGAAAAATATACAAAAGGCGATGTCGTCATGGGGTCGGTCACGAAATTCAATCCGTTCGGCGCGTTCGTCCGGCTTGACGAGGAGATACAGGCGCTGGTCCACATATCCGAGTTTGGGAGCGAGACGAAAATGCGCGAGTCACTTGCGCTCGGCACATCCTATGAATTTACTATTTTAATGGTTGATCCGAAGGAGCATCGCATCGGGCTTGCGCTCGGCAGGAAGGAAATTCCGGCGGAAAGTGCTACAGCCGAAGAGCCGGCAAAGGCATAGCGCAAACGATAAAGATATAGTTTTATAAACACACCCCGCCATCTCGGCGGGGTGTGCTGCTTTCTTCAGCGCCCAAGCGAGTTTTATGCTAACTTTCGCAAATCAAGGGAATGTCCTTCTTGTCGGAACGACGGCATAATGGATGAGTTGTGCATTATGCCCCTTGGCGGAGAAAGATTGTATAGCATGGGCGTCCTTTTTTGTCAGATTTGTCCAACACTTTTCTTTCCTGTACAATGAAGCCATGGCTTCCTATCGCCCAATTATTCTCGTGGTGCTTGATGGATTTGGCATATCCGAGGAGGTGAAGGGCAATCCTATAAAAGCGGCACACCTGCCGACATTTGACCTTTTTGACCGTCAATTCCCATTGCTTACACTGCAGGCCTCTTCCGTTGCCGTGGGACTTCCCTATGGTGAGGCGGGAAATTCTGAGGTTGGGCATCTTATTATGGGGGCGGGCAGGGCGTTATTTCACCACCTTCCGCGCATCATTTCTTCCATAAAGGATGAGACGTTTTACAGTAACGAGGCGCTCAAGGGTGCCGCAATGCACGTAAAGAAGAACGGATCTTCGCTCCACATTGTGGGCCTCGTCTCTTCCGGCTCCGTTCATAGTTACATTGAACATTTCTGGGCACTGCTTGAATGCGCAAAACGTGAGGGACTTACCAGGGTGTATGTACACGCGGTGACGGACGGAAGGGACGCGCCGCCGAGTGAGGGGGCGGAATTTATCCGAAGTGTTGCCGCGCGGATGCAGAAAGAATATCCGTTCGCGACGGTCGTCTCGCTTGTAGGCCGCGAATATGTGATGGATCGCGAGGCGCGGTGGGAGCGCATACAAAAAGGATACAATCTTTTTGTCGGTGGAGTGGGCACGCCGTATGCGGATCCGGCCACCTACATCCGTTCCTCGTACGGTCGGGGGGTGTATGATGAGAACATTGAGCCGGGATTTTTGGGCGCTGACAACGGAGCTGCGGTCGGCCGGATATCAGCCGGGGATGCTCTGGTATTCTTTAATTTTCGGGAGGATTCCATGCGGGAGATCGCAGAAGTGTTTGTGGCCGATGTGTTTCCGTTCTTTGAGCGCCGCGTGCCCGATGATCTTTTTGTCGTGACCATGACAGAGTACAAAAAGGGCATGAACGCGCATGCGGCATTTCTTCCGCTTGAGATCCACTGGCCCCTTGCGCGCGTCCTTTCTGATGCGGGGAAAACACAACTGCACATCGCCGAGATGGAAAAATACGCCCACGTCACCTATTTTTTCAACGGCGGCATAGAGGAGCCGTTCAAGGGTGAGGCGCGCATCTTGATTGATTCTCCGAGGGCGCTGGGATTTGAGGAGGCGCCAGAAATGAATGCTGCCCAGGTTGCCGATCGCGTCTTAGAACATATTGATGCCTACGATTTTATCCTGGTAAATTTTGCGAATGCCGACATGGTGGGGCACACCGGGAATTTTGACGCGGTGGTGCGCGCGGTGGAAGTTCTTGATGCCCAGCTTTCCCGCCTTGCGGAGGCGGTGCTTTTGCGAAACGCACTCATGGTCATCACGGGGGATCACGGGAATGCGGAACGGAAGATCCACGCTCTTTCCGGTGAAAAACTCACGGAGCACACGACCGATGCCGTTCCGTTCTATCTCATAGGCGCAAACGTTCGTCTAAAAAAAGAGCGCATCCCGGATGAGGTGCGTAGGGCAAAAAGCATTGTGTCGGGTATGTTGACAGATGTAGCGCCGACGATCATTGAGCTCATGGAACTCCAAAAACCCGAGGAGATGAGCGGAAAAGGTCTTATGGGGGAGTGGGAAAAGCAGATCATATAATATGATAACCGAACTTCAAAAGATCGGATTATCCGATAAAGAAGCGCGGGTGTATCTTGCCGCATTGGAATTGGGAAAGGCGTCTATCCAGGACATAGCCAAAAAGGCGGCGATCAATCGTACGACCACCTATCTTATGATAGATGCCCTTACGAAAAAGGGTCTGGTGTATACCATCAAGTCCGGCAAACGGATGCTTTTTGCCGCCGACTCGCCCGAGCACCTTTTGCATATATTGGAAAAAAGGAAGGACACGCTTTCTTCGCAGATGCAGGAGATAGAAGAATTGATGCCGCAACTAAAATCGGTGTATAACCTCGCGCCCGGTAAGCCCGTGATACGTTTTTTTGAGGGGCGAGGGGTGTATGAAACGATCAACGCGGATATTTTTGAGAGCGGCGCCAAGGAGATACTTGAGGTGTATGATGCCGACCATCTTCGCGAGGTAGCGCCGGAAAAAGAGGCGAAAGATTTTTACAACAAGCGCATAAGTCGCGGCATCCGATATCGTGGCCTCTACACGCGCTCCGCGGGTCCGTTCAAAAATGCTCTTGAACTTGCTGAAGAACGCTGTATCCCGCGCGATTCATTTCCGTTGTTTTCTGACATCCTTATTTACGGTAATCGCGTCGGCGTGTCTTCGCTCGGCGGGAATAATATCGGGGTCATTATAGAATCCGAGGAGATCGCAAAGACGATGCGCTCGCTTTTTGAACTTGCTTGGCGCGGAGCGGCGGCCTCCGGAAAGAACGACGCGGAGGTGGAAGCCGAGGAGGATGACATTGAGGATGGGCGGGGCTAGCACGTCTCTTCTCGGTTCGGATATGGTTAGTTTTTTCTGTTCTTGCTTGGTATACTATAGATGATCATATGGATTCTTCCACGCTGGAAATGATGCTTCAGTTGGGGCTCGCATTCGTACTGGGCGCGACTCTTGGCATTGAGCGCGAAGTACAATCAAAGCCGGCGGGCCTTCGGACCTACACGCTTGTCTGCATCGGTTCGTGCCTTTTTACTATCATTTCTATCATGGGTTTTTCCGGTATTGCGGGGGCCGGTGTGACATTTGACCCGTCGCGTGTTGCGGCGCAAATCGTATCCGGTATCGGTTTTATCGGGGCCGGACTTATTTTTTTCAGGAACGATGGCGTTCAGGGACTTACGACCGCCGCCGGGCTCTGGATCGCGGCCGCCATCGGCATGGCGATCGGCGTGCGGCTCTATGCGATCGCCGTGTTCGCCGCCGTGCTTTCAGTGCTCATTCTTCATGTGCTTGCGTGGTTTGAGCGGTGCTTTATTAAAACCAAGCCGGAATAACGGCATATCCCATGACCTCGGAAACGCTACAAGGGATCAGGGCGACTCTTTTGCTCGTCGGCGCCATCATCGGGGTGGGAATGTTCGGTATTCCTTTCGTATTCGTCAAAGCAGGAATTCTTGCGGGCCTTGGTCTGCTTTTTCTTTTGATGCTTCTTACCGTGCTGTTCCATCTTATGTACGGGGAGATCGTGTTAAGAACGAACGCCACCCATCGGCTTCCGGGATACGTTGCTCTTTATTTGGGAAATGGCGCGGGAAAGGCGGCTCTTTTGACGAATTCGGTGGGGATGGTGGGAACACTTCTTGCCTATCTTCTGCTCGGTGGCACATTTCTTGCGGGATTGTTCGGTCTTGAACTTTTTTGGGGGTACGCACTTTTTATTTTTGCGGGCGCCCTGTTCCTTCTCTTTGATATTCGTCATGAGGCGGTAGTCGGGAGCGTGTTAGGAACACTTCTTGTCGGAACGATACTGGCGTTTCTTGCGGGTGTTCTCCCCTCCGTGTCCCGGGAGTCCTTTATTCTTTTTAGCGCGGAGCATGCGCTTTTGCCTTACGGCGTACTGCTTTTCGCCTTAAGCGGAAATCTTATCATTCCCGATCTTGCCGAAATCGCCGGCGGCCGGGTGCTGAAAAGAGCGATTATCGCGGGCACTATTATTCCGGGGGTGCTCTATGGCCTTTTTGCTCTTGGAGTGATAGGAGCAAGCGGGGCCGGTACATCGGAGGATGCGCTTTCCGGGCTTGTTCCATTTCTCGGAAGGGACATGATAGCCCTTGGTCAGATCGTCGGACTTCTTGCCGTCTTTACTTCGTTCATCTCAACGGGCATGGTGTTGAAGGGCACGCTCACGCATGATCTCGGTATCAGCAAAAAGATTTCCTGGGCATTGCCGATCGCCCTTCCCGTTGCATGCGCCGCGATACTCACCGCGGGGTTCATTGAGGTCATCGGTTTTGTCGGCGGGGTAACGTTGGGGCTTGATATGATATTTACCGCGATGGTATTTGACCGCGCACGCAGGGCGCCAGGCAACATACCGGACTATATTCTCGGTATTCCGCGGGTCGCGGTATTCGCGGTAATGGCGCTCATGCTTTTTGGGGTCGTGTACGAGGCGATCTATTTTTTCATTTGGTGATCAAGCGGGCGCCGGCGGTTGTCCTGTTTTCGGCGGAACGATATGCATATGAATGTCATTGTTCAGACGCTTATTATTGCAAGTTTTGTCTTTGAGGCGGGGTTCGGCATGTTCGCGCCGGTGTTTGCTGTCTTTGTCACGACGCAGATCCCGGGTGGTGATATTGCCGTCGTAGGATTTGCAACCGGCGTGTACTGGATATTAAAATCGCTTCTGCAGATACCAGTCGGAAGGTATCTTGATAAAAAAGAAGGGGAGACGGATGATCTGTACTCCTTGTGGGCGGGATATTTTCTCATGGGGCTTGTCGTGTTTTTGTATCAGTACATTGAAAGCCCGCTTCACTTATATGTATTGCAGGCCCTTCTTGCCGTGGGGGGCGCGCTTGCGGTGCCGGCATGGTATGGCATGTTCTTGCGGAACATTGATCACCATAAAGAAAGTTTTGAGTGGAGCATTAATTCAAGTTTGTCGTTCGGTTTCGGTACGGGAGGGGCAGGGATGCTCGGCGGATATCTTGCACAGGTGTATGGGTTTCACTTTATTTTTGTTACAGGCGCTTTGCTTATTTGGGGAAGTTTGGTGATTCTCTTCGTGTTACGAAAACATTTGCGGAGGGGTTCAAAAGTTCCCATTCCGAAGCCGCCGTTTCCTCTTTAGAAATTTTCTGTAGCATGGAGCATCTTCCACATGCGCGCATGTGGTTTTTAATAAAAAAGATACCCTCACCGCGCTGGGCAAGGGCCTTTCGTAGGGGACGGTATGCTGTCCCACGGGGAGGAGCCCGCATTTCCGGACTCCTTCCCACCTCTTTCATTCCGCACTGCTGTCTCATTTCACGCCGAGTGCTCGGTGTTGCGGCTCCCGCAGTGGACCGGAGCCGGCATTGGACGGACCTGCCCGCCTGGGCAGAGGGTGCTGCCGGGGTCTCTTTCGCCCGGCAGCTCCTCCTTGGTCCGTAGTGTATTGACAAGGGGGGGTGACACGCACTCTCGCCCGAGCGCTCGTGTCTGCTTTAGCCCCTCTTGGGGGCAGCCGCCTGTGTTGAGCGGGTGTCAGCCGAGCCGACCCCCCTTGTCAAAGTTGTTTGCCGGGGATGAGAAGGTCAGACGTGGTGCATGGGCATGGTTCCTTTCGGAATGTGGCCTACCTTCTTTTTCCTCGGCGAATAGTTTGCGTTGGAGCTGGGTCGTGGGGCGCACCCCCACACTTGTACCGTATGGCGCTTACGGCACCCAGCCCATCTTGG
>MHQW01000033.1:26870-36925 GCA_001820785.1 Candidatus Sungbacteria bacterium RIFCSPLOWO2_02_FULL_51_17
CGCGGAACAAGCGATAGCGCCGCCAAGAACATTACACCGACCCGGACAGCGTTCAGTTACCCTGGTCGGGATCTCGCTCCGGTCCGGCGCGTGCGCCGTCCGTAAGCCGCTGTACCCGCGAGGACGTGGGACAGCATCTGTTGGACCCCCAAGGGAGGGCCCAGTTCCTTGACTGCGGGCATAAACCGATTTCCCCGAAAGGTTCCGGTCTATGAGGGCGGGTGCCCCATGTCGCCTGTCCTGCCCTCCCGCAAACGTTTTGCATTGGGAGAGTAGGAGATCGCGGCAGCGCGCAGTCCATCTTTCGCCATAAGCGGCGGGAAAGACCCACCATCGTTGAGGAGCTCAATAATGGAATGATCCTTCTTGCCGCTCATGTTGTTTTTACAATGAAGAATGAAGCAGGATAGGTACTGTATGCTGAACAAAAAAGGAGTCAAGTCCTGTACGCACATTGTAGCATTTATAAACAGAATTGTCAATAGCCCGTGGTAATGCCTGCAATAGCAGCTTTTTTTGATGGGGTACCGGTGGTAGAATGGCAGTAAGAATACACATGCGTGTACACCGGTTCTCAAATTTACAGATCGCGGGAACGCTCCGTGAAATGGGCGAACTTTTTGATATGGAGGGAGTGCAATTCAAGCCCCGCGCGTATGAGCGGGCGGCTCTTGGAGTGGAAGGGCTTGATCGCGAGGCGACGGACATATATAAGGAAGGTGGCGCCAAGGCACTTCTGAAAATAGCCGGCGTGGGAGCCGGGATTGCCGCGCACATGGAAGAACTTTTTACCACAGGCCATTTTTCGGAATACGAACGGATGAAAAAAAGGATGCCGGTTGATATCGCGGGACTCACCGCGGTGGAAGGGGTAGGGCCGAAAATGATACGGACGCTATATCGGAAACTTGGTGTAAAAAATATTCGCGATCTTGAGCGAGTCGCTCGAAAAGGAACGATACACACGATTCCCGGCTTTGGTGAAAAGTCCGAACAGAAAATTTTGAAGGGCATTGAATTTCTCAAAGGGTCAGGCGGAAGACGCCTTCTTGGAGATGTGTTGCCGCAGGTGCGGGTTCTTGAGAACATGATACGAGGATTCCCTGAAACGGATGTTGTTGCGGTTGCGGGTTCCATCAGGCGCAGGAAAGAAACGATCGGGGATATTGATATTCTGGTAACGTCAAAAAAACCGGCGAAAGTTATGGAACGGTTTCTCGGACTTTCGTTCATAGGACATGTGTACGCGTCGGGCGCTACGAAAACGATGGTGCGCCTCAAGAATGGTATTGATGCCGACCTGCGGGTCGTGCCCGATGCGTCGTTCGGGGCCGCGCTGAATTATTTTACCGGCTCCAAAGAACACAATGTGGCGCTTCGCGAACGCGCCATTAAAAAAGGATATAAGTTGAACGAATATGGATTATACAAAGGAACGCGCCTTGTTGCGGGAAGAACCGAGGGCGAGATCTATACGGCCCTGGGACTGCAGTACATTGAGCCCGAAATGCGTGAGATGACGGGCGAGATAGAGGCGGCGCGTATAGGTCCATCCGGTGACCCGAGCCGACTGCCGCACCTTATTTCCTATGATGATCTCAAAGGGGACCTTCAGACCCAGACGAACTGGACGGATGGCGTGGACACGATTGAGGCGATGGCGGGGGCGGCGATGCGGGCGGGACTTGAGTATATTGTCATCACCGATCACACAAAGACCCTTGCTATGACGGGCGGCGCGGATGAAAAGAAGCTTCGCAAACAAATGGCGGCGATAGACGCCATGAACAAAAAATTGCAGAAAGACGGCTCATCGTTTCGCGTCTTAAAAGGGGCCGAGGTGAACATTCTGAAGGATGGGTCGTGCGATATTGATGATGCGGTCCTTCAAGAGCTTGATGTCGTTGGCGCCGCCATCCACACCAATTTCAAAGAGTCGCGCACGGATCAAACTAAGCGGATCATTCGCGCGATGGAAAACCCGCATGTTGATATTATTTTTCATCTGACCACCCGACTCATCAACCGAAGAGCCCCCATTGAGCTTGACAGCGATGCTGTCATTGAGGCGGCGCGACGGACGGGGACAGTGCTTGAGATAGACGCATTCCCCGATCGGCTTGATATAAAGGATGACTACATTAAAAAATGCGTCATGGCGGGCGTGAAGATGTCCATTGATTCGGATGCGCATTCGGTAGAACATTTTGCCGTTCTGGAGTACGGCATTGCGCAGGCGCGGCGCGGGTGGGCGCAAAAAAAAGATATTATCAATGCATGGCCCGTGGACACCATGCTTGGTTTTTTAAAAGACAAAAGGAGCAAGAAAGCGGTCGGGCGATGACGGGACGGACCCATCGGATATTGGAAAAACGGCTGAAGCCGTTTTGTGGTATGCGCTAAAATCCATAGACGCATGATTCTATGAGGGCCGAATATGCCGGCATGATCTCCGAGATGATGCGCCAAAGTGTTCTGATATCAAGCGGGCGGTCTGGCACGATGTCAAGAAGGAACTTTTGATACTGTTCTTTCATGCGCCGCTGGAACTCTTCCGGGCTTTTTGGCTCGGCGCTTGGCTCCAGAACCGGGTCGTAAATGACGACGGGAAAATCCGTAAACGTTCTTTCAATGCGCGTTCCCGTTTTTTGGTCCCGCTCGGCCGTATGGAACCATGCCAGCGTCAGTGGGGTTTGCGCGTCTTGCGGCAAGACACGTTCCAATTTTTTCACGGTAATGAGTATGAGGGCATCCTTCGTCCACATGTCCCGCGCCGGGTCTTGAGTGCGCCCGAAAAGCAAGATATCAACATCCACGGATGCCGAACGGCATGTTTTCACAGGAGTATACAGCGATTTGTTGTGTTCAAGGAGCTGGATATCGGGAATAATGGTCATGGTTCGCGCGCATCCAAGCGCTGTTACCATTGTCAGCAACACACAACAAAGCATGATTACACCATAATGCTTTTTCACATCGGTTCCGGAGTGATGCACGGAAACACAGTAGTAGCACTACCAGTAGCATAAAACATATGAAAAAGCAAGAGCGCCGAGAGATCTCCGCGGGATGCGTCGTTTTTACTTCTCTACGCGGACCCGACGAGCGATCATCTCTTTTGTATCTTGTGCTTCGCTCCGGGGGCGTCTGGGGATTTCCCAAGGGTCATATTGAGAAAGGAGAGAGTGAAGTGGAAGCCGCACTTCGGGAAACCCGCGAGGAAACGGGTCTGAAGGGGATCCTGCGAGTGCCCGGATTTAAAACGTATGAAACATACTTCAAGCATGCACCGCACGACCGCATGCGTAAGGTGACTTCGGAGAAGCGGCCCCGCGCTATATTTAAAATTGTGAATTATTTTCTCGCGTCTGTTCCTACGACTTTGCGGCCGCGTCTTTCGCGTGAACACGATGAGTACGCGTGGGTAGAGCGGGACAAGGCGCTAGAACTTCTCCGGTATCCGGGAAAGAAAAAGGTGCTTCAACTTGCGGATGCATTTATTTGCATGATGGGGGCCTGCGAGAGCGGCAAAAAAGTATACATATGCGCCGCTCTCATTCCTTGCGGGAAGGTTGCGACATACAAAGATATCGCCCGGTGCGCAGGAGTGCCGGCCCGCGCCCGATGGGTCGGGTGGGTGTTGAATAAAAATTCCGATCCTTCAGTTCCGTGCCATCGCGTGGTAGAATCAAGTGGCCGCATCGGAGGATTTAATAGCGGTCCCAAAAAGAAGGCGGCGATGTTGGAGCGGGAAAGGGTCCGCGTGGATGGCGGAAAAGTTGATCTTAAGACATTCGGTTTTCACTTTTATGAATGAGCCCGTGTTACAGGTTTCCGGTGTTTCGGTGGTGCTGGACGGCGAGTCCGTCCTTGAGGATATTTCGTTTTCCGTGCGAAAGGGTGAGGCGCTTGCGATCATCGGGCCGAATGGCGCGGGGAAAAGTGTTCTTCTAAAAGCGCTTCTTGGTTTGGTGCCGTCGCAGGGCTCCATCATGTGGGCGAAGGGAGTGCATATCGGCTATGTGCCTCAGCGGTTCCATCCTGACCGGACCATTCCGCTTACGGTAAAAGAGTTTCTCTTATTCAAGTCCCCGGCCTTTTGGCGGCCCACGAAAGATTTTTTTGCGCACCTTGATCACGAGCTTTCCATTGTCGGTCTCAAAAAAGAAATTTTAGGACATCATGTCAGCGATCTTTCCGGCGGGCAATTCCAGCGACTGATGATCGCATGGGCCATGACCGGCCATCCGGACGTATTGTTATTTGACGAGCCGACGGCCGGCATTGATGTCGGAGCGGAAGAGACGATCTATAGCATCCTCCACCGCCTGCAAAAGGAGCGCGGCACTACGGTCCTTCTTGTGTCGCACGATCTCTCTATCGTCTACCGGTATTCACAACACGTGCTGTGCATCAACAAAAAAATGATATGCCACGGCGCGCCGGAAGATGTGTTGACGCCCGGCGACCTGAAACGTATTTATGGTGAGACCGGATTTTATCATCACCATGAGGACCCGACTCGTACCACCTAAATGGATATACTTTTTGTACAAGCATTGTTGATAGCGATCGTAGTGGGCGCCGCGTCGGGAGCCGTGGGGGCTTTTATCATCCTTCGGCGCATGGCGCTGGTGGGAGATGCCCTGTCCCACGTCGCTCTTCCCGGCATTGCTCTTGCGCTTATGTGGTCGCTGGATCCCTTTTGGATGGTGCTCGCTTTTCTTCTCGGCGCGGCAGTCGTCGTGTGGTTCTGTGAGCGGCAGACCACACTGCCCGCCGAGGCGATCGTCGGTCTGCTTTTTACCGCAAGTTTGGCTATCGGAATCCTTACCATCCCCGATCACGAAATACTGGAGTCCCTTTTCGGCGGGTTTCCCAAGCTCCCCGTCTCCGAACTCATCTTTATACTTGGTGCGGCCATCGGCATAACAGTTCTCGTGTTCATGCTTTCCCGCCGCATGCTCTTTACTATCGTTTCTCCGGAGCTTGCGAAAGTGAACGGCGGCAATGCTTTGGTGGGGCTCATAGTGCTTCTCATTTTTGCAACAGTCGTTGCGATCGGCATTAAACTCGTCGGCACGCTTCTCATGGGGGCGCTCACCATTATTCCTGCCGCTGTTGCAAAGAATGTTTCACCAAGCGCCCGGTCATATATTGTTCTCTCAACGGTATTCGGCGCCATCATAGCGGGGGCGGGGGTCGCAGGAGCCGCATGGTCCGGTGTTTTGCCAGGCCCCACGATCGTTCTTGTCGGCATTGCGGCATTTTTGATCTCCCTCGGGTTTTTGGGAAGAAGGCGCGCGGGACAGTAGACAAAGAAACCTTATGCGTTTGGGGTGATGGGAGGAAGCTTGACGACTTACTTATTTTAGTGTATAGAGTAAGTATGACTCAAGTTTTTTGGTGAGATTCAATGCCGAAAGCGTTATGGGCAGTGCTCTTTATATCAGTGTTGTCAGTAGGGTGCGAAAGCGATCCTCCGGCGCCGCCTCCGCCCAAGACCGAAACGGAAAATCTGATCTACATTGAGGCGACCAGTCATGACAATCGGGATATCATTGTTCTCAATGATTGGCTTCGTGCAAATCCCGACAGAAAAATTACATCACTGACGGGGATACTTCTTGGGTCCGGCGGTGATGTCAGCGGGTACATTGCCCGTTTTGATCGGGCAGATAACTCGCGTCAGCGGTGCACCAGATTGTTCGCGCGAGACGGTGCGGTGTGGCAAGCGTCGGGTGGTTATGGCATTGAGGACTTAGATAAGTGGATGCGCGAGCATAAGGCATTCAAAAACCTTCTCGTTGTATCCGTGCCGTCCGGAACGGGCGGGTCCTTGTCTTACACCCTGTGTTTTGACGGCGAGTAGCGCTATTTGTGCACATACCATTTTTATGGTATTTTTTTTACACGTTTTGGCACGTTGACAATAGAGGGCATCATGTGCGGGATCGTTGGTATCTCGTTCGCGGATCCGCATGCAGAGGTTGCTCCCTATATTGAGCACGGTCTTTTCGCCCTTCAGCACCGGGGACAAGATAGCGCCTCCATCTTGGTGACGGATAACGATCGTGGTTTCCGGTTTTACGGCAACACCGGTCTTGTACGGGATATTTTTACCGAAGAACGCTTTCAGCATCTTAAGGGGTGCCAGGGGATTGGCTTTGTTCGGTACGCCACGGAAGGGGCCGCGATACAGGATAATGCCTATCCGCCCGTCGGATGTTTCAAGGATTCGCCATATCGCCGGAGGAATTTTGCGCTCGTCTCAAACGGCCAATTGAACTTTCATGAGGGCCTTCGGGCAGAGTGCAGGAGCAAGGGATACGTGTTTAGATCCGAGACCGACACCGAGGTGATCGCAGGACTTTTGGAGACGGCTCCCGGGCCCGATTTCCGGCAGGCGTTCCTCTCGGTCCTTTCGCGTCTTCACGGCGCCTTTTCAGTGTTGGCATTGTATGAGCAGGAATTGTATGCGGCACGAAGTCGGTTCGGCATACGCCCGCTCGTCTGGGGCGCGCGAAAAGAGGGGATCGTGTTTGCCTCCGAGACCCGCGCGCTTGATCTTCTGGATGCCGACTATTGCGGAGAAGTTGCGCCCGGGGCATATATCTCCGTAAAGAACGGTGTTGTCACGGGTTCGGCGGAGTGGGACGAATCCCCGAAGGCCGCTCCGTGCGTTTTTGAGCGCGTATATTTTTCTTCGCCCGACTCTATCGTTGATGGCCGCTCGGTAAAGGAGATCCGCGAAGAGATGGGGCGGGAGCTTGCGCGCGAGCATCCTGTTGAGGCGGACCTGGTGATCTCGGTTCCTGACTCCAGCACGTCTGCCGCCATAGGATATGCACATGAGCTTGGTATTCGGTTTGACTCCGAAGTGCTACTCCGCACTCACCACTACAAGAAGCGCTCGTTCATTGAGCAGGCATCCGGCAGGTTGCGGGTCGGGCATTCAAAGCACAACGTGATAGCGCGTCTCGTCAAAGACAGGCGAATTATCGTCGTTGACGATTCCATCGTGAGAAATGATACGTTTCCACGGATCATTGCCCGCCTTCAAAAAGCGGGAGCTCGTGAGATCCATGGCAGGATCGCTTCTCCGCCCGTGCAAGCTCGGTGCCCATTCGGTATTGCCATCTCCTCCAAGCGCGAGCTTGTCGCAACATACAAGACGCCGGACCAAATAGCA
This sequence comes from Candidatus Sungbacteria bacterium RIFCSPLOWO2_02_FULL_51_17, assembly GCA_001820785.1. Classification (GTDB taxonomy): domain Bacteria; phylum Patescibacteriota; class Minisyncoccia; order Sungbacterales; family GWA2-42-14; genus 2-01-FULL-51-34. The sequence continues at coordinate 34,063 of MHQW01000033.1, forward strand.
AAAGAGCTCGGCATTGCCTCTTTGAAGCATCTTAGTTTGTCCGGCATGTTGAAGGCAGCAAAGTTGCCGTTCTTTCAGTCCTGCCACGGTTGTTTCAGCGGTATGTATCCCACGGCGGTACCCCCTGATCCGGCGGATATGCCGCACTAACATGTGTATCCCCCTCGCGACGCGAGGGATTTTTTTACTCATCGTGTTGGACGCGGGCGCGCTTGACCGATGTGCTCATGCTGTGTACCTTGATGATTGGTATGAACATCTGGTCAGTAAGGAGGATGCGGCATGAATGCTACTGAAGCGATCTTGCGGTTGAAAGATCTTCGTCGAACTCTTCTTGAAGAAGCGCAACCGGCTTTTGAAGAGGCAGACCGTTTTAGAAAAAAGATTATGGCAGTGGATGAAAGCATCAGATCGTTGTGCCATCATCCAAAAGAATATCTGCGGCATGAGCAGGTTGAGACAAGTCCCACGGAGCACCGAGTCAACTGCACCACGTGTAATCTGTGCGAGCGGATGGTGAGGTGATCGCGTATAAGTAGCGCGATCTCTTCGCCCACAACAAAACCCCGCCCTTAAAAAGCGGGCTTTATGTTACTCCGCGTGCCGCGTTTCGCGCTAGCACAAAGCGATATGTTACTCTCTATACCTAAACCCCGCCTTTTAGGGGCGGGGTTTTTTATTGAGTTGCTTCTAGTACTTTTTTGAATGTGTCCGGATGAAATTCCGCAAGTTCGGCAAGTATCTTCCGGTCAAGCTCTATATGCTTTTTCTTGAGTGCGTTTATCAGTTTGCTGTAGGACGTTCCGTTCTCGCGGGCGGCCGCCGATATTTTTATTTGCCACAGCGTTCGGAACTCGCGCTTCTTTCGCTTTCTTCCTGCGAACATATTTGACCATGCGTGAAGAAGCGCCTCTTTTGCCGCGCGTTCTTTTGATTTTCGCCCCCAGCGAAAACCCTTTGCGTGTTTCAGCAGTTTTTCTCGGTGTTTATGCGCTATTGTTCCTCGTTTTACTCTGGTCATGGTTGTTGGCAAGCAGCCGATAATACGTAGCAGATAGTGCGTATGCAGCTTTCGCCTTTCGCACCACCACCCGCCACTCACTACATGTTCGTTAGATTACTTTTCTGATCTGACGCTGGAACGCTTTGGAAAACTCGGCTGTTTTTGCCTGTCGGTGCTGGAGCGTTCGCGACTCTTTGGCGTTGAAATGATTATGATGGGCTTTGCGCCGAAGGATCTTCCCGGTTTTCGTGACCCGGATCCTTTTTAATATTGATTTGTTTGGTTTGACTGCCATAGGTGTTTTTCATGGTCGTGCGGTTATTCGCGCGTAGCCATGCATATGCGAATGTGCGTTATAAACTCTTTTCGTCGGCTTCTTTTGTTTTTTGCTTTTTTGGAGCAAGGGCATGCATGACGGTAAGGAACCCCTGGGGAGTCCTTTTTATCTCCATCTCAAACTCGCCGTTCGGGATGATCCTCAAGAATTCCTCAAACTTCTTTCGGGCGAAATCCCGCAGGGCTTTCTCGCGTCCGTGGAGCACCATGTCTATCTTCACCTTATTGCCCTCTTTTAGAAATTTTTCCGCCTGAGAAGCGCGAATCTCTAGGTCGTGCTTTCCGGTCGTGTATCCGATGCGGATGCCTTTCGTTTCTACCTCTTTTTGCTTGGTCCGGTGCTGCCGCTGTGCCCGCTCTTCTTCGTACTTGAACTTACCAAAGTCCATGATCTTTGTCACGGGTGGGCGTGCGGTCGGCGCGATCTCTATCAAATCAAGTCCCCGCTCAAACGCAAGTTTGAGCGCCTGCCCCGTTTCCAGGACGCCGAGATTTTTGCCATCTTCGTCAATGACCCGGACGGGAGATATCTTTATAAAGTTGTTGATGCGGTATCGCTTCTGAATGGTGTTGATATTAATGAGTAACCGTAGTCCCAATATTAGGGAAATTTGCAAGTGTTGTCAACCTCAAAAGAGAGTTGCGTCCATGTGTCTGTTGCGTGTCAAAAATGAAACCGCCCGCCCCCGCGAGGGGGACGGGCGTACTGCCGAAGTTCCACTAGGACGAGCCGAATCGGGTGCCGCGGGAGCGGGCATACGTCTTCCCGCACGAGCCCGTGGTCTTCACCACGACCTCTCCCTGGGCGTTCTTCACCTCGGACTTGCCGCCGCAGATGGCGGCCATCCGGGCTCTGCTGTTCGTAACCACTTTGGCGTGCACGAGCACGCCGCCGCAGTCACAGCTCCCGGGAGAGCGCCTGAAGTTCCCGAGGGAGAACCCCGCGCCGTCAATCGGGCGCATCTGTTCCAGACGCGCCTTCGCGACTGTTTTCGTCGCCATGTTATACTCCTTTCTCTTGGCCCTTTATCGGGGCCATCGGGGAGGGTTTGAGACGACAACAACTGTAACGACCCCATTATATCACAAAAAACTTATATTGTCAAATTATTATTTCATGTTCAATACTGAAAAAAGCAAAAACGAAAAACCGTCACGGGTCGCTGCCCGTGACGGTCGCTGGAAGGGGTGTCTACCCCCTATGAGCGCATGATGCGCTCTATCTCCATCTGGAGCCAGCGCCCGAAGTCCTCGGGGCGGATCGGGGACGTGCGGTTGCGGAATGCCCGCTTGACCGCCTCCTCCGGCCGAAGCTCCAGCCAGGAGATTCCGAGAAAGCCGGGGAACTCATGGCCGAGCCCGCGGCCGTCTAGGATCCAGGAGCCCCCCCACATTGTCTTGGGCTGCTTCTTTTTGCCCAAGACGGCCCCTTTGGCCAGCGTTTCCTCGCGGGCGATTTCAATCCTCGTGCCCTTTGCCGCGAGGATCTTGCCGACGAGCTTCCCCTCCTCGGAGGAGAGAAAG
>MHQW01000034.1 GCA_001820785.1 Candidatus Sungbacteria bacterium RIFCSPLOWO2_02_FULL_51_17
GGCGCCCAGATACCGAGCTTAATATGATGCACCAGGAGCACCTTATTTTCATGGACGATAAATGCTCCTACGGCAAAATCAATTTTTTCATGAATATGTGGCATGAAAAGATGGTAACAATTTTGGCGGCGGATTGCCACCCCATCCTTCCAAGGGTGTCAGTATACCACGATAGTTAAAAAGCCCTCTACGGGGAGGGCTTGCGCTGTTGTTTCATGAAGATGGTGCCGGAGGTGTTTCATGCTGGCCCGTTTCACAAGGTTGCGTGATCGCGTTTGTTTCACTACGATGTCAGTTCTGGATATATCGCTCTGAATCCGATATCTCTTCTATACTGCATGCCTGGGAAAGAAATACGAGAGATACCCTTGTATGCTTGTTGAATTGCTATTTCAAGAGAATCCCCAACGGCTGTTACCCCCAGCACTCTGCCGCCTGCAGTATGAAACCGGCCCCCTATTCGTTTTGTGCCAGCATGAAACACGGTTACGCCAGGAACCCTCTCTGCGTGTGCTATGCCTTTTATGGGAACATCATTTTTGTATGTGTCTGGATAGCCAACGGACGCAAGAACGACACATGCGGCATAGGCATTGCTCCAGGCAATGGCCGTGTTTTGTAGCTCCCCATGTATACATGCCTCGCATATATCTATAAGATCGGTTTTCAGGAGGCGCATCAGGCACTGCGTTTCCGGATCGCCAAAACGAGCGTTGTATTCTAAAACGATCGGACCGTTCTCCGTCAGCATAACGCCTGGGTACAGGCACCCGACAAAAGGGTCAAGCTCCAAAGAAAGGCCACGCAAGATGGGGTCAATAATGCGTGCATTCATGCGAGCTGCGGTCTCCGGCAATATCCACGGGATGGGCGCTACAGCCCCCATGCCACCGGTGTTGGGTCCGCGATTAAGATCCAGAAGCCGCTTGTGATCCATTGATATCGGCATGGCGCTAGACATCTTGCCGTCAGAAAATGCGTGTAACGATATCTCCGAGCCCTGGACCCACCCTTCTATAACGACGGCGGAGGGTGAGGTCTTTTTTGCTCCAGATCCCATGAGTTTTTCAAGTGCTATGAGCGCATCTTCGCGTGTTTTACAGACAAACACGCCTTTTCCGCGAGCGAGACCATCTGCTTTTATGACGACGGGGAGCGGATGCGCCTGGACAAAGGCGCGCGCTTCTTCGGGGTCAATGAATGTCCGGTATGGCGCTGTCGGCACATCATAAAACCCCATGAACATTTTTGCGAATGCTTTTGATGTCTCAATACGCGCCGCAAGTTTTGTCGGTCCGAAAATAGGCAGACCGGCTGCCCGAAAGGCATCAACAATGCCAAGCGCAAGAGGATCATCGGGCCCGACGATGGTCATGCCAATATTCTTTTCTTTTGCAAAACGGAGTAGGTTTGCGATATCAGTTGCGGCGATCGGGATGTTTTCTGCAAGTGCGCACGTGCCGCCATTCCCCGGGGCCGCGAAAAGTTTTTTTGCGCGAGGCGATTGCGCTAGTTTCCACACGAGCGCGTGCTCGCGCCCGCCGGAACCCACGATGAGGATGTTCATGGCATCTTTTTAAAGAACGGTATCTGCGCGGAGTATAGGGAAAAAAGAATGCGTGCGCAAGAATGTGGAACGGCGCCCACGCGCGGTGGTGAATAAAAACCCCGCCCTTAAAAGGCGGAACACAGGCACAGAGCGTGAAATATCGCTTTGTGATATCATGGAGTGCGTCACTCACGGCAAAAATCAAAACCCGCCTTTTAAGGGCGGGGTTTTTATGTTACTTTTTCTCTTCTTCTTGAAGCATCGTTCGGAAAAGGGCGAGATTTTTCTCGTGCTCGTCTTTGCCCATGATGGGGTACCGAAGATCAAGCGAGCGAAGTTTTTGTATGAGAATGTCGGCGACAAGGGCCCGTGTAAACCACTTGTGGTCCGCCGGCACAATGTGCCACGGCGCCCACGAAGTGCTGGTGTGGTTGATCATGTCTTCGTATGCGCGCATATATGCGTCCCAGTGGACCCGCTCCCGAATGTCGTTCATGGAGAATTTCCAATTCTTTTCGGGCTTGGTCAGTCGGTCAAGGAACCGTGCCTTCTGCTCTTCCTTGGAAAGATTTAAAAAGAATTTAAGGACGACGACCCCGTTTTGGGTGAGGTAGCGTTCAAAGTTGTTGATCTCGTTAAAACGCGCCTGCCAAATGTTCGCCGAACGAACCGCGGCAGGTATCCGCTGTTTTTCCAGAAGTTCCGGATGCACGCGCACAACGACCAGTTCTTCATAATATGAGCGGTTAAAAATTCCGATGCGTCCCCGCTCGGGCACGCGCATGGCGCAACGCCACAGGTAGTCGTGTTCAAGTTCCTCATGCGAGGGCGCTTTGAAACTGAAGACCTGGCACCCCATGGGGTTAACCCCGCTCATGACGTACTTTACCGTGCTGTCTTTCCCGCCCGCGTCCATGCCTTGGAGAATAAGGAGGACGGCATAGGTGTCCTGGGCGTACAAAACCTCTTGGAGCGCCTTTAGTTCTTTTACGAGCCGAACAAGTTTCTTTTGGGCACCTTCTTTGTTTTTGAACTTGCCGGTAAACCGTGGATTGTGTTCCGCAAGACGAATTGGCTGATTTCCTACAGAAATATAGCGATCCAGATGCATTGCACGACGCTCATGTCAAAAAACGAATGTGCAGAAAGTAGCACGATATAAGTATGTTGTCAATGTTTGCAGAAAAATTGTTGTATGTTGTTTTCTGCCAATTCTATAAATAAAACCCCCGCCGATCGTGCGACGGGGACTGCGCCATTGCTATCTCTCAAGAAAAAGACGGTCGGCGAGATGCCGGATTATAACATGGGCGCAGCAGGGATCGAACCTGCGGACTCTGCAATGTGAATGCAGCGTTTTACCACTAAACTATGCGCCCAAAAGATGCGTGGGCAAGCTGATCTACGTGCCCGCAAAGATGCCAGGGGGGGGGAGAGTGTGTCTATGCACAGCATGCCTCATGACCTCTTCCATTTTATGTAAAAGTGCGATAAAATCAAGCGGTTTGTTTATTCCTTGAAAAAGGCACTAACTATGGCCGTGACCATTGTGAATGGATTATCGTGGGGCGACGAGGGCAAGGGCAAGATCGTTGACCTTGAGGCAAAATCAGCGGATGTCGTCATCCGTTTTTCGGGCGGGAATAATGCCGGGCACTCAATCAAAAATGAGTACGGCGAATTCGCGCTCCACCTTGTTCCCGCGGGTATTTTTAATCCCGATGCCATAAATATTATTGAAAGGGGAGTGGTGATACATTTGCCATCGCTTATGGGGGAGATGCAGGAGCTTCTGCGGAATCCCGACGTTTCTTTCCAAAAATTCAAGATAAGTCCTTTCGCGCATCTTGTCATGCCGTGGCACATTGCCGAGGATCAGGGCTACGAGAAGGAGGCGGCACAAAACATCGCTGGGAGGGCGACGGAGGCAATCGGCACCACGCTTAAGGGGATTGGCCCTTGTTACAAAGATAAGGCGGGGCGGTGGGAGGCGTTTCGCGTGTGTGATCTTGTGTCAAAAAAGGCGTTTCTCGCGCGACTTGAAAAGGTGTATGCCTCAAAGGCAAAGTGGCTCCGTGCTCGTTTTCAGGTGGAACTCCCGTCGTTTGATGCGGTGCGCACGCAATTTCTTGGGGCACGGGAATACGTTCTTCCCTACATCGCCGATACTTCGCATATCATTCAGGAGGCCCTTGCGGCCGACAAGAGTATTCTTCTTGAGGGTGCCCAGGGCACTCTTCTTGATCCTGATCACGGCACCTATCCGAACGTGACCTCGTCTCCGACCACGGCTCTTGGCGCGCTTATGATAACAGGCATTCCCTCAAGCGCGGTGCGCCGCGTCATTGGAGTTACGAAGGCATATGTCACGCGCGTGGGAGCGGGCGCGTTTCCCACCGAACTTTCGCATGAGTTGGATGAAAAGCTAAGGAACATCGGGAAGGAATTTGGCGCAACGACCGGGCGCCCGCGAAGATGCGGCTGGCTGGATCTGCCGCTTCTCCAATACGCAGTAGCGATTAACGGCACGACCGAGATTGCGCTTACAAAGATGGATGTTCTTGGACAGTTGCCAAAAGTGCAATTGGGCACTTCATACGAGAATGGTGTTTCGGGTGCGCCCGACATGACGCGTCTTTCGGAAATGAAGCCCGCATATGAAGAATTCGCCGGGTGGGGGAACCTTGCCGGTGCCCGCACGCGCGCGGATCTTCCTGATGAAGCGCGCCGATATCTTGAACGGATCACCGCGATCTGCTCGATAGGACATGTCTCAATCGGCGCTGGGCGGACGGAAACCCTAACTATGTAAAGCCGCATTCACGCGGCTTTTTTGTAAGATTTACGCCTACTATTGACATATGTAATAAAAATATGTAAAATAGGAAAAAGGATCTCAACTATCTATGAGCGTAGGAGAGCAAGAAATGCTGGTACTACCGACGGAAAGAGAGCTTTTTCTGACGCAGTTGTTAAAGTCAGACATGCCTTTTTGGAAGAAGCGGCTTCTCTTGTGGTCGCGACTTGCAAGGGAGGTGGCTCTACGCTACGCGTTGGCACTAGAGAGCCGCTGGTGGCGCATACGAATGCTTTTTTACAAAACCACCGAAGAAAAAATGGCGCTTCATGTGTGCGATCTGGGCTGCGTTGCCAGCGACGCTTTCGCTGCGGGCATCATGTATTGTAGCAAGGGAGGAGCGACGAACCTTATTCGTGTCGGCGTTCATCGCGGTATGCTTTCCAAGGAAGAACGGATGCAGAAGATGCAGCTTCTTCGCACCGAGGCATCTCCGCGCGGACTCGTTGAGGTGCCGGGACTTTTGGCGCCGAACATGTTCATGCCTTTGGCACTGTACCGTTACTGTGTTGGGGTGCTAGTTGGTAGAGAGGTGAGCATGAAAGAAATTGTCTTCTCCTGGGAAGGGCTGTTGCAAGAGATCAAGCTCGCCGCTTGATGCTGTACGTCAGAACAAGGTCGTTGCCGCATTCACGCGGCTTTTTTGTTGCACGAAAACCTGTTGGGGAGCATGCATAATAGAATGGTGCGCGAATGACGGGCGCAAAAATGGCAAACGGGCTAGCGTTCAGCTAGCCCGTTGCTCCGGTATGCGTACCGGAGAGGATGTTATGAGGTGACGGCTGGGACCGCCCTTCTGCGTACGATTAGGATCGTCACAAAAACTACTTGTAGCACCAAGAATCACACGGGGGCGAGGGCGTCCCCGATGGTCATGGCAGGAATTGCCGCGACACCGAAGATCCCGCCTGTTGTGACAAGACACCACGGCAGAAGCGGTTCGCGTCGCGGATCCTTCCAAACGTTCGGGACCATCGGGATACATCCGATTGTTGTTGCAATAAGCGAGAGGGTGATCGCGATGTTCGGGTCTCCCGAGATTGCCCACAGTACCGTCGCCAAGATGATTATGCCGACGCAGGTTGTATCCAACCACTTCCACCCAACCGCCGCTCCCTTCCAGAGGCACACAAGTATTACGATGGTACAGCCGGCCGTGTAGGCAACCAACTGCCACGCGATCTTCTTTTGCGCGAGCATCCCGGCGAGGATCGTCGCGTCCGGGATCAGCCATCCTATCCAAACAGAGAGCGTTGGTCTGGCGCCACTCTCTAGGATCGCCCGGACATAGAAGAAGTAGGTTGACGCAGACACGACGAATGACAACACGGCAAACACGTCGGTGTATTCCACCCAGCCCCTCCTTTATGTCTCAATGTTTGATGGTATTTCTTTGTTCTGGTTGAAAAGGATCGGGAAAGTGTCTGAGTACAGGCGCTTTCCTGATGCCTCTCTATTTTTTCATTATAGCACATTTATATATAAAAGTAAAGCAAGATAAAAAAACACACTACCAAAGTGGTGGTGTGTTTACTGCACTTGGGCTATACATTCATCCGATTGATGAGTTTTTGATGGGGAAATTCCAACACGTCGCGAAGGAACCGATCGTACATGTCCAGGCGGTAGCGGAATTCTTGCGGAGTCAGCATCATATAGGTCAGTTCTTTTCCTATTTCCGATTCGGTTCGGGCAAGAAAACGGCGAAATTTTTTTCTTGGTATTTTGTCACCGACAACAAGAAGGTCTGCCCGCGAGTTGTCAGAATTTATAAAAACGCCAGCTACTGCGGCAAATTTTATGCCGCCAACTGCATTCAAGCGTTTGGTCAGTTCTGTTTTATCGGCGGGGCTTGCTTTCATGATAAGCGACTTTAACTCGGGGAAAAACTTGAATTGCGGGTCTGCAAAAAAGACCTGCTCGCGCCACGCCCTTTTCTTTATCGCATCTTTGACGAAAATGACCTTCTTTTTTATAAAGTGAAGTTTCAGAAGTTTGCCGAGTTCTTTTTTTGCCGAAATCCGTTTGATCTGCGTTTGTTTTCCGATCTCGTGAAGCGAGAAACATGCCTCCGGATTCATGACAAAAAGGCGCAAAAGCTTTGCTTTTGCCATTGATTCAAACAGATTGTCCAGTGTGTGGTCCATGGCGTCGCGCATGCTACGTATCTACGGTACTAAAAAACGCGTGCGCACGCAATCGGGTGTGCTTGACATATTACAGCTTTATAGTTATATTGTGCCCGTGACCCTCATAATCGAGCACATCCATGCGTTTCGTGCGAGTCCTGTGTGTTGGAGCGCTTTTGCTGGTTATCGTTGCGTGCGGGACCGATGTGCGGCAGATTGGCGGGATCGTGACCGATGTCCGTTCCAACGCGAATGGGTGCCGTTTTGCCGCGAGGATGGATGACGGTGCTGTTATGATATTCACATTCAAGTACGGAGAGACCAGCTATGGGAAATGCACACTTTTGCAGAAAGATGACAGATTGAAATTTACAGCATCCTTTGATGCAAGGGTGAAGCAGATAGCGGGGTATTTTTGGGAGGGATCAGGCGGAGAGTATATCCCCGGGCAAGAGCTTAAGTAAGTGTTTCGCTTAAAGCCCCGCGACAGCGGGGAATTTTTATACTAATATTCAAACCCCCGCTGTTGCGGGGGTTTGAATATTTCTTATTTCAGTACAACCGTGGCGCCTGCCGATTCCAGTTTCTTTTTGATATCTTCGGCGTCGGCTTTGTTTACGCCTTCTTTGACTACTTTTGGCGCTGCATCAACCATATCCTTTGCCTCTTTGAGGCCGAGTCCGGTGATCTCGCGAAGCGCTTTGATGACCTGGATCTTTTGGTCGCCTCCTGCCTTCAATTCAACTGCAAAAGAGGTCTTTTCCTCTTTTTCTCCTCCTTCGTCAGCACCCGCGGCGGGGGCGGCTGCTATCGCCATGGGCATTGCGGCCGACACCCCGAATTTTTCTTCCAGGGCTTTTACGAGTTCTGCAAGTTCCAACACCGTCATTTTTTCCACCGCCGACATGATATCTTCTTTTGTCATTGCTATACGCGAACTGCTATACGAATGTTTGCAAGTGGTATGTGAGTCCTATTTTTGATCGCATACAACCGCCACACATGCGCATACCCGTTCGTATAATTATTGTTTTGCTTTGCTTATTTTATGTAACACGACCGCCAAATTCCTCATATTGCCTTGTAATACCGTGTGCAATCCTTGGATGGGTGCGATCAGCGTTCCCACGACCATCGCGAGTAGTTGTTCGCGGGTCGGTAACTTCGCAAGATCGGCCATTCCCTTTCCTTCATACAGCTTTCCTCCGAGAATGCCCTTCAAAATTTTAAAGGTTTTGTTCTCTTTGGCGAATTTTGCCAATGTCTTTGCCGGAGCCACCTGGTCCTCAAAACCGAACACGACACCTATTTGGCCATCTAACCACTTCGGGTCGTAGTCAACACCGATCTTTTTCAGGGCTATCCGTAAAAATGTCTTTTTTGCTATCTTAAACTCCGCTCCCAGCTTTCGCAATTCTCTTCGCAGGGTGGTAAGTTTTGAGACGTTAATACCCCGATAATCAGTGAAAATGACCACTGTTTGGCGCTGGAACTGATCCTCTAGGTTTTTCACGATATCCTGCTTTTTCGCTTTTGTAATCATAGTATTTTTAATAAAAATAGGACCTTTATGGTCCAAAGAGAGAAAAAACAACAAAAATACTGCCTTTTTTGTGTTTCCTCGGCGGGTCTTATGTTCCAGCTGTCTGGAAATGCCACATCCCTGGTCCTTTCAGGAGCGGGGATCCCGGCCGCAAAGCGGCTTAGGGGCTTTCTTTGGAATATATAAGAAGTATATTGGTTTCTGTTTCTCTGTCAAGGAGATTGGTTAGAACCAATAAGGCATGCTTTTGCTGCATTGACGGCTTTGCTGGCGAAGGGATAGAGAAAAGGGCGGTGCCGTAAGGCCCGCCCCGAGATCGTGTTGTATGGCTTCCTGTGAAGGAACGTAATGAATGGGTTTTGCAGTTTCCCTTGGGCTATCCACGAGTAGTGGACTCAAATTCGAATGGAGTTCTTCGTGAAACAGCTAGGGAAACTGTAAACGACATTCTGTAATCATTATATGTCGTTTATAATATGTCACGCAACTATGTATACAACAAAGTTGTGGATAACTTTTGCGCTCGCTGTGTGTCACATAATTTTTCAGCTCAAGATTCAGGCAAATATTCCTCATGTATCGGCGCAAAATCAGCGAAAAAATATGAATACGAGCGGGACATGAAACAGCGCTTTGCAAGTTCTTTTGTCTAAACCTGATACCTTAAATCTTACGCCTAGTTCCTCAGGTACTTCGCTTTCGCAATATTATGCTCGTCAAGGGTTTTGCTAAAGATCGTTCGCCCATCAGGGGCGGAGAGATAGAAAAAATATCCTGATGCCTTTGGGTGTAGTGCGGCTCGTATCGCCTCAAGCCCCGGATTTGCAATGGGTCCTGTCGGAAGCCCTTCATATTTGTAGGTATTATATGCCGACTCAATGGTGGTGTCTGCAATGGATACCGTGGTCGTGCGATTGCCGGTAATATAGTTGATCGTTGCATCAACTTGAAGCGGCATGCCGTTTTTAAAGCGTTTCCAGAGAATGCCTGACACGAGGACCCGATCCTCATCGGTTGCCACCTCTTTTTCAATGAGCGAGGCGACAATGATGTTTTCGTGGAGCGACCTGCCGCTCATTTCCACCGCGCTTGTCACATCTGGCGACAGTTTTTTCTCAAAATTCTCCAACATTTTTACTATGACATCTTCTGCCGTGGCATCGCCAAATACGCGGTAGGTATCTGGAAAAAGATATCCCTCAAGTGTCGCGTTTTCGGGCAATTCCTGCACGAACAAAAACCGCTCAACAGCGGCAGGGCGATCTTTCCGTTCCGCAAGCGCGCGAAGGTCTTCTGCGGAAGCAACGCTCTTCTCCTTGAGATATTGAACGATATCCGCCACACTCCACCCCTCTGGAATAGTAATAGTTATTTCCTTTCTTCCGCTTTGCGTGAGCATAGAAACAATTGCGGGAAGCGAGGCGTCTTCGCGGAAGACATATGTTCCCGGTTGCAGGTAACTTGCCGTATTGGTGAATGCGACATACGCGACGAATGCCCATTTTAACCCTATTACCCGTTCTTTTTTGAGCATAGCCCCAATGTTTCTTGGGCCCTGCCCTTTTTCTATCACTATTCTTTTTTCGCCGGAAAAATTCGTATGGGGAAGCATCGTGTATCCAAACACATAGAGAATGATAACGAACAGTATGAGAAGAAATTTTTTATAAGAGATGTTCATGCGAGCGTCGCTGTCGTAATAGTGAGCGCGTGCCCATCTTTATGATGTGCGCGTGCGAATACTGTAAAAAATAGCATTTTACACATTTTTTGACAAATGGAGCAACGGCGGCTGTAGCCATTGTGTGGCGCCCTCTCTTGTTTTCGCGCGGGCGCAGTATCAAGAGGGGAATAAAATAACCCCGCCCTTAAAAGGCGGGGCTTTTGTATAGAGCGTGAAATAGTGCTTTGTGATATCGCGAGGCGAGGCATACGGAGTAAAATAAACCCCGCCTTTTAAGGGCGGGGCTTGCGATCACTCTGTTCGCGCCTGAAGCGCGCTGTCGCCGGGGAAGGCAAGTTTCAGCGTTTCAAGCATTGAACTGCAGGGGATGATGGTGACTCTTCCTTTGATCTCGTCGGGCACATCCTTTAGCTCGTGGACGACCGATGATGGAATGATCACTTCTTTCGCTCCGGCGCGGGCGGCTCCCAGGATCTTTTCTTTGATGCCGCCGACGGCGAGCACGTTGCCCATGGTAAGGGTGATCTCGCCGGTTGCCACAAGGCCCGACTTGATTGGCTGATTGGTGAAAAGGGAGTAGAGCGCCCAGAGGATCGGAACGCCCGCGGACGGACCATCCTTCGGTATGCCCCCGTTTGCAAAGTTTACGCGAAGATACATGTTTTCGGGAAGCGAGCTTTCAAGCGGCCCCCCGTTGCAGGTGAGGTAGTCCCATGCGGTATCTACGGACTCTTCCAGCATCGTTCCGATTTCCTCATGATTTGGGTCAAATCCCGTTACCTTAATCTTCCGTTTGCCCGTATTTTTACGCTGCCGTGCTTCAATATAGAAGAGTTGTCCGCCGGCGGCTTCGCTGACGGCAAGCATCGGAGCAACACCAACTTTTAGGGTCGGAAAGAGCTTGTGTCTGTCTATGATTCGCTCGGTCTCCTCAAAATAGAATTTGAGGTTATTCTCGGTGATCTCCCAGGCGTTGTCGGGTTGGCCCGCGCGACGCTCCTCATCGGGCTGGCGGACCACGTTATGCTTTGCGATCTTTGCTACGACCTTTCGCAGGACCTTTGCGATCTTTCGCTCAAGCGTTCGCACGCCCGCTTCAAGAACATACTCATTGACGATGGTGCGAAGCGCCTCGTCGGTAAACGAGATGACAACCGGCGCCTGCCCCCTCTCCTGGAATTGTTCCGGGGAGAGGCCGTTTTCCTTTATCTCTTTCGGTACCAGGAACCGCTGTGCGATATGCACCTTTTCGTCCTCAGTGTAGCTGTAAAAGTTGATCCACTCTATGCGGTCGCGAAGGGCGCCGTGCACGGTATCAAGGGTATTTGCGGTAACAATGAAAAACACCTTTGAGAGATCCACGCCAACACCGAGATAATTATCAACGAAGGCGGCATTTTGCTCCGGATCAAGCACCTCAAGAAGAGCCGCTCGCGGGTCGCCTTTAACGGCGCCGGTGCCGAGCTTATCAACCTCGTCAATCATGACGATCGGATTCATGGTTTCGGCCGTTGCAAGTGCGTCAATAAAGCGTCCCGGCAGCGCCCCCACATATGTTCGGCGATGGCCTCTGATCTCGGCCTCGTCATCAATGCCGCCCACCGACATGCGGTGGAATTTGCGTCCGAGTCCTCGTGCGATGGACTTTCCAAGCGAGGTCTTCCCCACGCCCGGAGGCCCCACGAAGCCAAGGATCGGTGACTTCATCTTTGGATTGAACTTGGTTGCTGCAAGATATTCAATGATACGCTCTTTTACGTCATCCAGTCCCCAGTGGTCCTCGTTGAGTACGGTTTCCACTGCGGCGAGATTTTCGGCGTCCTTCGTCTCCTTTCCCCAGGGGATTCGGAGAAGCCAGTCAATGTAGTTCTCGGTGACAAAGTACTCGGATGCCGATGGCGGCATGGTAGAAAGCTTCTTTATCTCGCGCTTCAGAACCTTCTTTACGTGTTCGGGAATATCTTTTTCGGCCTCCTTGTACCGTTTCATGATATCATCCGCTGATTTGCCGTCCGTCTCGTCATCGGCGCCTCGGCTTGGTGCTCCGTGGCGTGCGACCTCATTTTCCAGGATCTCCAAGAACGTTTCCATCAAGTTTAGTACGATCTCAAGGCGCTGGGCATGATTGGTCGTCACAAGCGCCTGGTAGAGTTCGCGTGAAATGCGTTTCCGCACGGGGTGCCCCAGCGGAAATCGCGGAGGCATGACCGTTGAGAATGCGATGATGAGCGCTATTCTGTCCAGGATCTCTCCAAGTTTGGTGGGGCCGAAATCAACGAAAAGAGCGAGGACTTTTGCATACAGAAGCGAGAACTTGGACGTGGCGAAATTCGGCACGATATAGCTATGAAGCTCCATGGTGGGCCCGAGCATGTTTTTCAGCGCTATGATCTTTTGTTGGAGCACGGCGTCGCTCCATTCTGCCGGTGTCAATGCGTCGTCGCCGGGCATGAGCTCCCACTCTGCTTGCAGTTGCGCGCCCCTGCCCCCTGTGATCTTTTCCGTGTTCTTTAGAAAGCAACGGAACAGTCCCTGGAGCCGCAGGTTATAAAGGTCCGGTTCTCCGCTATCGGAGGGGCCCTCAACCACAGCCGCAAGAAGGCCAGCGCGGCTTACTGCCACGTCCTCGGTTTTTCGGGGGTTCGTGTCGGTCCCGATAAGGACCGCCTTTGTTTCGCGAATCTTATCCCGCAATGGTTCATTGAGATAAAACTGTATCGTCACATCAAGCGGCGGGAACAGCGCTCCGTCCCCTACGATAAGGACGGGAAGTTTTGACGGGATCTGCAGTTTGCCGATTTCGGCCATATGTCCCTATTTTCAATGAGCAGTGTTCACAGTGTAGCTATTTTGCTTCCGGTCTACAATTTGACAATTTATCTAATTTATTGCATTACATACTCCAGCACATTCGTGGGATACATGGTACTTCCGGAGTGCTAGGGGCGTGACAGGGTTGCGGACAAAAATAAAAATCCGCTTCGTCATGAAGCGGATGCGCGTACTAGATTTTCAACTTCTTAATGCCAAACTTTTCGATGAACTCGTTAATGATAACGAGATTATCTACGGGTGGCCGCGGCCGCGGTTCGCCGTAGAATGCGGATTCGGTCATATAGATACGCTTATTTTTTGATAGGATACGCAGATACCCCACGCCTTGGTCAACCATTTTCATCTGGTTTCGCTCGTAGTTCGAGCCGTGCTTGATCGTGCCGACCTCGAGTGAGACGCACTGACCAAGGTCCGATCCCCAATCTTCAATGCACTCGGCAACGTGAAAGTTTGCGCCGATGGAAACTTGGCAATCGTGCCGCGTTGCAAACTCTAGCATTTGCTGGGGACGACCTGATGTCGTCTTCATTCGCGACATGTATGGATGCTGGATGCAGGCCATAAGGCCGGAGGGCAGGGGAAATACCTGCCAGTATCGCTTAGCGCTTACGTTATAGCCGGGTGAATGCACTTTGTGTGCGACAAGGTCCTTGAGGTGGGGGGGCGACTCAAGCGAGTATTCGCCAAGTATGCGCTCTACCTCGTCAAGGATGAACGACTCCAAAGTAAGAGTGTACACTTTCAGCGGAATGTGGCCTTCGTTTGCCTGCCAGCAGTCGTGATTGCCTGGGATGAACATGTAGAGCAGGAGGAACTCGTTAATCATGCCGCGAAGCTTTTCTTCACTCGGTTTTTTATCGCCGAGTTTGAGCATGGCCGCACGGAAGCGCTCGTTGAACACCTTGATAATAACGGTGCCCGTCGTATGAGCGGAGAACATCTCCTGCAGCGTGTGATTGTTGAAGCCGGCGATAAGTTCACCTTTTTTGTCAAGGTTGTGGCTCATGCCCTCAATATGATCCCCTGCGCCCACAAACACCGTTGCCTTGTTGGCCAGAATGATCTTGGGGACCTCATTCACAAAAAACTCTATATCCGTTTCTATAGATCCGCCATGGATGCAGGCGAATGAGACGATACGGTCCTCGTCCCAGGGAGACGACGGCATGACATAGCGGAGCTTTCTTTGGACACCAGCCAGGTTGAAGCAATATTTCTTTGCCGCTTCGTCAAAACTGATGCCGGGGAAACTTTGTCCCTTTTTTTGAAGCGGCTTCATGGCCTGGAGTGCTGCCATCTCGGCGGCAATCGTTTCGGGAGAAAGGCCAAGATTTGATCTGAGAAGTCCGGGGGTAGTCCACCCGTCCTCTCCCTCCTTCATGTATTCTATGATCCTTTTCTGGGTATCCGTCGCGTCGGGAGGCGGCGCGATAAACGTGAGCTCCTGGGAGATCGTATCCTTCAGATTATAGGTACGGACAAGGTAACGATCCGCTCGATTCGTTTCCTCGGCATCATGTGCCTCATCGCCGGTTAAGACGGCTTTTGGTGGAAGTTCTACAATGCGAACGCCTTGCTGGTTTTCGGACACTCTCACCTCTTCAAGACGGTGAAGGGCTGGCACAGTGACATAGCGGAAGTCCAGTTCACCCCTCGGCTTGTTGATCGCGGAGGCCATGCCGCCGACGATCCACATAAAGGGCTTTTTCTTCGTTGATTGCTTTTTCTTGCGCTTGATCATCGCTTCAGCGACGGTTGAATAGTATTCCCCGCGGAAGTTTCCTTCCATCGGGGCAAGCGCCCAGAGGATCTTGTCCTTGCCGAGATATTTGACCGGGAAACGGTCTCCACCCTCGTGCCACACGCGAATGTCGGGACGAATTCCAGACAAAAGCCGGGCGATGGTAAGGCCGATCTTTCCGTCCAGCACCCTGCTTGTCACAATGAAGAGGTCAACTATTTTTTTCTTTGAAGGATCTTCCGGATCGGGGATCAGCATTTGCGGAATAATATCCGCAAGATCGCGGGCAGTTTTCATATAAAACTGTGCTTCTATCTGTGCTTTCCGCGCTTTCTTGCGGTCGGTCGCGGAAAGTTGCGCGAGCTCCTTGAATATGCGGTTCTGCTCTTTATCCTGGTACTGGACTTCGGCGACAAAGACCTTCATCTGTGCTTCAAGTTCTTTGCCGTTAACAAGGCCGCCGATAAGCATGTTCATGTGCGTGCCTTCGTTTTTCAAAATGTCAAATCCGGCAATGATGGCGGGAAGGCGGAAGCCCTCGCCACCGTAATCAATGCGCGACACAAGTCCGATGCGGGCGCCCGCTTGGGTTCCTGCAGCACTTGCCATTGCCGCAAGGTTGCTTGCCGCGACCTTTTCGGGTTCTGGCGGCATTCCTTTGACTTCCGTCATAGTATCTCCTTGGTGTGAATTTCAATGAGCAAGAGTTGCTTCATGATGTCGTACGCATATGATTCCGTCAATCTTTCATTAAAGAAAATATGTGTTGTAATGAGTGTTACTGTTCTTGGGATCTGGTGCGAAGTCCAGTCATTACAAAGACCCGTCTTAAGGGGCGGGTCTTGGGTGTAGAGTATGAAGTACCGTTTTGTACTGTTGCGAAGCGAGTTATTCACGAAAAAATAAACCCCGCCCTTAAAAGACGGGCTTTAGGTATAGAGCGTGAAATAGTGCTTTGTACTATCGCGAAGCGAGGCACGCGGAGTAAAATAAATCCCGCTTTTTAAGGGCGGGGCTACGAAGTGGCATGCGGCTTTCCCTCTTCAAATCCTGAAAGCGTTTGCCATAGGAACATTCCTCGTTTGTGGTATTCTGCCATGTTCTCGGCGCCGACATAGCTCATTGATGACCACTGGTTCTTCACAAGTTCCTCTACCGCTTTTGTTACCGGGCCCTTATAGGGCACGCGGCGCGCGACGCCCTCGGGCTGTCTGATGCGTTCTTCCGTTCCGCGGTCATTTCGCGATATCTGAAACTCAATTGATGCCGACCCGCGAAATATCTTCCACTCCTGGCCGTCCTCGTAGAACACTTCTCCCGGGGTCTCGTCCGTTCCGGCAAACAATCCTCCTATCATGACGCCATGCGCTCCTGCCACAAGCGCCTTGCAATAATCGGAAGGCCCTTTGATGCCGCCATCGGAGACGATCTTTTTTCCGAACTTTGCGGCGATTGGCGCACTCCACCCGATTGCTGTCACTTGCGGAATGCCGACGCCGGGGCCGCGCCGTGTTTTACACGCAGCACCTCCGCCGATGCCGATCTTGATGATATCGGCTCCGACATCAAGGAGCATTGCGGTACCCTGCGGCGTGTCTACGTTGCCCGCCATGATGAGCGGGCCGTCGCCGAACTCGCGCCGGGTCTCTATCAACGCTTTTTTTAGAAGTTCCGAATCGCCACGGGCGGTATCAATGACGAAGATGTCAACCTCCGCTTTCATCAGCGCCTCAAATTCTTTGAGAAGGGTCGCGCCGATGCCGACGGCGGCTCCCACGCCAAGACGCCCCTTTTTATCGCGAAACGCGTATTTGAAGCGCTCAATTTTGAGAATATCGCTTGCGGTGACAAGTCCGACACAGTGGCAGCCCTCAATAAGAGGAAGTTTTTCTACGCGCTTTTCGTAGAATATCTTTTTTGCTTCATCAATGGTGATGTTGCTGGGAGCGACAATGAGTTGTGCGAACGGCGTCATGCGCTCTCTCACTTCCATCGTATCGGGTGCCCACTGAACGTCGCGCCGCGAAAGAATTCCCGCGACCTCGCCCGCATCATCAAGCACGATGAGGCCGGATATCTGGTACTCTTCCGTTATCGCGCGCGCATCCTTGATGGTGGCGCCAAGCGTAATGGTGAGCGGGGATTGAACGATAAGATTGTCGGCACGCTTCACCTTGCCAACTTCCGCCACACGCTGGGTGATGGGCAGGAACTGGTGAATGATCCCGCATCCGCCGAGGCGCGCGAGCGCTATGGCCATCCGCGACTCGGTGATGGTGTCCATGTTTGCGGAGAATATCGGGCGCCGTAGATACATGCCCTTGCCGAAATCGGCGCCGGTATCAATGTATTCGTCCGACCGGCGCGGAATCCGCGAATACCGGGGAATAATGGTCACATCTTCAAATGTGAGCCCAACATGCCGCGGCAGGCCCTTTTTCCGCATATACGCTGATGCAAGCTCTCGTACCTTGTTTCTGGGGATCACTGGCTTCCTACAGTATATAAAGAGCAATTGGTGCTCCTATCATATATAGTATGGCAAAAAAGACAATCGGGTGGTTTTGTTTGGTGTAGCGCGCGGCGTTGAATGCGGCTGCCGGAGCAATTTTGCGTCCCAGCGCGAAACGGATTGGCACCCTTCTTGCGTATGGGCGCTACGGCGGTAGCGCATATAAAAAAACCGAAGGTCATTCGGTTTTATGATGTGAACTGCTTGCCGACGATATTATCAGGATGCTCTTTGTTAAAAAGCATCTCGCTGTGTTCTAAAAGATATACATCTCTGATACCGGCCGCGAGCATGACATCCCAGCATGACCTGCAACACCACCAGTGGCCCCAGAGGTAGAGGTCCGCGCCGTTGGTATCGTGCTTGTTGGCGGTGGCAGTTGCGAGCGCTTTTGCCTCGCTGTGATTTTTGGGATGGCAACCTTCGCAAAGGTCATACCCCTCGCCTGATGTACAGCCGAGCACGACTCTTTGGCATGGTTGCTTTTTGTGATAGCCAGAGCCGTTCGCGCCAATCCCCAGAACAACATCATCTTTGACCACAACGGCGGCTCCCGGCATGACCGCATCCAACGATTGGAAACGCGCAAATGCTTTTGCCATGATGATGTATGGGTGTGTCTCCCCGACGTAGAGAAATTTTTTTCCTTCGGGTACGTACGGGTAGGCGATGTTCGGTGTATTCGGCATGAAGGTTTTGATTGTTGGTGCTATCGGTATCGTAGCAACCGGAGTGGCGACAACAATGCCCTGGTGTGTATAATGTGGGGACAGCGCGCGCGGCATGACGCGCCTTTGATTTTTTCTTGGTGTCAGGGTATATTTGGGTATGTTTCTTTGCTCATGCCGCTAACGCCCTCGTGGTGAAATTGGCAGACACGCTAGGTTTAGGACCTAGTGCCGCAAGGCATGGAGGTTCAAATCCTCCCGAGGGCACTGCATACGGACAACCCCGTCTGACAAGTTCTGCGCCGAGGTCTTGTGAGCAAAGCGAGAGCGGAGCACCATGCCCCGGGAGAGCGGCGTAGCCGATGCCGCTGGGCGCACATGTGAATGTGTCACGTTCAATAATAGA
>MHQW01000035.1:0-3334 GCA_001820785.1 Candidatus Sungbacteria bacterium RIFCSPLOWO2_02_FULL_51_17
GTTGATGGCGTTGTGCGCAACGCTCGTTTGATTCACAAAAAGCGGAAAATCGGAGATGGCGCGAGTACCGCCGTTATCGTTGATAACGTACTTTACCACCTTGATGGTCCCCATCGTCGGAATGGTGACGCAAAGCCGTATCGCCGCCGACGGAATGTTCGTCTCCGGATCGCCGCCCGTCGGTATCTCGCGATACAAATACGCGGTCACGATATAGGTGCCATTCGTAAGGTACGTATGGGACGCATTGTATGTATATGAAAAACTTCCGGCGCCGGACGCAGGAGTAAACACGGTTGAGATGCCATCGGCGCCACCATTATCAACATCGCCGTCATCCCAATCCACGCGAACATCATAATCCTGGATCGCGCCGGGAGGCGCTGACCCCATACCACTTCCAATAAGGGTAATGGATGATGCCTCAATGCATGTCGCAGGCGCCTCGGCTCCATTGACCGTGTTAATGGTAATGAATGGATTCCCGATCGCAAGCGTCATAAGGGGTACAAATTGTACGGCTTGTACGGCCGCGAACACAATCGCTGTTGAGATCCCAAAAGCGCGGGAAGGGGTAAATATACTCATACTTTTTTATTGCCCAAGAGCCCTAGTGTATCAACCGCATGTATGCGGGAAACGCCTCGGTTTTCGGCCATAATTAGTTCAAAAAATCTATAAAAAAAGCGTTTTGCTGAAGAAACCGCATGTGAACGCATTATATCATAATGTAATATAAATGTCAATCGTTACGCCATTTTTAGTATTCCCTCATACGCCAGTAGCATGAGGGGCGACATTACGCAAAAATACCTTCTCTTTACGGGCAAACGTTGAGAAATTATGATCGCTCATACGAAGCGCTTTTATAGCCGAATCTTCTCCCCGCCCATAGCCGTGTAACGAAAACACGAAATAACGTGATCATTGACCATGCCAGTCGCCTGCATGTGCGCATAGAGTACCGTAGGTCCGAGAAATGAGAATCCCCTCTGTTTGAGATCGCGCGCCCACAGGACGGCATCCGAATTGAGCGGCATATAATCACCGGGACCCCGAAGAGCGTGGCGCATGGGTTTTCCGCCGACCCATGTCCACATATATCGCGAGAACGTTCCATACTCTTTTCGCACCTCTAAAAATTTTTGCGCGTTCACGACAGCAGCCGTTATCTTTGCGCGATTGCGTATGATGCCCGCATCCTGCATGAGGCGGCGCACATCGCGCGCGCCGAAACGCGCGACCGCCACATGATCAAACTCGGCAAATGCCTTTTTAAAATTTTGCCTCTTAGCAAGTACCGTCCTCCATGACAAACCCGCCTGAAACATCTCAAGCAGAAGAAATTCAAATATTTTCTTATCCGCATGCACCGGCACGCCCCATTCCGTATCGTGGTACTTGGCATACAAAAGATCTCCGGACGGAACCCACGGACAGCGTGCCAGCGCGTTCATTGTGTATTTCATGATATATATGTAGCAATTACGGGGACTATTTCGCATCATACTGCATGAGGACATTGCGCGCCAAGAGAGCACATGCGGCGCGCATATGATGCTTGAGGCGTGTACGTGCCCATGCTACAGTATTTCTATTCTTTGATACGCAAAGCGTATGACACGAAACCGCCTGTTCTCCCGTGATCGTTATCCTATCCGCAAGCGGGCGCACTTCGCCCTTGCGGAAAACCGCATCACTATCATGATGGAGATTTACTTTGAAAAGACCGACGCGGTGCTCCACGGTCAGCGCATCGGCGAGTACACGGCGGTCACATCACCCGATGGACATGTTCTCATCGCAACCGCAAAGGTCATTGAGGAAGACGGACAAACGACCTACTACATTGAACGATCGGGGCGGCTTCAAAAGATCCTTCCCGAAAACCTGGCGCTCCTTACCAAAGCATTTGAGAACGGGTTTAAGACCGTTCACAGGATTGATCTTTCCGATGAAGAACATGACGCGGCCATCTCGCGCGGCATGGCGCAAGCGAATTGGGAACGATTCTGAAAAAAATACTAAAGAGGGCGTATGCCCTCTTTTTATGTGCTTCATGTTCTCACCGATCGGAACACCTGGCAAGAAGTTCTTTCGTCATGTTCCGCGGCAATCCGGTAATGCTTTCCGGCTCCCCGTCAATCCGCACTACGAAGGGAGCAAGCAGTTCATGTTCATGATCAAATCCCCCGCCATGTATATACGCCTCACCCGTATCAATATATTTTACAATAATATCCGTGGGGATTGCCCGAAACCAGATGCGCGCGACATCAACACCTTCCTCCGAATGCCCGGTGGCCGTGTTCGTCACCACGACCGCCGTTACGGTCTCCACGCATCCACTCGGGGAATACCCGCGGAGAAACATGAGCGCCTCTTCCCTGTTCTCGGGCTTCTCACGAATCGCGCCGTCAAAAACAACGACCTGATCGGAACAGATCAGAAGTGCGGGCTTTGTAATCCGCGGCAGAAGTGCTGCCGTCTTCGCGCGCGCAAGCATGAGCGTTAACGTCGCCGGATCCTCATGCCGGATCGTTTTCTCATCAATGTCAGATGGCATCACTTCAAACCGGATGCCCATTTTTTCAAGAACTTCCCTGCGGCCGCGCGATTGCGACCCCAAAATAATGTTCATGCGCCCCCCTCTTCGCCGTGCATATCACATGGTATTATTATAGCATTTTACCATGTGTTGTCAATTTTTTCCCCTGCTACGCTGAACGATGTCCTCTCGCGTGTTACACCCGCCCGCGACACACCCTCAAACCTCGCATTAGGCATTTTTGAAAAATCGTGCATATACTATATGGAATGAAAAAACCGTACACGAAAAAAGAATACGCCCCAAAAACGCTTTTTCCCATGCGCATCAATAAATACCTTGCATCAAAGGGATATGGCACAAGAAGAGGCGCCGATGAGCTGATAGAAAGGCGGCAGGTCTTTATCAACGGCCGGCCCGCCGTTGTCGGCGATAAGATACAGAAAACTGATACCATTGAGGTGCGCATGCGTGGGGCACCAAAAGAATACGTGTATGTGGCATATAATAAACCGGCCGGCATCATAACCCCCTCGGCCCAGCGCGCTGAAAAAGACACCACCAACGTATTTAAGGGCGCAGCACTTCCCGAAGGCCTGTTCCCGCTCGGCCGCCTTGATAAAGAGTCGCACGGCCTCATGATACTCACGAACGATGGGCGCCTTACCGACCGGCTTCTGAACCCCGACTACGGGCACGAAAAAGAATACGTGGTACGAACCACAAACAAGATCCGGCCAAGCTTCAAACAGCACATGGAGGCGGGTGTGGACATCGGAGGATACA
>MHQW01000035.1:3359-22563 GCA_001820785.1 Candidatus Sungbacteria bacterium RIFCSPLOWO2_02_FULL_51_17
ACAAGATCCGGCCAAGCTTCAAACAGCACATGGAGGCGGGTGTGGACATCGGAGGATACACGACGAAGCCGTGCGTCATTCACATACGAAACGATATGGAATTTACGATAACGCTCACCGAGGGGAAGAAGCACCAGATACGCCGCATGTGCGCGGCCCTTCATAATGATGTCACCGATCTTAAGCGAATACGTATCATGAACATTATGCTCGGGTCTCTAGCCAAAAACGCCTGGCGCCCAATCGCCGGACCCGAGCTGGCACACTTTTTAAAAAGCATCGGATTGTAACGACGCCCACGCAAAGACCAAAAGAGCGGCGCACACGCGCCGCTCTTTTCAACAACAGTTCTTCAAGCGTTCTTCTATGTCGCGCCGCCGGCCGGAGACCGCAGTTCCGTCAGACCCCTCGCCCTGCCCCGAGCGGGAAATGATGCGGGCAAGCATCACCTCTATGAGGATTGCTGCGACAAGCGAGAATCCTATCACCCAGTGCTCAAGCACAAGAGCATATGCGGCGCCAAAACCGGTCGCAACGATAAGCAGTTTACATAACAGTGAAAGGCCTCGCGGAAGCTTCCGGTCAACCGCGAACATAATGCCGACGGCACTTCCTCCCATGAGAATAGCCAGCATCCGGTCATCCACCTCATACCTGAAGAAACGGAACAGCAGAAGTGCCACCCACGTTCCCGCAACGCCGGCGCACACCGCGCATACGCGAAACGGGAAAAAGCGCGAGATCCTGGATATGAGAAGCGCTATCGCAAAAATGGCTATTGTGACAAGTGCGATGTCCATAGGATTACCATAGCAAAATGAACGCACCGAGCGCAACCATGGCAAGGCCTCCGCCAAACCGCATCGCGTTCTTATGCTCTCGCTGCCATGCCTGGGTCTTTGCGAGAAGTCCCTTGTCGGCCGCGACCAGAAGGATAAGCACAAGCGGCAAAACAAATATGATGTTATAGAGCACGAGATACGCGGCGCCGCGAAGATATGTTCCGTGATCATGCAAAAGCCCAAGTATCATGAGATACGGCCCCCCTGTGCATGGAAATTCACAAATGCCTACCAAGTTACCGAGAAAGAACGCTGCGGGAAGCGACCCGCGCTCCATAAGAGCCGCCATTGCAGAATGTGCCCGTTGGGGAATGCGAATAGCGATGGGAAATGACGGAATAAGTTCGCGCAGAAGATGCAGAGCTCCCAGAGTGATGAGCAGAACGGCACCGAGTTTCCCCATGAAATGCGGCGTATCAAAAAGATGTAGGGTCTGAAGAATGCCAAGACCGATCAGAAGATACACCGCAAATATTCCAGCGATATAAAACGCCCCTATAGCAAGAATGCGGGAGCGCAGGCGTCCTATTCCCAAAAGAAGCGCGATCGTCACAAGAAGAATGGAGAAGGCGCACGGGTTGATACTGTCAAGAAGCGCCGATACGACGACCAGAGGAAAAAGCCATGTGCCGCCACCGGAAATATTCCACAGGACCTCGGTGCCCGCCTGCGACCAGCGCATAAACACAGCCCCTGCCGCTATCACAATAAAAAGCGCTGTGAGAATAATAATTTTTTTTGTCATGCTAGGGTGTTACGAGCGCGGAAAAACCGACACTCACGGGTGTTCCGCCGCCCTGTTCAATAGTGACTATTCTCTGAATTTTACCGACACCCGCCGGCCCGTGCGCAGCGGGGTCAAACACAACTTCTATTTCTCCCGCTCCACCCGCAGGAATTTCCTTGTTGAGTTGCGGAATAAAGCCGTGCCCCGGCATGCCATAAGGACCGTATGAATCGCTCCCCAAAAGCAGTGTTGCCGTCGTACACATGCATGAGGTATAGATCTTGCGGACAGTCACCGGAGCATCTCCGGTATTTTTAACGGTGAACCGATGCGACACCTTCCCCTTCGCCATGGAGATTGAACCGAAATCAAATTCAGGGTCTTGGACAATAAGGTTTCCTTGGGAGACGCGCATACCAACTGCCGCTCCGGTATCCGCAGGCGAAGACGCGCCTTGCGAGAACCATATGAGAAGTCCGAGAAGAACCATCCCGATGCCGGCACCGACGATAATTTCACTATTTTTCATATATGCATGTTCTAAAAAGAAAAACCCCACAACGGGGTATCGGGGCCTCGGACAAAGAACCGTTCGACAAACGGCCTACGCCAAAGCCCCTGACAGTGCGGGACTATTTTCGTGAAGGCACAACCAGTGCAAAAAACGCCCAAAAAACACCACGGTGCTATTTTCCACAAACCGGCGTGACGCGCGTATGCGTAGCAGAACGCTGCTGACTGGCCGCTTCATGCCAACAAAGAAAAGAAACAACAGGAACAAGAGAAGGGTAGAAAGTGCCGCGAAGATATCCAGATACAACGTTAACGAGGCCGCTTTAATAAAGCCGACGTGAAAAGAGAGAAACGAGAGAAGCGTTTCTCCTTCCGGACAGCTCGTACCGCGAAGAACCGCCGCCATACACTGAACATGCGTGTTCCCGGACATACTATGGCTCATCGCAAGAAATCCGAACGCGCCGATGCCCGCGATGCAGAGAATAAGAAATGTCACGGCACTATACTTCATGGGGTTACCATAGCATAGATACAGACGGAGTGAAAGACGCTGCAGGATGCCAGCGAAACATGAAACCTACCACGCGTCGGTAAGAAAACGGATGAGAAGTCCGCGCTTCACCGCCTGCCGGAAATAGTATCGCAACAGCGCGTACCCAAGCACGCCATAGAGCACCGCAAGCCCAAGACCGACAACCATGTGCCACATTGAAAATGTTCCCGTAAGAACAACGCCGCGCATGCCCTCAAATACATATGACGAAGGAATCGCATATGCAATGAACTGGATGGAGTCGGGAAGGGTCGCGATCGGATAGAACACTCCCGAAAAGGGACTTATGGCGGTAGGAATGATCCACGCAAACGTCTCCGCCGCAGGACCAAAGCGGGTAATGACGGTAATGGCAAGAAGCCCAAGCGCTATGCCGAAAAGCACCAATATCAACACATACGGCAACAGCAGGAACCCAAACTGAAAAATGTTGTAGTAAAAAAGAAACCAAGCAAGCGTTGCCATGACAAAAAGAGAGATGCACGTCGTAAGAAGCGAGGTGAGTGCCAACCCTAGAATATATTCGCCCAACTGAAGAGGTGCGGCAAAAAAATTAACGAGGTTTCGCGCCCAGACATCTTCCAGTTGCGCAACGCTGATACCCACCTGAGTGCGGCTCACCAGATGCGCGAAAATGACCGCGCCAATAAGCACCGTAATAAAATTGAACTTGGCGCCGCCGACCGTGTTCAGATATTTTGTCAAAAGCCCCCATATCAATAAATCCGCAATGGACCAAAAAAATATCATAACCCACCGAGAGGTGTTGCTCCGGAGAAGATAGACCTGCCGAAGAAAAATTGCATAGCTTCGCGTAACATTCATGGGCGTGTCACCAGCGGCTCGCGCGCGATGGAGATAAAAAGGTCTTCAAGGTCTTTTTTGCCGTTTTGCGCCGGAAGTTTTTTCGGATCTCCCGCAAGAAGTATCTTCCCATGCGATATGAAAAGAACACGGTTGCACACATGTTCAATTTCTTTCATGTCATGAGACGTCCATAAAATTGCCGCCCCGCGCGAACGCACGTACTCCAGCAAGCGCTCACGAACAATGCCTGCGGCACTCGGGTCAAGGGAGGCCGTCGGCTCGTCAAGAAGCAAAAGCCGCGGCAAATTGAGGAACGCCTTTGCAATGTTAAGGCGTGAAAGTTCGCCAGAAGACAAAAATCCGCATCGGGTGTCGGCATACCCCGAAAGATCAAACTCATCTATCAGCTCCTCAACCCGTTTTCGCGGGTTCGTAACGCCATAGAGAAGCGAAAAAATCATAAGATTTTGGCGAACGGTCATGTTCCCGGGAAGCTGGGTGTAGACGGCGGCGAAATTCATGCTTGCCAGCACCTCGCTTCGGTGCGTTGCGATATTTTTCCCGAACACCCTGATAAAACCAGAGTCGGGTTCCAGAAGTCCCAACACCATGCTGATGGTGGATGTCTTCCCGGCGCCATTCGGGCCCAACAGCCCCACGATCTCGCCCGCCCCGATAGAAAACGAAATATCATCAACGGCCTTGATGCCGCCGTACATCTTATTCAGATCTTTCACCTCAAGTATGTCCATAGCGCCTTATATTCAATCATGGGCAGAAGCTCAATGCGGCGTTTTGCGCCGTCTCCTATTCTAGTATATCACCTATATAAACAAAAACCACCGGATATCGGTGGCATTTTGGGGAGAATTAGAACTTCTGCGCAACACGACGAATGCGGTGATGCGGACGCGCCTCGGTAGGCATATCATCAAAGCGAATTGAGAACTTCACTCGTTAAAATAGATACACATGGACCGCCGTCGCAATGAATCCAACATACAATACAATATCTCCGATGCTAATAATTTTATTGGAAAGAAGTGCGGCATAGATGCGATCGTCAAGGATCCGCATCCGCGAGTGCTGACTTGCAGTGACATGAAGCGGGTTATCAGGTAGCAACTCACGATCGCGTTGAGATAGTACGCTTGGTTCCACCGGCATCCGCCCGCCGTTGAAAAGTAGCGCAACAAAATTCAGTGCGTTTCCGACCGTGACTACATATAGCATGCTGAAATATTTCGGATCTGAAAAGCTGAAGAGAAAAACGGTGCATGCTCCAAAAACAAGAAGGTTGCCAATTCCCACGAATGAATTGTACCGACACCTGTTCAGCAATACCCTTCCAACTAACAAAACAAGCAACAGAAGAAGAGCGTATGCCCTGGGAATAGTAAAAACATTGCGGTACGGGTGCGCCAAGACAAGAAGCAGAGAGAGAGCCGACAATAAATCGAGCACCGCCCATCCTCGGAATTGGTGTAAAAGGACGTACGTGAATTTACCACGCACACCATGCCCCCGTCAACTCATCCTTAAGAGAAAAAATCTAACTCCTTTATACACCATGCGTTTGAGCACATCGCAACTACTTTATTGCGGGAACACTCATGACGGGCAGTACAATGAAAACCGCCACGAATTTTTTCGCGGCGGCGCTATGCGCACTCATGACAATACTATCCCCTGGTCGCGGGCAAGCCGCCGGAATGTCGGGGAGTCCTCAAAAAGCTCCTCAAACGACCCGCCAATCGCCTCCACCTGCGAATGATCACCATTCATCTCCGTTACCGGCCGTAACACGACAAATTTCGTGCAAAGATCCCGAACGGTACTCAACCGATGAGCTATGACAAGCGCCCCCGTACCGCCGGCAAGAACTTTTTCAAGCCCCGCCTGTACGGCACGCTCCGTTGTGGAATCCAAACTGCTTGTCGCCTCGTCTATCAACATGAAGGGCGGCTTCTTAATGGCTGCGGCCCCGATCATAAGACGCTGTGCTTCGCCACCGGAAAGTTTGATGCCGTTTCGCCCTACGCGCGTTTCAAGCCCTTGGGCAAGGCGCGGACCGAAATCAATTTTAAGCGAGCGCATCACCTCCCACAGCTCATTATCCCCTATCGCCGCCCGCTCCTCGGGAGAGAGCGCATAGGTCAAATTATATCGCACTGTTCCGTCAAGTATCTGCGCCTGCTGGGGAATGTATCCGAGAGTCCGCATCCATGACCCGAGCTTAATGGCACGAAGATCGGTGCCATTGATTATGATCCTGCCCTTGTCCGGGTCCATAAACCGAAGGAGGAGACGCATGACCGTTGTTTTCCCGGCGCCACTCGCACCGATAAGCGCAACTTTTTCTCCCGGAGCGATCTCAAAGTGCACCCGCCGCAGAACCGATGATGCTGGATCACCTCCATCTGCGCCCTCCTCTTTTCCACCCTTCGGATATGCATGCGAGACATTGTCAAAAACGATGTGCACCCCATCTTCTGCCCGAAGCGTTATGGCATTCGGCGCATCCTTAACGTCGGGAGCGATGGAGAGCGCATCTATGAGGGATTTGACCGCAGGCATGTTCCAGTTCAGCTGATGCTCAATATGTCCAATGCGCCAGATGTTCTCACTTACCTGGTTGCTCCAGCTGTAGAGCGGATACAAAAGTCCGATAGACCACTGGCCGCTCCAGACAAGCCACGCGCCGTACGCCATGATCGCGACAAGGCCGACGCTATTCATCACGCCGCGGATCGTCGCCATTTTGATGAACCAAATCCAGAATCCCCGATCGCGAGCCATCACGTCGTCAAAACGTTCGTTCATGTATGCGAGTTCCTCTGCACATCTGTCCGAAACCTTTACCCGCTCAATTTTTTCCAACCGCTCGTAGGTGTAGCGATTCAGCGCGCGGGACTCCTTATCAATAGGAAGACACACCTCCATCACGCGCTGGTTGAGAAAAAACATCCAAATGATGTAGCAGATGATGACTGATGTCATGATGGCGCCCGCAACGGGACTGATGACCCACAAGCACGCGAACGACACAAGAATGCTCAACAGCGTATTGCTTCCCTCAAAGAATATCATCGCCTGAATATCCAGCACCCTCCATCGGCCCTTATCAATGTTGCTCACGCTCAGCCGCGAACTCTCCTGAACGTGCTGACCCATGGACTTCTCAAAGAACAATTCGGCAATGCGCTCATTTAATCGCCTCCAGTTAATGCCGAGGAACCACTCACGAGAAACGCCATGGTAGTAATCCACGAACCGCGTGAACACGGCAGAGATGGCAAGATACCCGGCAAGCCCCAGAATGATGCGCCCCGCCGTATGCGCAACGAGTCCGTCATAAATGAACGTAACAAGCCACGGCTGAATAGAATGAAGGACCGTCATCAGAAAAAGCGTTACCATAACCTGCCGGAGCCGTTTTTTCCCGTCTGCGGTGGCAAGCTCCCGCCAGAGCCACCAATACACACGCCCGGCCTCTTTCATTTCTTTGACGTAATCGCCCCAACTCCTTGGAACCGCTCTCTCCTCTTCCGGATCTATCATGACACTCCTCTCTGCGATTAGTTTTTAAGGAACAAAAATATCTTGCCCGTCGGCAAGATATTTTGAACATTCAACGGTGTACCACCAATTTAAATCCTCACAATATGTTGCCGAATATACCGAGCAAATTTCTCCATAGAAAAAATAAAGCCGGAGAAGGCGCCCGAACGAACGTTCCGCGCGACAAGCGGAAACGTCCAAGTGCTCATTGTAGGATAAAAAGACATGGCAGTTGTATATTACTATGGTCTATTTCATAGCATATATAAAAATGTGTGTCAATACCCGGCGCTCCCACTATCTTCCGAGAGAGGGAGCGCACTCCCTCCCCGCACATACCGTAACGCGAAAGACGGAAGAGCGGCCGCCCCTATGATAAGCGACGATCCGATCACCAGCGGCACGGTGACCGACTCTCTGAAAAGCACTATGCCAAGCACAATACTGAACACGATCTCAAGAAGCCCGATAACGCCCCCAATGCTTGCGTCAATATATTTATATCCCTCAACGACGGCCCAAAACCCAAGGATGCCCGAGAAAGCATATGCCATCATGGCAAACCACGAAAGCGACAGGGCCGGCACAAGCTGACGCTCGCCCAAGAGCAGAGAGGCGGGAAGGTGCGTGATCAGTATGCCGAACCACACATACGCGGTTATTTGCAGAGAGGAATATCGGTCTGAAAATTTCTTCGTCAATGATACCTCGCCACCGCTCGCGATACCATTCAATGCCGCGGCGGCAAGAGCCAGTGCCGAAAATATCTTCAGTGAAAATCCAAACACCAGCAAAAGTCCGAGAAGTGCTGTAAAAAACGAGAGTATCTTCACCAGAGTCATTCGCTCACCGATACACAGCATTCCGATGATATAGGATGTAAGAAGAAAGGCCGAGAAAAAAATGACCGAGGCCACGCCGATGCCCGCGTGAGTGAACGCATAATAGATTGGCACCTGCGTGCACACGCCAAAAAGGACGGATGCCAGCATCCACCCATAATCACGCCTCTCAATTTTCTTCCACAGACCTCCGACGAAAAGGATCGGCACCACTACTAGAAGCACCAGAAAACTTCGCACCCATCCCTGATAAAAAATACCGAAATCGTGTCCAAGCATCTTGGACCACACGCCGTAACTTGCAAACAGTATCGCAGACCCAAGCACTAGTAAGGCGCCTGCGCCATATCGTGTTTTCATACTATGCGTAGACCAAATAAAAAAACGGCAGTAGGAACCATTTCCCTCCTGCCATAAGACGGTCAAGACAACGAGGGCCGAGCAACGCTTCTGGCTGGCTCAATGGTAAGCCCCAACGGAGTTCCGATCCGGGGCATGAGCCAGCGATCACACCCCCAGTACCCGGCGGTCTTCCATGCAAGCATCAACAGCACTGCGCCAACGAACAGAACCGGATTCGTGGAAGCGGATCCTGCAAGCATGAAATTAAAATTCATGAACGCGCCAAAAAATGCCGCAATACCGACGAACGCTCCGAGAATAAGGGCGATGCCCACGAAGAATTCGCCATACGCGATAAGTTTTGCGAACCATATATAATGGTCTCCGGAAAGCAATGTCTGGAGAAACTGCCGGTACACGTCATACGTGATCACCGCGCGAGCCGGGGGTTGTGGAATCGTGACCGCGCGTTCCCAAAAACCACGAAGGGCGGTGCCGCCGTCCATCCACAGAGGATCGTTCAGCTTGTGCCATCCTGCAGTTGCCCACTCATACCCGACGTACACTCGAACAACGAGCCATGCCCATGTCATGGGTCCCGTTTCGGAAAATAGCACCCTTCTCGCCTTTTGTACGAATGGTGGAGCTATAATCGCATAGATCATGTGTTTTGTATAACTTTATTATAATACCATTCCATAATACCACATAAAGAAATCGCACAACAAAACTGAACTGTGAAAAAATGTAGGAGCAAAAAATTGACTTATTGTATTATTCATGCTTCCATTGCAACAGATGCAAACGGGCATGTTACTTGACACGCAGTCATAGCACAGGAGAAAAGACATGAGACACCGTGTGTTTGGCATTGAACACGAGTACACGCTGACCGGAAAAGAAATGTACACAAGCACTTCGCTTGCGATACACCTCTTAGGATTTCTCCCCTACGCGGTACCACTTGACGAGGTGCTGCGGCAAGAAAGGTGGGATAGTGGAAATGGCCTGCGTCGCGTAAACCTACCCCGGGACCCCCGCGACCTGTATTCGGGTCGCAAGGAAAAGACCGATATGCTCGTAAACCAGGCACGCGCCTATTATGACCCGCCAAATCCCGAATACGCGACCCAGGAGTGCGATGATATTTTTGATCTCATCGCCTGTGAAAAAGCCGGCGAGAAGCATCTATCGGTTGCGCTAACCGCTCTTCATAAAACGCCCGGATACCTGCCCACCGGCGGATCGGCACGGCTGTTTAAGAGTAACCGCGCCTTTAAGGCGCTCTATGGCGAGAGCGGAGAAAGAAACGAGCCGGGAGCATTGGTAAGCGAGCATGCCGAATATGAAAACAAGTTTTCCTCATGCGGGACGCATGAAAATTACTTGATAATGCGGGCGGCAACAGAACAACGCCTACAACAATTGTTCCTTCCTCATCTCATAGCGCTCTCTCTTTTTGCGGGTGGCGGATGCGTAGAGTTCAGCCAACAGAAAAAACACTTTGAGTTTTCCCGCTCCCAGCGTTTTCCCTGGATGCGCATCGGCGTTGGCACCCTCACAAAAGGCGCCCGGTGCTTTCTCGTGTTCCGAAACGCCGAAACATTTGCACCGTTCGGACCGTACCGTAGGATGCAGGTCATTTCAGGTGACGCAAATCTCTGTGAGTCGGCGCTCCTCATAAAATATGCGACAAGCGCCGCACTTCTTGAAATGC
Source organism: Candidatus Sungbacteria bacterium RIFCSPLOWO2_02_FULL_51_17 (assembly GCA_001820785.1). Taxonomy (GTDB): domain Bacteria; phylum Patescibacteriota; class Minisyncoccia; order Sungbacterales; family GWA2-42-14; genus 2-01-FULL-51-34. The sequence continues at coordinate 13,267 of MHQW01000035.1, forward strand.
TTGAGGATGACTCGTTCTTTGCCGGAGTTCTTGAGCCGATCCTCTCAAAAAAATTCGCATGGACCGCAGAAAATGAACATGTACGGAATGTGGCCCATGCGGTAACCACGGCGGGACTTGATGCGCCCCTTCCAACGCCGGGATATGTCTGGACACTCCGCGATCTTGCAACGTTTTTTGCAGAACTACGCCAGAAGTACAACGAGCTGGTAGGGTTTACCGAAGATAGGTGTGCGGGACTTCATCTTGAACAAAAGCTTTTAAAAATGCTTGCCGAACATCCGGATACCGACGAGTCGGAAATCCTCCTTCCATACTCCGATCACGCGTTCATGAAGCAATCCGTAGATCACGATATGTCCCGCTTCGGCTACTCATACATGTCGCCACCGGAAAAGACCATTGACGTTCCGAAGGCCGGAGGGGGCGCCGTCCCCATGACGGTTTCTCACCGGTTCCGGTATCTTGAGGCCGTCTGCCATGAACTTGACCCGGGAGTAAGCCGATTTGAAAGAGCACAACAACGAGGCATCATCCGCCGCGTGGTAACGCCCGAGAAAATAGATACTATGATGGCCGGCGCCCCAACTTCCACCCGCGCCCATAGACGAAAAATGATCGCCGATGAGCTTCGGAGAAACAACCGCCTGAAAACATGTCACTGGACGGGAATAATTGCCAAAAATCCCGGTGAGGAATGGGATCTTACGGACCCGTTTGTCTCCGAGCCGACATTGGAAGATCTTAGAAAAATACAGCCATAACAGCACAAGCGCCGCCAGTCATCGGCGGCTTTTTTATGAGACCGCACATGCACCGGTCAAGAACTTTTTCCCTTAGCTGTGATAGTATGTGTACATCATGTCAAAATACGCATACATACATAAGGCGAACACGCCGTCCTTACTTTTCCTGGTCGCCGCAAACGGCATTGTTATTTTTATCGCCGTCCACGAGCAATGGGCCGCCTCAACGCTTCTGTGGACTTATTGGCTTCAAAGCGTCATCATCGGAATATTTCAGGCGGCGAAAATGGCTGCTCTTGAGAAATTCTCAACTGCGAGCGTCCAGGTGAACGGTCATCCGGTATCTCCGACACCGGAACTAAAAAGAAAGATCGTTCTCTTTTTTCTTTTTCATTATGGTTTTTTCCATTTCATCTACGCAATTTTTCTTGCGCAATTTTTTCGGGATATCGCCTGGCCGGCGATCCTTCTTTCCGGCAGCATATTTTTTGCAAACCATGCGCTTTCATTCTTTATGAATCTCGCGGAAACGCGTACAAGAACATATAACATCGGAAAGATGATGCTGTTCCCCTATCTTCGCATAGTACCCATGCACATCGTCCTCGTCTTCGGAGCCATGTTCCTCGGAAATACACCGCTCTTGATATTTTTCCTGGTACTAAAAACAGCGGCAGACGCCTTTACACATATAATTGAGCATCGCAGAACAAAAGCGCCCCTGCGCTAAAAACATACAAAAAAATACCGGACTTCTCCGGTATCACGCCATCTCGGCGCAGAATTACTTTAACGGTACCTCCACGAGGGCTTCCGCAAACTGTTCCACCTGTGCCTTGCGCCCATCGTGAAAATAGAACGCCACGGCCCCCGAATGGTACACAAGAACGTACTCTACCATCCCGCGGACATCGCTCGGCACGCGCCTGATCGCATCCGGCAGATCGCTCTCTCCGACTGATGTCACGCGTTGAGCCGCCTCAAACAACTCTTTCCATGAGTCGTACTGCTCGGGATTATCCGGCACTTTGAATTCCACACGCCGCCACGTCCCATCCGCGCGCTGGACATACTCAACGGCGTTGGCAAGCTGAGTGCCCGTAAGACGGACTAACAAGGCGTATCCATGATCAATGGCGCCGGAAGCATCGGTGACCGATTTGAATTTCGGCTCACCCAACTTCGCATAATACAGCGTTTCGGTAACTCTCGTTGCGGTACTATAGGTATTCCCATATGGCTCAATGGTTACTGCCACGGGAGGTGCCGCAAATGCGGGAGAAAGAAGCGTTGCAACAAGAACGACGGCAATGCTTCCGACGAGCGTCTTCATGGCATTCTCTCCTTTTGTTCTGTAATGAGGAAATCAAAAAAGCAGGACCCCGAACTCCCCTGGCGCATGTCAAAGAGACATGCTTGCTAGGAATAGAGTCGATAGGAAGGCCCTGCCCTTTTCTTTCCACAAGTATGATATATGCATGATATCATATATAGTATTTTTGTCAAGTTCTAGCCCGTGCGGCTCCCGCGTTCCACTACAACGGCCGCACATCCCGCAATACCCTGTCACACTCCTGTACCGCACGCCGTAGCCGCGCCTCGTGGGAACCCGAGAGAAGAACATGGGGCTTTCCTCGTTTTTCCAGCTCCTCCTTGAACCGGTCGTGCATCGCCGCGCGTATACTCTCGCCGTCACGGGTCCCGTCCTGCACGAAAGGAATGTCCACATCAGTAAGGAAATAAAGATCATACGACCTGCCAGAAGAAATACTGTCAACCTCGGGAGATATAAAACCCATACATCGCTCGTGCCATATGCTCGTGGCAAAAGAATCGGTGTCGGCTATCACTATTTTATTGGATGCACGAGCAAGCTGATCCTCCATGCGATTCTGTTCGTTGGCGATATATATAAAGTCCTCCGTCCGCCAGGGCGGCTGAACGCGCGCTCTCGTTTTTGCCTCAGCATACATGCGCCCAAACTCCGGGACCCACACGGTGTTGTAGTGCTCCGCCAGCGCCTGCGCCATAGTGGTCGTGCCCGTTGATTCGGCCCCAAGCACGCATATTCTTTTCGCAAAGTATGCCCGGGCCCCGCCACCCAAAAACTCCCATTCCGCAAGCGGGTTTGCCCGAATGCGGGTCGCGGAGATCGGAACGGCGTTCCGTGAAATATCAACAAGGACGTGCCGGGCACCGAGAAACCGCGCGTACCGCTCGCCGTATTCTTCCGAAGTAAACACCACATCGGGTATAAAACCGAGAAACTCCTTCGTATGCTCCGCCCACGCCCGAGAATCGCCGTCCTTCATGATGTCATCTACAACGACGACGCGTGCATCGGGATGCATCTCCCTCAACCATTGGGCGCGAAGCGTCCCGGGGATCCGCTGATCGTCCCTGTGGCACACGACAACTGTCACCTCTTCGGTATTCCGAAGCGCGGTGTCAATAAGGTATGAGTGACCCGCATGCGGCGGATAAAATTTGCCGATGGTAAGGCCGCTCTTAAACGGTTTTTTGTCTTTCGGTTGATGTGCGTGCATGATTACCTTCCGCATGCGCATGGATGGCGTTAGTTGAATACCCGCGATATTCTTTCACCCACTTGATAAGCCCAATAGACGCGATGACAAAAAAGAGGGCATATTCAAGCGAGACAAACTTAATACCCTTTGACCAATACAGCCATATGGCGATGACGTCAACCACGATCCACAGCATCCAGTTCTCAAGACGCCTCCTGGCAAGAAGCCACTGCGCGGTAAAGCTCATGGCAGTTGTAAATGCATCAAGGAACGGGAATGCGGCCGGTTCCGGAAAGTATGAGGGAAACCACGCATCAAGATGGACGGCAACATAGGTCAGAGTGCCAGTGCCCACAGCTATGATACACGCATACACTATGTTTTCGCGCAAAGAATTTTTTGCTATCCGTATCTCCTTGCCAAGCGCCACCTCCTCTCCGATCTTCGGGTGCGTCCACACCCACCATCCCCAAAAACCGGTGATAAGAAAGTAGACCTGTTCAAAAAGGTCCGAGTAGAGCTGGATCTGATAAAAAAGAAACATGTACAGCACCACGCCGATGATGCCGATCGGCCAAGAAAGTATCCGTGCCTTTGCCGTAAGCCACACGGACCAAATGGTGAGTATCGTCCCGAAAAACTCAATATAACTCATCTGATACTCAAACACCATAAAAAAGGTGTTATTGATATCAAAAAACCCAAGCAATGTGTCCATAATTATATAGTGTATTTATTACACTATAACTATATACCCGTAGCTCCACCCGTGTCAAAAGTTATACACACCCAGCAACCGAGCGGCCGCATGCCGGAACCGCAGATTATGACCGCATCCCAAAAATGTGAAACGGCACCCGACATCTTCTATCTAGTAAAAAAGCCCGCTAGGGGCTTTTAGGTCTGAAAAGATTTCTCTGATATCGCGCTCCCGGGTGCCAGACGAGCCATGAATGAATGCCGATGCCATCAAGGGCGCGGCCCTGTTCCCGAAACCGGACGGGGTCGTGATCGTAGTCAACGATGGGACTCTTTTTTCCCCGAATGCCAATCGTCTTTCCGTTCTTGTCGGTACCGAGTCCGCACCCGTTTATGTTCATGAGATTGAATCCCTGAAGCCACATAATGAACTCGGCGTGAGGATATCCTTTTTCCGCAAGATATTTTTTCGCAAGCCGGCCCGTTTTGTGATAGATCTTGTACGGCGCGGTGCTAGGATCGGGCGCCTCGTCATTACAATCATAGTGCGTAGGATAAGCCATGCAGGAGATGCTGAAACCAAGTGCGGCAAAATCATCAAGGTACTGACCGACACCCGGCTCAAACCCGTAACACGCATACCCGAACACGGATGCCGCAAGCGGCACGCGGGGATACTCCTTTCTGATCGCCGTTACCATGCGCGATAAAAAAAGCTGCATCACCCGCCGTTTTGCAGCGTGATCGGCCAACAGAGAAGAATATTTGGTGTCCTTCATGGCGCCGTCAACACCGGAAGGAAGACGGATGTAGTCAAAGTTCAGCGAATCACATCCATCACGAATGGCGCGAATGGAGACATCGGAAATATATTCCGCGCTTCCCTCAAGCGCGGGATCAAGATAGGCGTTCCCCTTGTTATCGGTCCAGATGCGATCGGGGTGCGAAATGCTTTTTAGCGCGAGCGCGGACCCGGGCTCTTTTTTTGCGTATGCGTTGTCTTTGAGTGTCACGATTCGGCACATAATGCGGGCGCCCTCTTTACGAAATGGCTCCGTGATCGTCTGAAACCGCTCGCCGGCTATTTCACGCCCATCGTCGTCTTTCTTGTCAACAATAACCGTGTTCACTTCGGTGTCCCTAAGAAGGCCGGTGATGTTCGCGGTGGTCGTCTGCCTCCCAAAAACATTGGACCCATAGTAGACCCCCCGGGTCGGTTCATCTGCGGAGGCGAACCGTGCGCAAACCAGAAATGCTCCTACACCAAGAATGGCCGCGATCATCGTTCTCATGCTCATAGTCCGTGCGCCTCCCTAAGCGTTATCGTCCTATATCCTTTCGCCTCCCACTCCGGAACAAGAATCTTCAGCGCCTCAAGCGTGACGGGAAGCTCGTGCATGCCGAGGATGTGCACATAAACGCTTGCGCGTTCGCGCCGCGCAATCATGGAGCGCATTGCACTCGCCAATGCATCTGCCGCCTGCTTTGACTCCTTCTTATACCGCGCATGAAACTCATAGTCGGTGGTATTTACATCTCTCGTTGTGCGATGGCGCGTCTCTAATGCCGGATCATCAAGTACCTGTATGGTGTACCCATATACACACATAAGTTCTTCTTTGTAAAGAATATGCGACGGGTAGCGCACTTTCGGGGGTTCCCCTGCCGTAAACGCTTCGCGGAACTTTTCACACGCTACAGGAGTTTTGCTGAACTCGGCAACTTTCCAACTGCGCGGCCGGAAAAACACCGGACGATGCCCTATTGCGGCCGTGATGGCTTGAGTTGCTCGGTCAAGCTGATCATCAAGGAACCATTCTTTTCCGTTCTTTCCCCGAACCGTTCTGCCGACAAAATCCGGAATACGCGCATGCCAGTAGGTGTGATTGGCGATCTCGTGTCCTTCCCGAACCGCACGCTTCAACAGCTCCTGACCTTCTTTGCTGTGCTCAAAATTCATCGCAAGGGCAAAAAACGTGCATCGCATATGATGCTCTTTGAGAAAATCAAGCAACTGGGGAGTAATCCATGTTTGCGGCCAGTCATCAAACGTGCAAACGATCGCGGGTGCCGAATTCGCATCCGGCATACCCGCAGAAGGCACGGGCCCACTCGCCAAAAAAATAGAGCCACAAAAAAACTCGCTAAAACACGTGTGGTAACGATGCGCACGTCTGGGCCTTTTCAAAGACCGGAGCCTACTCGTTACTGTGAAGCGAATACATGCATTTTGCAAGACAGGAGTGTTCGTAGATACACCTCGGGACATATGCCTGATAATGCGGTCAAATGCTCTGCCCTATACGAGAACGATTACATGATGTCCTCCCCGCACTCCATGCGGAGACGCCCAACAATTAAAAACGAGCCCGCATACGCGCTCGTTTAATGCTCCGGCAATACCATGATGTGAAAAGCGGCCCGTTCCTCAATAGGATCTATCTTTCCCTCCTGCCAAAGATGAAAAAGAATATTGCGCATCCATGCCTGTGCCTTGGGAGACATGGCCCGCTTGGAGATATCAAACGTCGCCCCGGTAAGATGCGTTGAACAACGAACCTCGGTGCGGCAGTCGGCATCACTAATACGGCGGCGAACAAGCGTGAACTGATATTCGCGGGTCCGCAGAAGCGATGTTACCTTCAGCGGCTTGCCGAATTCGTGGTAATAATCATAGGCAAGCATGGTAAGCAACGCATGGGCATAGGGCGTCACATAACGGTAATCCTCAAGCGCGGTAAATTCCAAAAATGGAGAGTCGGCGACAAACACTAGGCGCTGTGACTGAACAAATTCCTCAACTTCTTCCCCGGGCCGAATTCGCTGGAGCCCGTATTCATCGGCAATACGGTTATGCTCTTCCAGGCGTCCACGGCAGGTTCGCATCTGCCGGCCCCGACAACCATTGCCGCCGATGTAAATGCCGCCATGCCGTGCTTCCGCATGAAAAACAATGACCACCGACGCCACCAGAAAGACCAAGGAAAAAAGAAGGTGTACAAACGCTATTCTTTTCAATGTGCCGAAACATCTAAAATGTTTTACAACAGTAGCACATCATACTGAATGCTCAAGGCGCGCCATGGTATGCCGAGATGGAGAAAATGGGTGAACGATCCATGCGGCGTCACGAGGCACTATTGACAGTTATAAATTTATACATCATAGTGTTTACAGTTCCTTTTTTCTATTCTCCACTGACCATGCGCGATTCTGCGTCCATCGTCCGGCAGATATCACTTGGTTGTTCAGAGGGCGGAAAAACATTTGAATTTGACGAGCAGCACGACCGCACAAAACCCATCCGCACGTGGTTCCAGGAATCCACGGACGGGCTCGTCCTCTTTATTGTTTTTTATTCCCAGGCATGCCGCTGGTCGCGGTGCCTTGGATGCAACCTTCCTTCGACGTGTTCCCAGTTCCCGGTCAACTATAGGGACATCCTGAAGCAGATAGACGCCGTTATCGCAGATCCGGAGGTCCAAGAAAAGCGATGGAACGTGCGAAAGCTCATCGTAAGCAACAACGGTTCCATCCTGGACCAGACGACCTTTTCGTCTACCGCTCTCATCTACCTGGTACTCCAGGCCAATCTGCACTTCCCGAACCTTTCCGTATTCAGCATAGAAACGCGCGTGGAATACGTGGAGGTGGAAGAGTTGGAATTTCTTGCCCGCGCGATCGGGGAGGGCGATTCGCCGACCGAGCTGGAACTTGCGGTAGGGTTTGAGGCGTTTGATGACCGCATTCGCAATGATGTCATGAAGAAAGGCCTATCAAAGCGCGTGTTTGAAACATTCGTTGAAAAGGTGGCACGATACAGATTTCGCCTGAAATGCTACCTTATGCAAAAGCCGGTCCCCGGTATGACGGATGAGGAGGGAGTACGAGACATTCACGATGCGATTGACTACCTTTCGACGCTTTCAAAAACGTGTACTGCCGCGGACGAACCGCCGGTCCGCATCGGAATCCATGTAAACCCGACCTATGCCGCGAAGGGTACGCTTCTTGAAAAGGCACTTCGCAACGGCACATACGCACCACCTAACCTTCACGATGTGGCGCGCGCCGTGCTTTATGCCGAAGGTAGTCCGCTCTCGGTATTCATCGGTCTCTCTGATGAAGATCTTGCCATCCCGAATGGTTCATTCATCCGAGCAGGTGACGAGGAAATACTGAAAGAACTGGAGGCCTTTAACAGGACTCAGAACTATAACCTATTGCGCGCCATCACGACATAGAAATAGAACTTCCCCCATGGGAAGTTTTTCTTTTTCCTCATGTTTGTCCGATAACACGCTAAATTTTTTATACCAAAAACCGGCCCGCGAATGCGGGCCGGTTTTTCAGGAAATGAGAGTTACTGGGCGCGCTGAACGTTTACCGCGTTCGGGCCTTTCTCGCTCTGGGTAACCTCAAAAGAGACAACGTCCCCTTCGTGAAGTTCCGCAAGCGTGACTCCGTTCAAATCCTTGGAGTGGAAAAAGAGGTCCTTTGCCTCGCCTTCGCGAGCAATGAATCCAAACCCTCTGTCTCCGACTATCTTCTTAATAGTTCCAGTCATGATCTTGGTTTTAGTTACAATTGTGCCGAATACGACCTCGCTGCTTTGGTAAAACAGTTCTCCCATCCTATCATAGTACACGCTATATGTCAATAGTTTTCAGAAGCCCTCCGGCGCCCATGCCGGATGACTCATGCGCACCCAGGGAGGCGCTTACTTACATTCAGATCTGGTTAGTGGGCCCCGAACACGTTGCTCTTGGTATCAAGAAAATACCCCTGCCAGGCCATCACGAAAAACACGAACGTTGATAACACTACCAGGCAATCGACCGCCTCTATTTTTTAGCCCGCTTTGCCTTGACCGACCTTTTCCCGCTCTCCGGCACCGCGCGCCCCTCGCACGCCACAATAAAATCACTCTGGAGTTTTGCGACCTCACTCTTGTTCATACCATGAAAAGCCGTGCGCAGCTGCTCGGACAATATCCGAAACGCGGCATCATGCGAAAGCACATCAGGGTGCACCTCAAGTGCCTTGTCATTCAGTCCGCCCAAATGAAGGCCGGCGAACGTTCTTACTCTGGAAAGTGCAACATACCCTTGGCCGTATTCAAAAGCGGTTGAAAGGTCCATAAACGCCGCATCCATCGACATGCCCTGGCTTTTGTGCACGGTCATCGCCCACGCAAGGCGCAACGGCACCTGTTCAATTCGTGCCAGAACCTTCGCGCCATCAGCGATCGTCCACTCCATTGGATCGGCCGTGCGCATGCCGTTCCGGGTGTCTATGACCGGCATGCCGTCATCCTTGCGAAA
>MHQW01000035.1:22588-39323 GCA_001820785.1 Candidatus Sungbacteria bacterium RIFCSPLOWO2_02_FULL_51_17
CTCCGGCGAAAGACATCCGCGTTTGAGTTGTTCCACAAGAGGCAGGGCGCCGCGGCTCGTCATATGAAACGTTCGCGGTGGATGGGGAAGTTTTGCAAGTTCTGCTTCATTTAAACGGTTCACGTCCGCGTTATGCGGAAAAAGTTTCGTAACGGCAAGCGCCGAAATATCTTCCGGCCGCACATAGCGCCCAACAAATTTCGCTTTATGCAACTCATCAAGCGCACCCCTACGAAGTGCTGAAAGAACATCAAGAAATGCGGGGTCTTCCTGGCGATGCTGTTCAGAGAGATAGCACACGACGGGACTGGCGGTGCTCCAGCTTTCCGATGAGAATGCAAATTGCAACGGCGGATCGCCCTCGCGCGCTATCGGCGGCAATTGGAAAAAATCACCGACAAATACGACCTGCATGCCGCCGAACGCCTGTTCCGATCTTTTTATTCTGCGGCACACGCGGTCAACAAGAATAAGTGTTTTCCCGTCAAGCATTGAAATTTCATCAATGATGAGAATGGGGGCTGCCGAAATTCTGCGATGAAGACGCTGGTTCATCTCAAGCATCTCCAGATCGTATGGTGATAACTGTTTGCGAATGCCGATACCCGACCACGAATGGATCGTAAACCCGCCGATATGTGTTGCGGCAATACCGGTGGATGCTGTGATCGCGGGACTGATGTCGTTCTTCCGCAAATACGCGACATACTCGTTGATCGTATGCGTTTTGCCGCTTCCCGGCTCACCGGTCAAAAAAACATTCACGCCGGTCTTGAGAATAGTAAGCGCTTCTTCCTGGGTCATGGGACATACGGTATATCATGAGGCCATATCTGTCTATAAGAACAATCCACCCTGGCGGGCGGATACTCGGATCTACAATAGTGTTCTCTTAAGTTCAGCAAGGAGTGCATCTCGTGGAGTGTCTTTATTGAAGTAGAAACTGTGCCACCCCGCCGATGTGGCATTTTCCACATCCATTTCCTTGCTGTCTCCGACATGAAGCGCTGCACGAGGGTGTATGCGCATCTCTTGAGCTATGCGGGCATAGAATTCGGGCGGCTTTCCCGCCATAGAACAATCATCAAGAGAAGAAAAAACGCGATCAAACAGTACACGATGATCCCCCAGCTCTACCTCAATACATTGGCGTGTCGTGGAAGACGAAATAATGAGAACATGTCCCAATGCCCGAAGCCCTTTAAGAAGTTCAGCGGTATCTCTATAAAATTCCTGCCGATGGCGCATGCGCAGAACAAGATCATGAAAATTTTCGCGAACACCTAGTTCTTTCAACCAGTACTCAATGGAATAATATCTTGGATCATATACACCGATCTTTTCAAATATGTTTTTTAAAGATCTCTTGGCAGCTTCCGTGCTAACGGCATATTTCTTTGCATACAATTCCGGCAGCATTTCCATCCAAAATTCATCAGAAAAAGCCGAGTTCGTAAGTGTTCCTTGGAGATCAAAACTGATAAGGGCGTATTCCATACTTAGGATGTCTTCCGGGATATTTTTACAAGCGAAAAAATATCATAGCGGTCAAGACGTTTTCGTCCGCCAAGATACTCAAGCTCAATAATGAATGCGAGTCCCGCGATCTTTCCCCCAGTTCTTTCCACAAGCCGTATCCCCGCCTCGGCAGCTCCGCTACCTGCCATAATGTCATATACCAAAAGCACCGAGTCGTGTATGTGAAGCGCGCCCTGCTTCACCTGATACTCTCCGAGCCCATATTCCTTTTGGAATGTTTCAGCAAACGTTCTGCCGGGCGTAAGCCCCGGTTTGCGGATAAGCACGAGCGGCAGGCGCATCGCATACGCAAGGGCCGCGCCGACGACAAAACCCTTTGCTTCAATAGCGACAATTGTGGTGATAGCCTTTTTCTGAAAATGTTTTTTGATATCGGCAATAGCACTGTGGAACAGAATTGGATCTTCGCATAGTGGCGTGACATCCCAAAATATCACTCCTCTTTTCGGAAAGTCCTTGGTGGATCGGATGGCCTTTCTATAGTTTTTCATAGGCGACACTGTTCCAGTAAAATGGCGCGCGCAGGAGCGCCGTCTATACCGGTAACTTTTATCGGAAGACAGATCAGGAAATATTCCTTTTCGCGCGCATGCTTTAGACGAAGATTGTCTATCAGGGTGATGCTTCGGGAAAGAAAAATGCGGTGCAAAATATTCTTGCCTTCGCGCTCAAACGACTGATAGTCATAGCCGAGAGTGAGGACCCCTTTTTTCACGAGATAGTCGGCGCCTTCCGGCGATAGATCAACGTGCTGTGGGTTGTATTTTTTCATCGGGTCATATGAGTTCTTCGTTTTAAGCAATATAATGCGCCGCGTGATTGCATGCCTCTTGAGAGCTTGTACGGTGATGGTATTAGAAACATCCGTAAGATCAAGCACCTGGCATGCGCCCATCAATCGGGCAAAAGGGATCTTATCGGTCGTCCATTTTTTGCTGTAGAGATAATATGGAGCATCTATGTGAGTGCCGGCGTGAGAACCGAAATCAAGCCAGGTGAAATTGCATTCATCCTTCGGCTTCCGTAAGATGGGCTTCAAATTCGGCGGCGGATCAGCAGTCCACACGATCGTCTTCGCGTTCAGATCCATGGAAATATCTATAATGTTCGTTTTTTTCATATGGCGTGAGGTATGAGTGAATGAATACGTGTAAACCATGCGCGTCGGCGTTCAGTGCAGACATGCGCCACCCGGAAAAGAATGATCCGGCGATTCGCCGCATATGCCTTGCACAGCTGATTATATTCGGGAATTCTTTCTATATCTTCATCAAGCCCCTCAAACCCCTTCCAATAGTCCCGATGATACGCATCCGGCAGAGGTGACCATATCGGACCGTACATATCCCATAGAAGCCACAGAAATTCGGCTGAAGCGCTCTGATCATGCCGCTTCTTCTCAAGATGCCACAGAAGATAACGGATGACATGGCGGGAATCAATGAATGTTTTTACCGGACGTACCGCGCACCGACCTCGGACGCGCTCCAATAATTTGTGGTGTGAGAGTACCTTTTGCAGTTCGGCGAGAAAACGATCGGCGCTGGCGACTCCTTGCTGATCTTTATACTTGGCAGAGATCTCTCCCAGGGAAACTTTTCTGAACGTTTTTTTACCGAGGTGATAAAAATATCCTATAAGGTCAACCCTATTTTCAAACGGATACACGCCTGCGCCATAGCACTCACCTTTGGTATCCGCGTCAAAAAGAGCGTACGCGACGGCCGAATGCTTTCCGGCTTTTGGTACATTGATGTAGTACGACAGTAGTTTGCATGTATGCGCGCTGGTGAAAAAACCGAAGTACCTGTTCGCAGTAGCAAGCGTCGCGCCAGAATCAATATATTCATCAAAATACAGAAAGGGTTCGTTCAGAAACTTTGCAATCCTCGTATGCTCCAGAACAGCCGCAACAAGTTGTTGACTCATACTCGCTGTACCATCAGACAACGTGTCCAGTACCAAGCCCAGGGGTTTTTTATGGGGCCTGCTATCGGAAGGCGGGATGCGATCACAGAGATATTCAAGTATCTCGGCTCTCTGCTTCCGCATAAGATCGGCCGGCCGCATTGTTGTGCCTCCGAGCTTACGGCCCAAAAGACAGAGCCGCTCTATCTCCAATGTGGTGAGATGGGCACATTGCTCCTTTTTAATAAGGTAGGATCGGAGAATAGGAAATATGTTCACGACTGGATCCCGCGGGAATTTCATGTACTTCCAGCATAATGATCGTTTTTTCCTGGCAAGCATTCTTTGGCATATGCGGGCCAAAGGACTTGCGCCGGTCTCTGAAACAACAATGTGCCGATACCCGCTCTCGTGTATTTTTTCGGCAAGACGTGATGCGTACTGCACAACGCCTGTATCCGTCAAAAACCGGAATTTTTTCCGATAGGTCGGGTGCAAAAATTGCGTGAGATTGTGGACCTCGCCATATAGTTTTTCCGGCGTGTATCCCGCATACAATGATCGTTGTGTTACCATAATTCTTGTGTCGGCTCTCCCTCCAGCACCAAGCGCTTACCCAAATGAGCGTCTGCAAGTGTTCGAAATATTTCTTCACAGATGCGAAGCGCTTTTTTTATGTCAGAACGCGTATGCGCGTAATTCATGAATATGGCATTGCCGAATAACACCCCCCGTTTCGCCGACTCCTGTAAGAAATATGCCTTGATCTCAAGACGTTTCCGCCCCCGGTAGTCGGAAAATGACAACTCAAGCCGCGGGGGAAACCCTGCGCACACCACGGGTATCGCGTACTGTGTTGCAAGCGCGTTAAAACCATTTTGAAACTCCGCCCCCATCCGCCAGATGTGAGCGATAACAGGTCTCCGCCGCAGCTCCTTCAGGGTGGCGATAGCCGCGGCAATAGCCAGGGCATCTTCGGAGAATGTCGTAGAGGTAATGACGTCACGCGTATTGTCCATGATATGTTTCTTGCCCGCAACAATGCCGAGCGGAAGCCCGTTGGCAATGGCCTTGGCAAAACAAGCAAGGTCCGGAGTCACGCCGAAATATTCTTGCGCGCCCCCCACCGAGAACCGAAAACCGGTCACCACTTCATCAAAGATCAGAAGAGCTCCATGCCGATGCGCCAGCGATTGTACCTGTTTCAGAAAACCCCGGCGCGGCGGATCCAGATGCACCGGCTCCATGATCACCGCGGCAACCGTGCCCTTGTGGGCTCTTAAGATCTTTTCCAAACCTTCACTGTCATTGTAGGTAAACTCAATTATATCTTTCCGTACACTTGCGGGAATACCGCGATTCATTGAGGTGGTCGCATAATACCAATCATGCCATCCGTGAAAATGACAACTGACGATCATGTCCCTGCCGGTACATGCGCGGGCGATCCTCACAGCGCCAGTCGTAGCATCGGAACCGGTCTTGAAGATGCGAACGCGCTCCGCGCATGGCACAAGATCACACACGATTTTTGCAAGATCGTTCTGCAAAGGATGTAAAAGTGAAAAAAGCACGCCATGGTGTAACTGCCGCATGACCGCCGCGTCCACCGCCGGATACGCAATGCCAAGAATGGCGGGGCCGAGCGAACTTTGGAAGTCAGTGTACCAATGTCCGTCCACATCACGAACTCTCGCGCCATTCCCTTCGGCAAGGTATATCGGGTACGCGCCGTACGTGAAAAGATGTGGGTCTTTGGCAATAAGGGAACTTGCCGGCACGACATACCGTTCCGCATCCTTCCACATAGCATATGATGTTTTGTACCGGCGATGAATCATGATCTGAAATTTTTAGCACGTGTAATAAACTTTTTGATTTTCTCCGGATCTTTGCGGTCCTTCCGAAGGTACGCGTCCGAATAGGTGCTGACCCCGGTAGACACATCCACGCCGAATGGGTGGGTCGTGCGCACGGCCGCCAAGAGATTTTCGGGAGTAAGCCCTCCTGCTAGATAGACGGGCTTTGCCGCAGAGTCAATGAGGGTTCCGCACACATCCCAGTCATTGGTCGCGCCGGTACCGCCCACATACCCGCCAACGCGGCTATCCAGCAATATGAAATCGCAGTATGGTTCGCACTCTTTCATTTTTTGAAGAGCGGTCGTCGCATCTACCACGATGGTTTTGATGATCTTTTTTGACGTGCGGAATCGCAACGCTTTCATTGTTTCTATACCAACATCTTCGGATACCTGTATGCCGGAGGATCGTATGTAGTCGGAAAGCGCAAGAATATCTTCCGCATCATAGAGATGGGTAACAAGATAGCCATCAACATGTTTCGGAAATGCCCCAATGATCTCCCGCACGGTCTGTGCATGCGGCTCAACCTCCGACGGTAACACGCGGCCGCCCATGACAAAACCGATGGCATCGGCACCCGATTGAACGGCTACCCGCGCATCGATGGCATTGCTCACTCCGCAAATTTTCACTAACATTGTATGGTGTTGCATATGATGTTCTCAAGAATATGAGCGCACTCCACAGAAGTTTTGCCGGTCGTATCTATAAGGTACTTCGCACCGCCCAGACGTTCATAGATCTTCATATATTCCTGCTGACGCTCTGTGATGCATTCCAGATGCTTAGTAAGAAACTCATGATATGCGTTTGGTTGGGTGCTCTCGGCATGTTCCAGCCGGGACACAATCTCACCCACGCCGGCAAGAAAAAGCACGAATGCGTCCGGCTTAAGGAACAGAGAATTGAGCATCCACCGCCAGATCCTATTGTGCAAAAATCGCGCGTCGGGAAGGAACGAGTCAATGGATTGAATATATCGGTCCTGAACGACATGTTCCCCGCGTAACAGCATGGGTCTGATGATCTGAAAAGTTTGCATGATAAAGTCCGCATAGTAAAGAAACGACCGGGAATGCGCGTGAATGTAACAGTCCCACGTCGATTGATTGGTAAAACCTTTACGAGAACTGGCCAATCTTTCCTTAAGATGCCCGAGTGCGATTTGGATCGCGGTTGTTTTGCCGGCACCGTCAACACCTTCCACAACAATAAATTTTCCGCGTTTGTTATACATGAAGAATATGCGTGATCTCGGATGTAAGGCGGGCAAGATCTTTTTCAAAGGGAACGCACGTTCCGTTGATATCAATATGCTGAAAGTCCGATCCGCGCTCGCGCGCTTCTTGAGACCCGGCGACATTGATCTCCCCCATAAGCGACACGCGCGTGATCTCATAGCCGTTGTCCTGAAGATGACGGAGCTTGAGAGGATTATTTGTGAGATAGATGATCTTCCGCGACACACCCAGATAATCCAGAATGATGAACCCGATCTTATATCCGGAATGGTCGTTTTCCCTCCGTGGGTCCGGCCGCAGACCGATCGCCTCAAATCCGCCGCTCATCGTTGTTTTGTGGATCTGTTCTGAAGAATACTCTCCGCGATGCCGAAGCGAAGCGCGAGAAAAAAGGTCAAAAGCAAATTCGCCATTGGAAAAACCACTGCCCATCCCGTTCTGGGTATCAATGTGTACAAGAATGAATCCGGGTCCCGCATTCTTAAAGACATGTTGATCCCCCACACGTACCGCCTGCTTCTGAACCCACCCTTCAAATGCCGACCCACTTTTCATCGCTGGCATGTCAACGTGATTAAACGCGGCGGCAAGTTCCTGAATGCCTGCCCACTGATGGGCGCAATTGCATCGCTGAGATCCAAAGAGGAATGATGGCGCACACGCCGATTCGGAGCGCAACACGACTGGCCCCTCATACACATTGCCGACAAGTCCGACATTGACGAATTCTATGCCGAGACCCGGGACGTAGACCGAAAACCCGATGTGCCGCAAAAGATACGGTGTCTGCGTGCGAGGCGAAAGGCAAAAAAGCGTTGCACCTTTATTGCATATAAGAAGCGCTCCTGTTTTTTTATGGATCCCCATCTCATAGACCGACTGAAGGTCGTATCGCGCTTTCGCCGGATCAAGCGATGCGCCAAAATACTGGATCGCTTCATTGAAGAGCGCCGAGTCGGTAATACGGAATATAGTGTCCTCCGAAGTATCCGCATGGGCTTGTGCCAGCAACTTTTTGTACATTTGCTTCTTGCCGCGGATCTTTTTGCCGAACGCATCCATGCCTCTCGCGATAAGTTGTGCGGCATTATGGGGCATATATTCTCACGCGGAGAACGCGACCGATACATGGTAAAAGCATGTTTCGGTCCGCCGCCGGAGCATGACAACTGAACACCATAACCATTGCATAGATATTTTTCCACACCACATGCCTGATCGTCCATGCCTAATCAACGAAAAACCCTTGACGAAAGCTAAAAACGGCATACAATCAAGGTGGAAGGAGCTATATTTTTTACGAAAATAATCGTAAATAAATCATTTATGAGTGAAAAACGTATCATCGCCCAAAAGAAGGAGCTGGCCGAGGTCTTGGGGCGTCTTGGTCTTAATGGTAGAGATCAAGAGGTCTATCTAGCGCTTTTGCGCAAGGGGCGAGCAACTATAAGTCCGCTCGCCCGCACGACGACTATGCCGGTCACTACCGTGCAATCGGTACTACAGCGATTGGTGAGCCGCGGGTTCGTCGGATTCACTAAGCGAAGGTCGCGGCATGTGTATGAAGCATATGATCCAACAGTATTAAGAAAGATCGCTCAAGATCAGGAGCGGGACATAGCCAGCATCATCCCATTCTTACTGAACATGCGCGGTGCCGTGGCAGACGCAAAGATCCGCATCTATTGGAAGGAGCGAGTAACGGATATATTCAATCAAGCCCTGAACGCAAAGAGCGGGAAAGTGTATGAAATTGTATCAGCCAGGGACATCCAAGAAGTTCTTGGAGAACGGTTCCATTTCACCAAGCAACGCATGCAACGAAATGTGCGGCTCCGGAGTTTGCGTATTGAAAAATATGAGATCAAGAGATACTCGCGCTATACTCACGTCCGGGAACTACGTGAAGCAAAGTTCCTGCCGCGAGAACTGACCTTTCGGACGTCCCTCATGTTCTGGGATACCACCATAGCGTTCTTCACCGCCAAGGATGAGGGCCTTGCCTGGACCGTTGAAAGCGTCTCGCTCTCTGAAACGTTCCGGCAGCTTTTTGAACTGTTGTGGAGTATCAGCCATCCCATGGAAACACTGATTGAACATCCCCGGCCATAAGCGGAGATCATGCTCCTAGAAATTTTTTCCCATAAAATCGGTGGCGATCTGCCGCACCTCATCATGGGTCTTCGCGGTCATCAGTTGGGCGCGAAGAATATTTGCCCCCCTAAAACCGTTGACGTAGGACTTAAAATGCCTTTTCATGGTCTCATAATTTTTTTTTCCGGAAAAAAGCTCAACAAACAAACTTGCGTGCTCAAGCATAACCACTACTTTTTTCTCGGCACTGACCATTTTCCCTTGCTCCGGCGAGAAGAACCAGGGATTGCCGAATACTCCGCGCCCGATCATCACCCCATCAACGTTACACGTTCGGGCTTTCTCGCGCGCATCATCCAAACCCCTCACGTCACCATTACCTATGATGCGCGTCTCGCTTTTTAATTCGTTCCGTATCTCAACCGCACGCCCCATGACATCCCAGTGGGCATCCACTTTTGACATTTCCTTCCGGGTACGCGCATGGATTGAAATTGCCGCAGGTTTTGCCACAAGCAAGGCGGGCAACCATCTTTCTATCTCGTTCTTGTAATAGCCGATGCGGGTCTTCACCGATACCGGCAAGCCGCCCGCTCCGCGCTTGGCGGCCACGATCAACTCTTTGGCGCGCTCTAGATCCCTCATAAGCATAGCCCCCGCTTTTTGCCGTTCAATGGATCGGTCGGGACAGCCCATATTGATGTCCACTCCATCAAACCCAAGTTCTTTTGCCAGAATTGCCGCCTGTTCCATGTGATACGGCGTAGAGGTGAAAAATTGGGCGACAATTGGTCGCTCGCACTCGGTATATTTCAGATCAAGCAACATAGCATCCCAGTCACCTTTGATAAGACCGTCCGCGGAGATGAACTCAGTAAACATAACGTCCGGCCCACCCAAGACACCGATAGTAGCGGGCTTTTTCATATAGTCAATATCACGTCCGCCGTATCGTGAATATTTTGCAATGATGCGCCGAAAGGCCGCATCCGTTACATTGGCAAGCGGCGCTAATACAAAAAAGGGGCGGGGTAGCGTGTCCCAAAATCCATTCATATAAAATAGATCTACTGTTTCCAGCTATGCGTGGGAGATGCCGTTTCGCACAAACTTGATACCACGATATCGTACTTCCCGCCACTCATCAACGTTGATCAAGGACACAATCCTGGAGGTTGCGTGGGTCAAAATATGTGCTGATGGACACACCCACCGCATTGTCCAGCGTCGCGGGAATCTCGCTTGCGCGCCACATATCGTAGCCGATGTAGAGCGCAAAGAGGCCGGCCGCCAGATAATGGATGATGGAAAACTGCATTAGTGTCGGGATGGATGAAAAGGTGCCGGACACCTTATCACTCCAGAAGCGAGTAGGCAGGAGGTATGCAATCAAGAAAGCAAAAGGTACCTGTCACCTGTATCCCGTCGTAGCCGATCACCTATATCTTAAAATTGACAGGTCGCAATAGAAACTATACTTCAGAAATAATCCTTTATATCATCAAGCAATCATGATACGTACGCAGACAAAAAAGATATTAATATGACACGGGGACTAGAAACTTGCTCCTTGTGTTTTACCACTTTGAGTGTCGCGGTCGTAACGCGCTTGGAGCTCTTTGGTCTCCTGATCAAGCAAACCTGCTTTTGCTTGCCATATATTCTCAAACGCCTCACAAGTCGGCTGCATAGGAATTCGTTGCAGTTCTTGCAGTGTTGCGCTGGCTCGCTCAACTTCAATTTTTGCGTGTCCCTCTTCGTGAACTTCCAGCGCCGCGATAAACGAGTTCCACTGAGCGGTCACATCCGGCCATACGCCTTGCGGCGGGATCCATTTCGGATATGTGTAAGTCACTATAAGATTAAATTGGGTCATTACGGCTTCACACGTGTCAGAAAGCTGTCTTCTTGCAAAATTGATATGGGTTTCCGCGGTTGTGGCTGCGTCATGCCCCGCAAGAAATGTTCCCTTTTTCGCTTGTGTCATGCTCGCGCGAATTTCATTGCGGTTTGAGCCGGTTGCATTATAGTATTTGGTATCGGCATATCGTATTGTTGGTTTTAAAATTTGCTTTGGCGCAGGGGTTGATGCGGTTTGCGCCCCTCCCTTTTCCGCCACCAGACCAGAATTTTCTTCGGCCGCCGGCCTCTCTTTGGGTGATGAGATAAAATTAAAACTTTTCCCGGCCAAGACAAAGACAAGTCCGACGGCAAAAATTATCAGGGGAAAAAGCAATATACCTATAAAAAGTTTCTTCATGCCGTTGATTCTTTTTAAATTTTAATTATTACACCTTTTTCCGATACACAAAGTAGCCGGCCGCGCCCGCAACCATAACGATAATTATTCCAAGCCAGATGCTTGCTTTTGACTTTCTGAATTCAGGTGAAAGCAAAATAGCAATATTCGGCGTGCCGTTCTCAAAAGCTTCAAGCGTCATCGTCTTGCCGGTATAAGAATGCGTCACGGAAACTGCCCCCTCCCAGACGCCGACAAGCGCATAACCTCGTGCTGGATTGTATGCCACCCAAAAGCGGGTTTTATTGGACTGAACCGCTCCTAGCGGCGTTTCAACTATAAAAGACGAGTCCAAAGGATCATTCGGTCTTTGTATCTCAATAGCGCCTCCGGAAAGCTCCAGCGCATTCAAGCTTTTTATGCTAACTTGACTATCCGGGTGAAGCACAAAAGGCGTGTCATTAATGATGCCCATCTGCCTGGCGCCTGGTTTAGTTACGAACTTAATATTCTCCCAATTAACAATTTGCTGATTTTCTTGACTTTTATTGAAAGGCGGCGGGGCTTTCACACCCAGCAAAATCACCGAGACTGATTGACCACTATCGGTGGTCGCAATAGGCGCAATGTAGGTGTTGAATTGTGACTCGTAAAGTAACAGCATCTCCCCCCTTTTTTGATGGTATTCTTCAAAACTTAAACCGATTGGATCAACGATTGGCAAGCTAAAATAACCTTTTTGTTTATATTCTTCGCTAAGAAGATATTTTTCTTGTTCGCCGCCGGGAACCGGATACGGCCCCGCACCACTGATTAATGTTTCTTCGGAATTAAACCACAAAGAAGAACTAATTTCTAAGATGCCTTTGATATCCTGACGCGCCACAGCATCAAGCGGCTTTTTGGCCGTATCTGCCAAAGGCATATCGCGAAGGTCAACCTCTATTGGTTTGCCGTCTACCGTACCGATAACCACTGTGGCGGGTTGCCCACTTCTAATAAAATCGTCTAGAATCTCTTGTTGTTCATCGGGCTGTTTATTTAGAAAAACCTCTGGATTATTTGTGGTAATCTTATCTAAAAAAGTAACAAAAATCGAATCGAAGCCGCCGACGGATAACGTAATAAAAAGATCGCTGGCGTCATTCGTCAAATCTACAATGTCAGTTGGCTTAGAATCAGCTAGTGCTCCAACTTTCTCCGACTTGTTGTCATCCGGCGTGGCGCCGCCAGCTCCGCC
This sequence comes from Candidatus Sungbacteria bacterium RIFCSPLOWO2_02_FULL_51_17, assembly GCA_001820785.1. GTDB lineage: Bacteria > Patescibacteriota > Minisyncoccia > Sungbacterales > GWA2-42-14 > 2-01-FULL-51-34. The sequence goes on from MHQW01000035.1 coordinate 34,715, forward strand.
ATCATTCGGAGGCGGTGTCTCTGGAGGAGTTTGAGATTGAGCTGGCCGAGGAGTCGTTGTTTGCGGCTGACTTTCCGGTGGGGTGGGACGAGCATCCACCCCAGGCACATCTTCAGGAGTACAGCTCCGTTTTCCGTCAGCCATTCGGGAAGACCACTTAACATATTCATCGTAGCCGGCTTGGGAATTGGGAAATTCGGCAATAAAATCAACATTGTCGGCGGTAGCCCCCGTTCTGGGATCAATGCAGGTTGGCACCTTGCTTCCCAAATCTAAACACGGCTGAGCTATGTCCAAACTGTCACCGCCAAAAAAATAAACGCCGTATGGCGGAAAGTTCCCTATAGTATCAAACCCTTCCCCATGGGTTCTGACTTTTAATTCTACGCGCTTAACCCCATCCTCCGTTTTAGCGGCAACAGCACAGATGAGTCGGACAAAAGCTTTTTTAGGCGGCTCGTATTCGTCTTCATCTTGCGCGTCGGTTTTCTGCAAAATCACGCCATTTATAACGACGGCGATACATAGGACGACTGCGCCAACTAAAAACTTTTTCATAAATATCAAACTATTTACCCAGCCCCTTGGGAATGCCCCGCGCTCCTGGCGCAGGGTCGCCCCTGGTGTTTCTTCGCCGCAGGGTTTAATGCCCTGCAGTCAAAGGGCTGGGTTTACTTCGGTTTTTCAAAAACGGTAAATAGAACATAGTAATCAACAGCAAAATTCATGTCGGCGTATTCTACTGTGCCAAGTTCGGGATTCTCGCGCATAAAAAGCAAGGGATAGCCCTCATGGCTGTAAAATGGTCTGCCGGCCTCTTCCTTATTCAAAGGAGAAATTTTTTTCCAGGTAGCATCCATAATGCTCGTATGAATGTTATCTGCACGCTGTTCAAACTCGTTGAAAGTATTGATGTCAAATTTATAGGCAACACCAACAGAAGCAAACGCCTCTTTGTCGTTATACGTATACACCATGCCGCACGTCAGAGAATCTACCCTATATCCTTTTTCATTCTTTGGCATTCGGCTCCCCACATAAAGAGAGGGAATCGGAACCCCTTTGGCTTTTTCATATGTTTCCTTTTTTATGTATGTAAAGGGCGCCGGTGGAAGAGCGGCTGACTGCTCGCGGCAATATTTCGACATCCATTCGGGATCGTCCTTTGTAACCGAGGTTTTGATACCGGGAGGCGCTATAACGTGCGCTCCGGGTTTAGAAAAGGCGGACTGCATCTGGTCCATAGCTTTTTTGAGCGCCTGGTAGTCGGTCACCACGGAGTAAATAACAAAGGCCGCAACCAAAACAAGCGCCCACCCCGCAAGCGGCATCTGCAACAAACTGATGCCGGATTTAATCGTATTCCAAAGACCCTTCAGCGCATTGAAGACGCGAAAAACGGCCTTGAGTTTATTGAAAAAGTTTTTCATACTCTAATCCCGCTATTTAATAGTAACAAATTTCCGGCAAAACAACAACTATTTCCACACTGGAACCCATCTCAAAATGCATTTCTACTGAACAGTGAGGCGCGCTCTCGCCCCATAGCTTCTGTGCTTTCACCCACGCGACACCAACCGAACGTTATGGCATGTGATCCCCGCCTCTGTTGCTTATTTCATACACCTAAACGCTTCACGCGCTTCCGCCGTTTTCGCATTATAATAAAAAATAGATAGCAGGAGAAAACAAGACATAGTACCCGATCCCGATTTTCCATAGTGTACATATCTGCAACGGCACATCAACATCCATGCCCTCTTTCATATTTCTGTATCGCACATAATCCTTAAAACTATCAGAAGACAGCCACCAAAAGAGTTGATCAAGCAGTGCTCCAATAATAAGCCACGCACCGACCATGTTGATAAGACCGAGGAATATAAATTTCCAATATACCCCGGGGTCAAACTCGACGAAGATGACGGGAAGATAAAAAGCGACATAGCCAAACACAGCAAATCCGCTTAAAAAAAGACATAAAAGCCAACACGCGTAGCCAATGGCGTAATACCACGGATATGCTTTCGCGGTTACTCGTGCCTTGGTCGCGTCATCAATCGGTTGGAGTTTGAATATTTTTTTGAGAACTTCCGGTGTTTTCTTTACTAAAGCCGGCACCAGTACCCCGATGACAGAATACGGTAAAAAACTCATACAGATCAGATGCTATAACTTTGCTAATAGACCCTATCTCGGAATTCCTGTTCCGCCTGATCATCATGTCCAATCTTTTTCTCAATTACTCCGATAATGGCCCCTTCAGTAACCGTAAACCTGTTATAGGGGACGCTTCCTGACTCATTAAATTCTCCCGGAAAGCACTCCTGACCCACCCATTGATCCAGTAAATATTCTCTGGCTTGAAGAGTGATGTGGCTACCGACAAGATTTTCGTATTTTTTGCTTTGGAAAACGGCTTTTTGCTGAGAGTAATCTCTGTCCAATACGACCGTGTCCATTCGTATGTGTAGCTCGCCGTTTTGAAAAGAAAAAACTTCTCCCGGCACGCCGAGTATTTTACCAAGAGACATACTAGGGCCCATGGCAAAACACATGCTATTATTCTCAAACGGATCATACACAATAATATCGCCAACGGCCGGCCGACCCGTTGTGATCTGAACGATATCTCCCACCGCAAACCCATGACCATCCACTTGAAGGGTCGCGCTACGTGACTCAATGCGCCGCAATGAGTTCTCGGCATCTTTAGCTATTAATTTATTTTCGGCGTCTTCTGTCTTTGATTGATTTTTGACATACACAAATCCGGCAGTCACGATCAAAACAGCAAGAATAATACTACTGGGTTTTAGGTACTTTGATACATTGTTCTTCATAACTTTTTACTTTTTTAGGACTGAACTATGCGGGAGTAATCCTCGGTGATTTTCGCTGAATTGCTAAAAAACAGTAGATCCGCAGTGTGGGTGTACACGTGCCGTTGCATACCCGGCATGGCCTCAAACCAAGAGACACTGTTTTGCTAGCAGTACCCGCTATCTCACGTTTGATATAGAATTTTTCACCGTGTCGTGCTTTGTTTTCAAAATAGTTGAGACGATCTGAAGCGTCTGCGAAATGCGGCTCATCTCGTTTTGCGGCATCGGATCACTCGCCTTTGTTGCCTCGCCCACAGTAAGCCCTCCGATAAGCTCCGTTTTGAGCGCACCAGGACCATAGGCCTTTTTGACGAAAATGTGCCACCAGGGGAACCGCATGCTCACCCAATCTTCTGAACTATCGCGCACGTTATACTTTATGATAACAGTTGAAGATATTTCAACCGGAATGAACCAGAAAAGTTTTCCCGATTCGCGGGACTCCACCTCAATACTATCCTTCTTAATCTCAATACCTTTGAGTGCCCCGTCGTTCAGTGCTGTCGCCTCAACATAGACCTTGAGTTCTTCGGGAGTTTTTATGTCGTGAGGACGGCCGACTATCTCCTCTATGATGTCGGGGTCCCAGCCACCAACAGTCAGGTCTTGTGTTCGCTCGGCAGCTGAAACTTCGGCACGAAACTTTTCAAGATCATCACCGCTGACATCTATGTTTAAAAAGGTACGATCGGGGTCGCCTCCCGATATATCGGAGGTGTCCGGATCCTGCGCGCTGTCGGCAGAAGTAGCGGAGCGCCTTGTGTCAATATTTACATAGCCGGTGGTATCAGTGAAAACTTTACCGAACGTGGAGGCGCTATCTTTGTAATAAATTTTGCGTGCGACGGCATCATATCGGGCATCCGGTATGAATTCACCGGTCTTTGCGTTATACACCGCGCCGGTTTCCGGATTAATCCTCACCGCGGTTGCGTTTTCGGGAACGGTGGTAAGATCCGTGTGTTGCGTGCCGCTCGGAGGTGGTGTAGATGACGAAGTTTTCGGTGCTGTTACGGCAGTAGAATTTTGAACATACCCATATTTCGGATAACACTTATTATTGACGGTGATCAGTCCGACCTCTTCTTTATTTTTTCCGGAGGCGTTGTATGTAATTTTATAAATTTGTTGTGAACTCTCCGGGTATGACAGTAGCCCAATAAGTTGTTCCTTCGGCGGACTAAGGTAGAAGACCTTTCCGCTTGTGTCCCGAATCTCCACACTACGAGTATTTTGGGGATTTGCTTTCGGTGTATTGGCACAAAGCGTTGCGGTACCTGCTATCCCTCCGGAGACAGTGCCGCTGGATGTGCCGCCGCTTGTTCCACTGCTCTCGGTTCGGCTCGGGCGCGTATTAACCGGGTTCGTTGGAAAGTAATCAATGTTGCTGTTGCTATACGGGTCATAATAGTCGTACTGGGCAAGGGCAAGATGCGGTACTAAAAGTCCTGCAATGCCAATAGCCGAAAGAATAAAAAGCCCGGATGTTACTGTTGTCTTGCTATACATACTGTTATGTTGCTTTTACAAGCTAGCAAAAACTTCATGCTCGCCCCAGGTGACCTAGTAAACCCCGATGGCTGCAGGTTCTCATTCACCGATCCATGTGTTTTTCAAAACTATTTGGTGGTCGCGCACACTTCAGTGCTTTGGAAAGAGCGGTTGTTTGCGGCATCGTAGGCGGCAACTTTGTAGCAATACTTGGTGCCGGGAGTAAGGTTGGG
>MHQW01000036.1 GCA_001820785.1 Candidatus Sungbacteria bacterium RIFCSPLOWO2_02_FULL_51_17
AGCAATCAAAGGTCGAACCAAAACTTCAATAATTCACTATCGCCGATTCTATCTACTATACCCACTATTACTGTCTAGACAACCAGGACCATCTTAACCTCCACTTTTTATCCCGACGCAAACCCCGAAACATCCACCGTTGACGGACGCATAAGAAACTCTCCTGCGGGAGGAAACGCCGTATGGAGCACCATTCACGACGCGGCAGACGGCACCACCGCTTACGACTCCGACACCCAGGCGGGTGCGGCCATGATTTTTGCCGGAACATCGTCAAACGGCTGGTCCGACATCTTCCGCGGCTTCTTCCTTTTTGACACCTCATCCATCCCCGATGCCGACGACGTCTCCGCCGCAGAACTTGACCTTTTTGTCTATACCGACGGTCTTAATGATAACGCCACGCTTGACCAGAAGATCAACGTCTCCGACTCCAATCCCTCGTCCAACACCTCGCTCTCAACGGCTGATTACGATACGATCACAAACATCACCACCGGCGCCACCCAATACGCAACAGAGGTTGATCTTGGGAGCATCTCCCAAAACGCATATTTCACCCTCACCTTCAACGCAACCGGCATGGCCGCAATCTCAAAGACAGGCATCTCCAAGTTCTCAACCCTTATGTCCTCCGACCTTGCCGATTCGGAGCCCACATGGGGCTCCGGTATCTATTCCCAGGTAGGGATCCAGTGGGCGGAAACAACAGGCACTACCCAAGACCCAAAACTCATTGTCACGCACGCAAGTTCTCCTACCCCAACCGCAGGCACCGGCATCCAGAACTTCTTCTATACCTACGATGCCGTCGGCAACATCACAAGAATTACTGATGCCGCAAACGCCTCCACCTCAAAGATCATTGTCTTTGGATACGACGACATCTACCGCCTTGCATGGGCATCCACCACCGTTGCCTCCACAAGCCCCGACTACTACCAGAGCTGGGGATACACTGCCGTGGGGAATATGGCCACATCTTCAACGCAGGGAGTGTATAGCTACTCCGGTGTTGGTTTCGTTAATCCTCATGCCGCAACAACCATAGGCACATCAACGATCACGACCCTTGCCTATGACCCAAACGGCAATCTCGCCTCAACCACAAGAAGTGGTACTGTGTGGGACTATACATGGAATTACAGGAATCAGCTGACGCAGGTCGCGACGGGAACGGCGACCACGACGTTTGGGTATGACCACAATGGCAATAGGGTCTCTATGAGAAGCACGGGATCGGCTTCAACGACGTACCCTTCGAGGTTTTATAACGTTCAAGGGGCTACAACTACGAAGCATATCTACGCCAATGGAGAATTAATCGCGACGATTGTTGGGAATGGAAGCGCGACTTCTAGCTATATAGTGCACACTGACCACTTAGGAGGAACTCATGTTTTGACTAATGCCTCAGGAACCGTTGTGCAGACAGCTGATTATTATCCATTTGGGGACTCAAGATTGAATAATGGGTCGATTTCAGAACAGAGGGGGTTTACCGGAGCGGAGAGTCATAGTGATCTCGGATTAAATTATATGCGTGCCCGATATCAGAGCGGTTTACGAGGTACATTCATAAGCCAAGACCCACTGTTCCTGGCGATAGACGGAAAGAGCCCGCTACTCGCGGATCCTCAGCAGCAAAACAGTTATTCTTATGCGCGTAATAACCCATTACGTTTTAGTGACCCGACTGGTAAAGCTTCTAAAGATTCGGCCGTCGCGGGCATTTTCGGTGCTTTTAAGGCGGAAACTGCTGAGCAGGCCGCCGCTTTACAAGGAATTTATGCTGCATTTGCACAGTCAGCATCAAATGGAACTATTGCGGTTGGCGGGTTGGCAGAAAAAGCATATCAGAATAGCGGTGTTGCGCGCTTTGCACTTAATCATCCGTATCTTCCGGCGATAGTTGGTTCATTGCCGCTGGCTGGATATGGGCTATATATTGGGGGTGCGGCTTTATTGGGGGGAGGTGGGGCTTCTATGACAACGGCACCCGTTATAGGCGCTCCACTGTGTGAGAAATTCTGTGATGATATTTACCAAGCTGGACAGACGCTTCCCGGAAAATATGGTACAGTAATAAAAGATGTTCCAACCCAGTTGAATGGTATTTATAATGAGCACGCGTTTAATCGATTGGTTTCTAGTGGGTTGCATTGGGACGACGTTGTGAACATTATTAATAGTCCGACAACTCTTCGATCGGTTCAGAATGGAGGTAACACAATCCTTAACTTTACGAGAAATAATGTTGTGATAACTGATTCGTCTGGTTTTCTTCGAACGGTTATCAGCCCACCATTCAAATCTACAATTCAGTCCATTATTTCTAATCTGCCTTAGGCATAAGAATATGGAGGAGAAAAAGAGTGAGATACAACTTGAGCTTGAGAAAATATTGGATGATGTAAACCCTGGCGACTTTCCCGCGACGGCAGATAATGAGTATGAAGATGAGGCGCGCATGTTTCTTTCTCGTATAAATGACTCAATGAAGGAAGACGAGCTTTTGGTTGTTCTGCACACAGTTTTTCAAGAAATGTTTAACTTCAATAAGGATGAAGAAACTCGCGAAGAACTTCGACCTATTATTCGTGAATATCTTAAACTTAAAATTAAGCACCTAAACCATTAATGCCGCCACGGTCGGGTAAGTCCAGACGCTAGCTGTTGGTAACTCCAAAATTTCTCAAAATCCTCCAAGAACCGTCCGGTGGGCGGTTCTTGCGTTAAATATTCTAAAAATCCTACAGAACTTCCTACGAGCTATCAAGGCGCGTATTAAAAAATAATCCTCACCAAACCCCGAAAGTTCTCTCAAAAGCTCACAGGTCCGCACACGGCTCTTCAGGATTGTATCGGGTCAGCCGCATTTTTCCCTTGAAGATGCGGAGAGGTTGTCGTTGCGACTGCTACTACTACGTTTGGGTATGACTATGCGGGGAATAGGGTTTCGATGCGGAGTGCGGGCGCGGCTTCGACGACGTATCCTTCGAAGTTCTATAACGTTCAAGGAGCGACCACAACGAAGCATATTTTTGCCAATGGGGAATTGGTGGCAACGATTGTTGGAAATGGAAGCGCAACTTCAAGCTACATCGTCCACACAGATCATTTAGGTGGGACTCACGTCGTCACTAATGCTAGCGGAACCGTTGTGCAGACCATGGATTATTACCCCTATGGTGAGGCAAGACTCGATATTCAGGTTGGAGGGGTTGATGAGAAAAGAAAATTCACGGGGCATGAGTATGATGCCAGTTCCGGATTAAATTATATGAAGGCGAGATATCAGGATCCGAGACGGGGAGCATTCTTAAGTCAGGATTCTGCGTACCGATATATGGGAGTTGATAAGCATACCAAGGCAATGCTCATGGATCCGCAACTACAAAATTCCTATAGTTACGCAAGAGATAATCCAATGGTATTCGTCGATAAAGATGGAAAATTTATCAGTGTTCCTTGGATTGCCAACAACCAATGGGTACAGGAATCAGCTACTGCTGCTTATCAACAAAATTCAACTTGGAGGTTTGCAATGGATAATCCCAAGACTGCATCTGCGGTTGTCGCTGTATCAACAATACCAGCTTTAGTTTCTGGAGGTTCAGCTGCAGCTGCCTTTGGGCTAGCAACATCGCCTGGAGTTGGGATTTGGGGCAGTCAGATATTTGCTGGGCTTATGTATTCTTCTCTTGCTGTTGATAGCGCACTAAAGACTCCTGAGATGTTAAGTCAGTTCAGTCGGATGAATCCCAGCCAACAGTCTTCAATTTTTGGGATTGCTGGCTCAGTGTTTAACATTGGTATTTCCATGTATGGCACATACGGAAAGTACGGAGGTTATCCTGGGGCAATTGCTGATACTTGGCAATTTGCAAATGTACTTGTTAATTCTATCGGAAGTGCGGCAAGTAATTTGTTCTCTAATGACATTCAAAGTCGAAGGGACACTGCAAGTAGTTTCAACGCCACACTTGGTAGTTCCGGTTCTTCCGGATCCAGCGGTGGTGGAGGTGGGGGCATGCCTGCATCTAATAGTCTTTGGGTAACTCCAAGCGGGGCAGTCGTAACGTGGAGTGGTTCGCTTGTGTCTGGTCCTGTAAGCAAGTAAAATAATATCATGAACTCTCTTGTGACATATTTGACTATATATTGGCCTTCACTAGTGGTCCTTGCAGGCGGAATACTGTTTGTCGGCTTTTTCCTCTATCTGAATGTATTTAAGAAACAGAAGATAGTTGGTTGGCTCGCAAAGCACGTATTTCGGAACCAGCTTATGAGTGAAAAGTCAGCAGAGAATTTGCTGATGACTGCAACGAGTTTTCTGCTAATGATAGGTGGTTTATGGATTATCCTTGCGCTTTACTACTTAGTAAATGGGTAGTAAATCAAAAAGCCCCACTCGGGGCTTTTTGATTTACCTTTAGTATTTGCGAATTACCTACGAGGTGTTTTTAGATTTTAGAATCTTTATTGCCGCAGCACTTAATTTCTCGCGCCCTCCGCAACCCCAAGCCTTGAGACGTCCATCGATTTCTTGTCTTATTCTCGGTCCTCTTTTTAGCAAAGACTTATCTAGCATATTCTCGATCTGGAATGGTATTTTACTCACCTCACTCGTCTGATCCGGATCCTCATATGCTCTTAGCTTAATAGGGGCCGAACCGTGAATCGTGACTCCATATTTTAGATACGTTACTTTCTCAATATGCTCGAGCAGGAACTGGCGCTTACTCTCGAAGTTAGCGCATTTCTCAAATTGTGCTTTTGCTGAATCGCAGAATTGTCGGACGTTTAGATCGACCACCTCCTTTTTGTGAAGCAGGGGAATACTCGCAATAACTTTAATCCGTTTGAGTTGAAGCTTGTGCAGTTTCTTATCGAGAGTAAGATTCTCGTTCACGTACTCCTCCTGCGTGAACCTGCCGGAAGCAAAGAAGCTGATTATCTGCTTTTTGCGGGCGTGTATGTTTTTGGCTATTTTCTCAATACGCTTTATCCGCCACTCGATTTTTCGATGATCTGATGAGCGGTCCTTTCGGAAGAATTCCATGTGGCTTCGTAACTTCAAAGGAATAGGTGTCAGGTACCTTTCTTCACCACCGTTGCCTCCACAAGCCCCGACTACTACCAGAGCTGGGGATACACTGCCGTGGGGAATATGGCCACATCTTCAACGCAGGGAGTGTATAG
>MHQW01000037.1:0-1400 GCA_001820785.1 Candidatus Sungbacteria bacterium RIFCSPLOWO2_02_FULL_51_17
GAATGTCGTAAAAATGCCCCTGGAGTCCAGAATTGGGTTGCATTATACAGCCGCTTTATTTTTCGCTAAATATATGCTATGATCATCGCCATGACGCTCTACACCCAAGTATCTCACAACATCGCCAAGACATGGGTCTTGATGGCACTTTTTTTCGGTGTGGTTATTGCAATCGGGTTCGTGTTCAGCCAAGTATACGGTGACCCCGGATTTTTATATATCGCTGTCATATTTAGCGTTGCCATGAATATCGCAAGTTACTGGTTCTCGGATCGTATCGTGTTAGCACTTCACCGCGCGCATCAGGTTGACATGCGTTCACATCATGAGCTTTACCGCGTGCTTGAAAATCTTACTATCGCCGCAGGCCTTCCCATGCCGAGGTTTTATTCAATTGATGATCCGTCGCCAAATGCTTTTGCGACCGGACGCAATCCGAAACATGCGGTCGTGTGCGTAACGTCGGGCCTTGTCCAGCGCCTTGATCGGTCGGAGCTTGAGGGGGTGCTTGCGCACGAGCTTTCCCACATCGGAAACCGCGATATGCTGGTCTCAACAGTTGCGGTGGTTCTTGTGGGATTTATTTCCATCCTTTCCGACATGTTCATGCGTTCTATGTGGTTCGGCGGCATGAGGAGCCGCGATAATGACCGGGGGAAGGCGGGCGCTCTTATTCTGGTTGTAGGCATCGTTCTTTCCATACTCGCGCCGCTCATTGCCTCTCTTATCCATCTTGCCATCTCCCGCAGACGCGAATTTCTTGCTGACGCGTCAGGGGCGCTTCTTACGCGCTATCCCGAGGGGCTTGCATCCGCGTTGAAAAAGATTGCAAGTTCTAATCAGCCGCTTCGTACCGCCACCAATGCGACAGCACATCTTTTTTTGCACAATCCCTTTGGTGCCGATGACGGAGGATTGAAAAAAACGCCATGGGTGGTAAAAATGTTCTCAACGCACCCGCCGATAGAGGAGAGGATCGCCGCCCTCATGAAGGTCTCCGTTCCGGCGCGATAACAATTTTCTTCTGCGCGGAGGCAATGCGATGCCCCCATCGGTGCATGCGTCGAGGAGACGGAAATAGGTTTATGTACGGCGCATCATTATTTTGGAGGGTTCGCATAGTGGTCTAGTGCGCAGTCCTGGAAAGACTGTATACCTTAACGGGTATCGAGAGTTCGAATCTCTCACCCTCCGATATTAAGTCGGTACGACAAGTAGAATAAAGGTAGTTCCGCAACTGCTTGCGGGACGTGAGAGATTCGACGACCGCAGCCATATGCGGCGAGCAGGCGGCGAGGAGCATGGCGTGGTGTGGCCTGCGAGTCCCAAGGCGGAAGTCGAGGGAACTTGTGGGCGAATCTCTCACCCTCCGCCAGTTAGGAAATGAAGTCATTGGCTCG
>MHQW01000037.1:1430-21248 GCA_001820785.1 Candidatus Sungbacteria bacterium RIFCSPLOWO2_02_FULL_51_17
CCCCAAACCCCCCTTCCGCCCGCCTCGCCTTGCCTGCCCGACCGAAACGAAGTGTAGGCGGGAACCGGAGCGGAAAGGACGATTTCAAGTTTTTCTTTGCCGGCAAATTACGGATTTGAAACCACAATCAAATAATCCTTGAAATCAAGATAACTGTCCACTTGATACTCATGTATCAATTTTAGAAATTTTCTACTTTCCTCGTCGCTTGGAAAAGAATCGGTATTATGAATAAATCGGTAGAAAACTTTGAGATCAAAAAGACTTTTTGTGCTTAGAATATCCCCGACATACATTCTCATTTTTAGTTTTTTAACATCAACTTTCAATCCCAGATTTTCATAAAACTTGATGATGTATTGAGCATAGTTAAATTCGGGATAAATCTTTCTTACCGCAATTCTATAATGGTCGCTCTCTTCCGGCAAAGTCAGAATCATCAATTTCCCCTTCTCGTTAAAAAATGTCGATAACTTCTTTAGTTGAGTGTCGTAATCTTTTTCGTTTAATGCCCAGTAGTAATTTGTATGTGAGGTGAAAACCACATCATATTTTTTACTCGGTTTGAAAGTTGCAAGTGTTCTTGGGAAAATTTCGCCGACAACATTTTCTGGAGTTAAAAAAGCTTCGGCGGAACTAAGAGCGTTTTCGTTGGGGTCAAGTAAGTCGCAAATATATTCTCCATCAATTCTATCAAGAATTTGTTTTGTAGTATGACCCTCGCCACACCCAATATCAAGAATTTGTTTTTTCTTTGTGCCCAAGGAATTGATTTCTTTTACAACCTCAAAAACAACACTGAACCAATCTTCAACATAACTCCTGATGTAAATATTTTCATAAACATCAGAAAATTCTTTTTCGCCCCAGAAATGCCATTTTGCCATAGATTTATTTTATTAGTTCTTCTATTGAAACTCCTAAAATTTTCGCAATTTTTTCCACCATAAGCACAGACGGCGTTTTGATAACCCCGCTTTCAATCTTGGTAAGTGTCGTATATTTCACGCCTGACTTTTGGGCAAAATCCTCCTGCGAAAGCCCCAATTTTGTCCGGCGTTTCTTGATATTTTCGCCTATGTTGTTTTCAGCTGCCATACTTGCAGTATCTTGATAGTATTAAAGTGATTTTATATACTTTCAGTATCATACTATCAAAAATTATGATTTCTTTCAATCTCGAAAAGAAAAGCCCGCTTTTGGCCTTCATAAAGTTCGAGCCGACATTTTTGACAGGTTCTTTGGCAGTTTGCCTTTCCGCTCCGGTTCCCGCCTACCGGTCGGGCAGGCAAGGCGAGGCGGGCGGAAGGGGGGTTTGGGGGGGATTCAGCCCGCCGAGCCCCGCCAGTTCCGTTCGGATATTTTCAAACAGACACCGATGACAACATTTTTTATCGAGGACCGCCTCTATTGAGGCGACTGTGAGTCCGAGTTACTTCTGAGTTTTATATTGTATTATGAGCGAACGAATTCCTAAAATTGAACAAGCCAGTGAATCTAGCACCGAATCTAAAGAGGAATTGGCCGTAAAAAAATTGTTTTCAAAATTGTGAAATTACAGCAGAAAAGACCTGTTGGGCGCTCCACCCTATCTCTTATTTACGGACTTCAGTAGGGGTTGGGGTATGAGGGCCTTCAGGGGAGGCGCTTGGAAGATTCTTGTCAGTCCATGATAATCATGTGCAGTCCAAAGTGCTAGTGACGGCAGTGGATAGGAAATATAAACCCCGCCTTGTAAGGGCAGGGTTCGCATATATGGATGCTTGTACGCTAGCGATAGTATTTTTTGTTGTAGAACTCAAGAACGAGGCGCCCATCTGCTCCGCGCTTTGGATATCCGCGGTAGAGCGTGACACCGCAGTTGATGGGTTTTTCACTTTCGTCCAGATGGATGAATCTCGTCGCGCTTAGGCGCTCAAGATTTGCCCGCATGGCAAGGATGTTCAGATGGTGGGTAATGATGAGGACGCGGCGTTCTGTCCAATCGCGGGTAAGCGTGGTAAGAAATGAGCGATTCCGTGCCCGCACGTCCGGAACGTTCTCTCCCTGCGGATAGCGGTACCAGTAGGGGCCCTCAAGTTCGCGCAGTTCGCGTTGTTCCGGGTTGAGCGCCTGAAATACGCGCCAATCATTATACCGAAGCGCCAGTCCGTGCTCCTGTTCGCGAACCCGTTCTTCTTCAAATGTTTTTACCGAGGCGAGCGCCGCCCAGCCGCGCCTAATGTGTGCCAGCGTGTCCTTTGCCCGCTTGTATGGCGAGACAAAGATCACGTCAGGCATCGCACCGATTTTTGCGAGAGCAAGCCCTGTTTCATACGCTTGCCGACCCTCTTTATCGGCAAGAGGGGTCTTTGCGTCTCCTTGTTTGAGAGAGAATTTTTCACGGACTTTGGCGGCAAGTGCCTGCGTGGTGTGTGATGCCGGATCTTCTCTCCATGCGCGAAGAAACTCCTGATAGAGAGCGTCCTCATTTTTCTTATCCTTTAGAATATTATAGGCGGATGTGTCATGCCGTATGAGCATGACGGAGGCGGGCCATTTCATTGTGACATGTGGAGTTGTATGGGTGCTTATGGTACGATGTCACAAATTATCACACTCTGCAAGCAACACCGCATCAGTGTGTGTTTCTTCAGGGGGGGGGTGGCAGCTATTAGCTACACCGAAGTGTGATGTGGCTTAGAAACAACGTGTCTGCCGCATCAAGAGGTCGCGCCCCAGCTTTTTTCATACTTTTGCAGGCAGCCTTTTTTGCGTCGGCAATCGGTATGCCTGATGCGGTGAAAGGAGCGCTTTCCGTTCCCAAACCGTTGAGAGATATTCCATCATGGCTGACATTTCCCGCAACGTATGCGCGCGCGCCATTTGGCATTAATTCGCATAGGTGCGATATGGGGCCTTTGCAGATGATGAGCGCGTCGTCTTTATCTCCGCCTGCGGCGGCATAATAGTTATTGACGATATTTGCGCGGGCGCCGTAGCGGATCCGCGTTCCGTACCCGCCGCGCCAGTTCCAGATGAGGTTGTTTACCATATCAAGCGTTGTTTTTGTGTCTGATGTTTTTGCCGCACTGTCGTCATATGTTACCTGGGGGCTTCTCTGTTGTGATTCAATGAAAATGTTGTGGTGGAGCGAAATCCTGCTTGCGCCAAATGCAACGAGCATGTTTTTTTCTTCGTCCGCGGGTGTTCCAAGAATGCTCCATTGAACGGTAATGTTTTTTGTGCCGGTCCGCGTGATATCAAGGTTGCCATCTCCAGAGTTTGATACTGATATATGATCAATAATGATATTTTTTGCCGCGTCCGTTATCCAGATGCCGTCTTGGGCCGCGTTTCTGACGCGGATGTTTTGAATAATGATATTCTGCGCTCCGGTGGAACCCCGGATGATGAGCCCTCGGTTTTTAAGCGTAATGCCAGGGCTTGGCGCGGTCGTGCCGTCAACGGTGATGTTTGCTTTGCGAATTTCAATATCGGTCGTCAGGTTTATTTTACCGCCTACGTCAAACACCACATACCGGTCACCGGCAGCAATGGCATCCCGCAAGCTTCCGGGGCCCGAGTCATTACGGTTTGTCACATGATAATAGGGTTTTCCGGTGCCGCCCGTTGCCCCGGCGCCGAATCCATAGAACACCGGAGCTCCTGCAACGGCACTGCTCACTTCAAGGTCAAGTGACATGGCAAAAAAGGTGATTTTGGTGAGAGTGGGGTACGTGGCTACGAGTGTTATAAGAAGTACGCATAACAACAGCGTTCGCAGTGAGAAGGAGTATGTGTTGATAATATTTTTCATGTTCCAATGTTTTGCGGGTTGCATGTGTATGACACGAGGCGACACCTGTTTATAAAGGTGGATGAGAGGACATTTTCAGTATATCGTTTTTTTACGTATATGACACGCGCGCAGGATAAGCATGCACACAATGCGCTCCGGCGGTACGGGCCGCGTTCGTGCGCATTTTTTTGGTTAATGGTATACTTGGCGCATGGATACAAACGTTTTCTCCCTGGTGAATCTTTCTCTTTTTGCCCATGCCATCAACACCGTGTTTTGTCTTCTTGTCGCCTGGCAATGCTATAGCATCTATCGCCGGTATCATCCTATTAGAGAAACGCTCCCATAAGGGAGCATTAGTTGCAGTACCGGGTCCAATGTCCGGGCTGCCATACATACTGGTACCCGTCCCACAACCACTGGCCTTGTTCAAAATACAAGCGTTCGGTACAGGGCGGTGGCCGAAAGTAGTGGAATAAGGGGACGGGAGGCGGAGCAATATATATATTGAAACCAGGGTGGCGATACTCACGGTGCGCCGGGAAGTTTCGGTGGTGACGCGGGCGATGATAATCGTGGGCGTACACGGGCGTAAGTGAGAAGAGGAGCACAATGGCGGCTCCAACGATCGCAGTGGCAACCCTGCTGAAGTTTGGCATTCCACGGTATGGGTGGGAGAACTTTTTTGAGTGTACCACAGAAAATTCGCTGTGACAATACCATTCGCGAATAGAGGACATTCTTTGTTTTTTGCGCATTGCCCGGGCGCTGTTCGCGTGATATATTCCGTCATATATGACCCATAGATTTTATATTGAAGGCGCGATCCCGAAGGAGGGCGTATTCATTCTGAATAGCGAAGCGGTGGCGCATCAGCTCTCCCGCGTGCTGAAAATCCATGAAGGCGAGGAGGTTATTTTTTTTAACGGAGCGGGCATTGATCACGTTACCGCGATAGTAAAGATTTCACGCAGGTTCGTCTCCGGACGCGTGAAGGCGTGCCTACGGTCGGAGCGCGACCCGTCGCGTGAAGTACATCTTTTTCACGCGCTCACGAAAAAAGACACTATTGAATGGATGCTTGAGAAGGGGACGGAGTTAGGAGTAAAATTTTTCCACCCGGTGCGCTCGGAGCGCTCCGTTAAAACAGGCATTAACCGCGAGCGGGCTCGGCGCATTGTGATTGAGGCAACGGAGCAAAGCGGGCAGGGGATGGTGCCTGTTATTGCTGATGTGGTGGCGTTCACCGATGTCCTGGAGCATATTTCTTCGGGTGCCCATACATTTTTGTTTGATCCGACGGGAACGGCGCTTGTGCCGGAAAAAGTGTCTTTGGGGGCGGTGAATATACTCATCGGTCCGGAAGGAGGATTTACACCACAAGAGCTTTTGCGCGCGCGTGAATGCGGCATTCCCATTACATCGCTTGGGAAAAGGATCCTACGGGCGGAAACGGCTGCCATTATTGCGGTTGCGAAGCTTCTTGACGGGTGTTAGCGTTTGTGCTATTTAGACATCAGGTTCATTGTCATGTATGGGCGCATGGGAAACGAAGAGCGTGGGGCAGATAGTTCTCCAAAGTCACTTGTCATTGCAAATCCGCGTGACGCCATTCTTGCCGAGGTGGCAGAAGGACAGAGGGAGGAAAGACGGCGCCTTGTATTAGAGAGGGCGATATTACGATATTCCTCAATGAATGCATGGGCTCAGAGGTACTTTGGTCTTCGCCGGGCGCTTACCGTTGAGGAGGTGAAAGCTCTTTCACGTGAGGCGGCAACATCACACCTAAAGATGCTCGTTAAGGGCCTTACTATCCTTCCCACGGCTATCGCTCTTTGGTTTTCGCCAGCAGCACTCCTTACGTTTTTTGCGATATCGCATGGTCTTGGATTGCTTGCGGTTTTTGCGCTTGTATTTTGGGCCATAAGCTGTTTTGTTCCATTAACGGCCGGCATTGATGACGACGCATTCTCGTTCGTCAGAAATTTTTTCAGGAAGTATTTCATGTGGGGGATCGTGCGGAGCGCTTCATTTCTGTTGCGTGGTTACTATTCTGATGCTTGGAAATTTTCGCACGGTTCTCTTAGTGATACGGACAAAAAGGAGCTTTCGGAGTTTTATTTTGGCCGCCAGTAGGCGGCTTTTTCATATCATGCAGTATGCGGGTGTAGCTCTATGGGTCATGGTGTCCCTTGACGGACGAACCCCATTCGGATACCATGAGTTGGTATTCTAATGCACTATATCCATGGCTTTATTTGCAGTCATTAAGACGGGAGGAAAACAATATGTGGTTCGGCCCGGCCAGCGGCTCAAGGTAGAAAAGCTTGATGTAGGCGAAAATGCTGCCATCAGTTTTGACGTTCTACTCGTTGCCGACGAAAAGGGTGTCGCGGTAGGCGCGCCGCTCGTGAAGGGCGCTGTGGTCACGGGAAAAGCCCTTGGGCAGGGACGCGACAAAAAAAAGATCATATTCAGGTATCACGCAAAAACGCGGTATCGCAAAATGAAGGGGCATCGCCAGCCATTCACCGAAGTTCAGATCACCGATATCAAGAAATAACATGTAAAACGATCCCGCTTTCGGCGGGATCGTGTATATATGAAAAAGCGCGAAAGCGCTTTTTACTTTTTTATATCACCATCGTCTGTGGGCCAATCGGCACTGCCACTCTTACAGCAGTGATAGAGGGCGAAAAATGATAGGGCAAGAACGACGCCACTAAGACCTAAAATGGACCGGTAGTAGTTCACTGACGCTATCCCAAGAAAAAGAAGGACGGTTGAGGCGAGAAGCCCGAGGATCGTGAGAAGTCCGTAGAGTGACTGTGTGTGATTCATGGCGGGCGCCGGAGAAGGGAGCTGTATTTCCTGTAATATATTATCGCCTGTTTGTCAATGCGTTTTCCAGAGTTGTCATGTCCGCGTATTCAAGTTCAGACCCCGTGCCGAGTCCGCGTCCAAGGCGCGAGACCACAACGCCCAACGGCTTTAGTATTCGCTCAATATAGAGCGCCGTCGTATCGCCCTCGGTCGTCGGGTTTGTGGCAAGAATGACCTCCACGCGGGTCTCACGGCGTGCGGCCTGTATCCGTTTTGCGCGTTCAAAAAGGTCCCGAAGATGGAGTTTTTGCGGACTGGACGAATCAAGGGGGCTGATGGTCCCGCCGAGAACGTGGTAGCGCCCGGCGAATTTTTTTGTCCGCTCAATAGTATGCAGGTCCTGTTCTTTTTCCACGATGAGGATCTTTGTCTCGTCGCGCGCATCATTTTTGCAGAATTCGCAGAGTGGCGGCGCATCCTCATGTTTGTGCTCAACGCTTTTATAGCACTCTCGGCAGGAGGCGACCGTATCATGGAGCGTGGCAAGGGTGGACGAGAGGTCTTTTGCTACCTCGGCGTCTTCGTGCAGAAGATAATAACAAAAACGCGCGGCCTGTCTCGGGCCGATGCCGGGAAACTTCGTAAATTGGTCTATGAGATGTTGAAGGGGTTGTGGGATCATGGTCGTTTGGTGACGCCGGCGTTATAACGCGCGCCGGCATCGGGTAGCGTTCGGTCAAAAGGCCTCAAATGTGTCAAGATTTTTAGCAACGGATCGGAATGTCATCGTGCCTTGGTCAAAGAAGAGGTTGATCTTTCCCGTTGGGCCGTTGCGGTGTTTTTCAACAAGGATCTCTGCTATGTTCTTTTTTTCAGCGTTTTGTTTTGCCTTATCCTCGCGGTAGATGAACATGACCACGTCAGCATCCTGCTCAATGGAGCCCGATTCCCGAAGATCGGAGAGTTTTGGTTTCGCGTCGGTCCGCATCTCAACGGCGCGCGAAAGCTGGGAGAGGGCTAACACGGGGACGTTGAGCTCCTTTGCAAGCGCCTTGAGCCCGCGGGAAATTTCCGAGACCTCTTGCACCCGCGATTCAACCGATGTGTTTCCGCGGATGAGCTGGAGATAGTCAATGATAATAAGTCCGATGTCGTGTTCGCGATGAAGGCGGCGGGCAAGCGTGCGGAGCTGCATGACGGTGGGGGAGGACACATCATGGATAAATAACGGCGAATCGGAGAGGGTTTGAAGGGCAGAGCGTATCTCGGTGAAATCCTCATCTTTCAGGTTCCCGCTCCGTATTCTCCACGAGTCAACGTTTGACTCTGACGAGATGAGCCGGTCAATGAGCTGGTCCTGGGACATTTCCAAGCTGAAAATGGCTACCGGTTTTTTTCCGTCAAGGGCGACGTTCTTTGCGATGTTGAGAGCAAGCGATGTTTTTCCCAAACTGGGCCGCGCCGCAAGGATGATGAGATCGGATTTTTGCAGACCCTGCAGAAGGTCGTCAAGATCGGGAAAACCCGTCGGCACTCCGCGAAGGGCACCGCCTCCCTTGTGCAGTTGTTCAAGCCGGTCCCAGGCCTGCCCGAGCGCGTCTTTTATAGAGATGAACCCTTGTTGGAGGGATGTCTGGGATATGCTGAATATTCTTTGCTCCGCCTGGTCCAGGAGGTCCTCAACATCGCTATCCTCTTTATAGCCGAGTTCCGCAATGTGATGCGAGGCGGCGATGAGATCGCGAAGAACGCGTTTTTTGTTTACAATGGCTGCGTAGTAGGCGACGTGTCCGGCGGTCGGCACCGAATTGACGAGAGACGTAAGGTAGCGCGTTCCTCCGATTGGTTCCAACCCTTTTTTTTCTTTGAGACGAGCGGAGACGCTTAAGATGTCTATGGGGGTCTTTTTGCCGTACAGATCCACCATCGCGTCATAGATCGCTACGTGTTCCGGTTTATAAAAATCTCCGGAACGCAAAAAATCGGCGACGCGATAGATGGCGTCCTTGTCAAGCATAAGCGCTCCCAGCACCGACATTTCAACTTCCGTGTCCTGTGGCGGGACGCGCAGAGATGACGATTGTTTTTTTTCTCGTGGTGCCATTGCGGTCCGTATAACGTACAGACATTCTACCGCCAAACACCGCCGTCTCGCAAGCAAAAGCGTTGATGGTGCTCTCATAAGGTGTGCACGGACGGGCGGCGCAGACCAAGCGCCTTTGACAAATCTTCGGCAATCGTCGATGCTATCGGCGGTTTCCATGTATACACGAAAGGGAATGGCATGGAAGGTAAGGCCAGTGTGTGCGTTCGTTTTGTTAAGGAGTACATTCGTGTCGGTAGGCATGTGGTACGTCAGCCATTATTCTATCTGTGGCTCCTTTTTCTGACTTTTATGGCGAGCAGTTGGATGAGAGGTCTTATCCTCTCGGCATTACTTGCCATCCTCGTACCCGCATTAGTCATGCTTCGCATATGGATGGAGGCGCCATCAGGTACTGATACGAAAGATAAAAAGGATGCCTAATTGGGGTTTGCTAAAGTACCGTAGATCTAGTATCAGATAAACGCGCATAATGCGCGTTTTAGTTTTATAAAAATAGGCGCATATGCGCCTATTTTTTTCGTATGAACGGTCCCGCATTGGTATCGTCAAGTTCATATCCCGCATCTTCAATTTTTTTCCGTATCTCGTCTGCCTGATTCCAGTTTTTTTCTTTGCGGTGGGCTTCTCGTTTTTCGGCGAGCTCCGCTATTTCTCTTGGGATTGGTTCTTCGCAGAGATCTCGTAACCTGAGGCCGAGGACGTCATCAAATTCATATAGAAGGTTCAATATTTTATTCGCCAAAAACGCAGACGGCCGCTGATGATACGTGTGCACCAGTTCCCAGACGACGGAGAGGGCCTCCGGGGTGTTAAGATCGTCAGACATCGCATCGGTGAAGCGCTTTCTCGTCTCGTTCAGTTCTGTTGATTCGCCCGCCATCCCGGCGGGGACCTTCTGTAATTTTCGTACAAAGTCCCGCAATTTATCAAGGCCGCTTTGTGCCGCCTGAAGCGCCTCCCAGGAGAAGGTAAGTTTTGTTCGGTAATGGGCCATAAGAATGAAATAGCGGTAACTTATTGGATCAACGCCTTTGTGTATCAGGGTCTGAAGTGTCAGAAAGTTCTCACCCGATTTTGCCATTTTTTCTTCATCAGTAAGCAAAAATTCTCCGTGCATCCATATGGTCGCAAGCGGCTTTCCATATGCCGCCTCCGACTGCGCGATCTCATTTGTGTGGTGTACGCCGATGTGATCAACTCCGCCCGTGTGTATATCAAACGGTTGTCCCAAAAGCGCGGAAGATATCGCCGAGCATTCAATGTGCCACCCGGGGAAGCCGTCTCCCCACGGAGAGGGCCAGTGCATGATGTGGTCGGCAAATTTTCCTACGCGCTTGAACCACAGAGCAAAATCGGCCGGATGTTTTTTTTCGGGGTCTTCCACGACTTCGTCGCGAACTCCCGTTTTTTTTTCTGAAAGCTTCTGTCGCGAGAGTTTTGTGTACTCGGGGAACGTGGAAACATCAAAATATACTGCCTGCGTCGTCTCATAGGCGTGTCCCGTCTCAAAGAGTTTTTTGATGAGGTCTATTTGCTGGCTGATATATTCGGTGGCCGGCGCGAGCGTTTCTGCACGCTTAATATTCAGGAGTTCTATGTCTTTCAGAAATGCATTTGTATAAAATTGTGCGACATCCCAGACCGTTTTTCCCTCGCGGTTAGCCCCTTTTTCAAGCTTGTCCTCTCCCGTATCGGCGTCCGACGTGAGGTGTCCCACATCGGTGATGTTCATGACATGTTTTACGGTGTATCCCACGTATTCCAGGGTTCGGCGGAGCACATCTTCAAATAGGTAGGTGCGTAAGTTTCCGATATGCGCGTAATGGTACACGGTCGGGCCGCACGTATACAAACCGACCCATTTCGGATGGATGGGTCGGAGTTCTTCTTTTTGCCGCGTGAGAGTATTGTAGAGAAGCATGGTCATTTATATCCAGTTTTTCCGCTTAAATATGATAATCATGACGCTTACCAATGCAAAGATGACGCCCACGATGATCCAGAAGTCATGCGTTCTTCCTAGAATAGGATTGCGCGCGGTATCAAGCCCAAGGATAGAGACAAAGAGGGAGAGCGGAAATGTGACGAACGCCATGATGGTGAACATCTTCATGACCTCGTTTTGCTTGATGGAAAGAAGCGTCGTGTTATTGTCGTAGAGCGCATCAAGCGTCTCCTTATTATTTTCCAGAAGATTCCACGCCTTGGCGTATTCTCCTAATATTCCGGAAAGATAGGGCTCAACATCGCGTCCGAAAAGGGCTACCCCATGCGCTTGAAGGGATTCCAATGTGATGTGCTGGGGTTTGAGAGCTCGGCGAAAATCAATGATATCGCGTCGCGCGACGGAAAGGTCTTCCACCACGGCGCGCTCAAGGCCGGAAAAAATTTTTTCCTCAATGCTATTGATGTTTGCCTGTATGTGGTCAAGCTGGCGAAGAGAAAAATTAAACATTTCTTTTATAATATAGAACAAAAGGTGCGCGGGGGTTTTTGAGACGAATAATTCTTCGCACGAATTATCCAGGAGGCATTTTTTGAAGAAGTCCTCAAAGTGTGGCAATTCTTCGTAGGTGACGGTGATAAGGTCCTTTTTTGTGATGATAAAATCAACTTCGCGCTGGTAGGTTTTTCGCTCGTACACGTTGAAAATAGGGAAGTGGAGCACCATGTAGATGTAATGGTCAAACCGCTCCGCCTTTGCCCGCGCGCTCGGGTGTATCAGTTCGCCCGCGACGAGCTCATGGATTTTATGCGACTGGCGCACCCATTCTATCTCGCCCTCATTTGGCTTTTGAATGTGGTGCCAAATGAAGTGTTTTGTTTTTAATTGCGTATGGGACATGCGGTCATTATACCACGTGATGCCCTTCATCTGAAGGGTGGTGAGGCGGTGTGAGTATATCGCTGGTCGGTTGCTCGCGGCGGAGGGTTTTTCGTAAAAAAATCCCCCGAGGCGGGGGTGTCAGCGAAGAACCAAGGAGAGTGCAAAGAGCATTACCGCGATAACGGTTTCAAAGAAAAGAACGGAGATGACCATGAGTTGCATGCCCCGCCAGAACGATTTTTCGTTCCAGCCGCGTTTTCGCAGAAGCGGGCCGATCCAGCGCTCGTAGGCAAGGTATCCGAGAAACACCGATGGGGGCAAGAGGAGCAACATGAGTCCCACAGTTGCGAAGGGTGATGTTAGGTGGAGCATGACCCTAACCGGGACTATTAGTAGGGATGTCAATATGACGCCAAAGACCATCTGGAACATGCAACGGCAATACGCATGCCGCTCCATAGCGAATTCATCAAGAAAAAAATCCCGAATCTTCTGCTTCATCGGTTATTTGGTAAGGTGCGTATCTGTTGTAGTATATAATTCCCTGTGCAATAAGTCAACATATTTTCTTTTTTGCGCAATATTGACATGTATCGTGAACTTCTGTTACTTCTACACTGACGTTCATTTTACGAGTAGGGGCATATGGCCGGGTGGGAGCACTCATGGAGTGTTCTTCCGCAGTTTTTAGGCGCTATTGTCGTTTTGGCGCTCTTCATGGGTTATTACCGTTTTGTAGGATGGTTTCTGTTTGGAACGATGAAACCCGCCCCCGCGGTGGTGATGCAGTACGCAGAGGAATATCCCGGTAAATATTTGTTGCTGGTTGGATTACCCGCAGGGTATGGCTCAGGGCCGCTTTATGAGGAGCTTTTATACCGTGGAGTATTGCTATTGCTCTTTGATGGCGTCAATGTTTTTGCATTCATCGGGATTGTTATCAGCGCCGTTGTATTCGGATCGCTCCACTGGAAGGGGAATCTGTTTTCCGGCATTCATCCCAATGAGTGGTGGGGTCTGAAATGGCTGCGGGTTGTTTTTACGGGTATTCTCGGGTTTTTGGCGGGACTCGCCATCGTATCATGGCAGTCGTTCTGGTACGCCTATCTGATCCACGCCGTATGGAATTTTGTTTTTCCGCTGTTGACCGTCGTGTGTCTGGCAATTTTTTCTCTCATCCGGCTCGCCTTTGTGCGCCCCGATGATGTGGCAGAACGGGATGAGCATCGGGATCTTCGGTAGTACATGCGCCGCGCTGTTCGCGGCTTTTTCTTTGTTCGTGTTACGGGCGCCTATCACGCGTTGTTACATTCACTATCCAGCCCTATGTTTTTTATCAATGCCGCGGGTGCGGTGCTCCTCTTGATGTATGCGGTTAGAATAATGAGCTGGTGATCAAATTAGCACTCTCCTTGACTGACTGCTAAATATGGCTATACTGGGGATTGTGCCGACACACACACTAAAAGAACGGCAAAAACTGATATTATGGGCGCTGGTAGAGGAGTATATTGACTCGGCGTCTCCCATTTCCTCACATCAGCTTGTGGATAAGTTTCGGTGGCCTCTCAGTTCGGCGACCGTCCGGAACGAGCTTTTGGCGTTGGATGATCAGGGGTATCTTTCGCAGCCGCATACGTCGGCGGGAAGGGTTCCTACGGATAAGGCGTATCGGTTCTATATAGAAGAGCGCATAGAGATTGCGTACCGGCTTCCGGCAGACGAGCAGGGGCGGGTCTCGCGCATCGCGCGTGTTCGCGAAGAAGATGAGTTCTTAAAACAAGTTGCCCGCGCGGTATCGGAGATCGCCGAGGAGTTCACGCTCGTTGGACTTCATGAAGATGATATTTTCTACAAGGCTGGTATTTCTGAGGTCATGCGTGATCCGGAGTTCTCCAATCCTGAGGCGCTTCAGGAGTTTAGCCGATTGATGGATTTTGTTGACGAAGAGATGACGCGGATGTTTAATACGGATGATTTTGCAACACCGCGCGCGTTCGTCGGAGCGGAAAACCCCATCCGCGAGGCGCGAAATTATGGCATGGTCATATCTGCCATACGAACACCGAAGGGGAATGAGCGATTACTTGCGATCCTGGGACCCCGGCGCATGAACTATCGTAAAAATTTGTCGCTTTTTGAATATATACGTGATGTGTGCGAATGATTATGAACGATGATACAAAAAACGAGGGAGAGATGGAATTTGTTGCCGATGAGGAGTCGGCGAATGTTGATCTGTCCGGGAAGATACAAAAATTTCGTCAGGAACTTTTGATATGTGAGCGTGACCGAAAGGAGTACCTTGACGGTTGGCAGCGCGCAAAGGCCGATCATATTAATTACAAAAAAGATGAAGCGAAACGCCTTGAAGATACGGCGCGGTTCATCGCCTCAGGTTTCATGCAGGACATGCTTCCGGCCCTTGATAGTTTTGATCTTGCCCTTGGGCACGCCGGGTCGTCCGATATTGAAAAGGGCGTGCTCTTAATACGTTCACAACTGCTTGATGCGTTAAAACGCCGGGGGCTTGAGGTCATGAGTGCGGACGGAGCCGTGTTTGATCCGGCGCTTCACGAGTCGGTTGGCGAGGTGGAGTCGGATGGCGAGGAGGGGAGAGTAGCAGAGGTCATCCAAAAAGGATATTTTTTGCAGGGGAAACTATTGCGTCCGGCGCGCGTTCGGGTTTCGATAAAAAAACAATAATAGAGGTAACGTATTATGCTTTCGCCGAATCTGCTCTTCTGCCGCGCTGCAGGAGCGTGGAGACGCTAAAGCTATGATGTATGAGTTTGATGCGCTGGGATCCATTTGGGGATATTGACCGTTTTTTGATAACGGCGGGGTGAAAGGATTTTTGTGAGGAAGCCCATCTTTCGCGGCAAAAAGAAAAGACGAGTGGCGCTCGTCTTGGCTGAGGGCTCGTGGCAAATCATTCGCAGATTGTGCCTAGGCCCGATCCTCGCCAAATTCAATGATCATCCCTGATAAGGCCCACGCTGCGACTCCGAAGGTGCTAGCCGACGCTAATTCAGTAATGATCAGGAGGGCAAGCGGGGCGTTGTCCATGAGAAAAACTATTGCGGCAGCAAAGAGAATTGAAACACCAAATGCAGTGGTAATGACCAGCCACTCAAGAGCGTTCATCATAGATGCCTCCTGTGGGGTGTGGGGGAGAAGTTCCGGAGCTACTATAGCAATAAATTATATAATTGTCAAGTGATGGTGGCGGCCCCCTGGTGGACGCTATCAGCGCTTGATGCAGAAATACTAGTATGTCAAAAATTCTCGGGATTGACTTAGGAACAACGAACTCTGCGATGGCGGTTGTTGTGGGGGGCGAGCCGAAGATCGTGGAGAATAAAGAGGGGAACCGCACTACGCCATCCATTGTTGCGGTGTCAAAGGCGGGCGACCGGTTGGTGGGACTTCTTGCCAAACGCCAGTCGGTAACGAACCCCAAGAACACGCTTTTTTCGGTAAAACGCCTCATCGGTCGGAAATTTGATGATGCCGAGGTTGAGCAAGACAAAAAATGGCTCCCGTATCAAATTCGGCGCGCGACAAACGGCGGTATTGAAGTATTGATGGGTGAAAAGTGGCTGCGTCCGGAGGAGATATCCGCCATGATATTGCAGAAGCTTAAGACCGACGCCGAGGAAAAACTTGGCGAAAAAATTG
This sequence comes from Candidatus Sungbacteria bacterium RIFCSPLOWO2_02_FULL_51_17, assembly GCA_001820785.1. Classification (GTDB taxonomy): domain Bacteria; phylum Patescibacteriota; class Minisyncoccia; order Sungbacterales; family GWA2-42-14; genus 2-01-FULL-51-34. The sequence continues at coordinate 16,650 of MHQW01000037.1, forward strand.
AGGAGGCCATCATTACCGTGCCGGCGTATTTTGACGACGCGCAGAGAAAGGCGACCCAGGCGGCAGGCGAGATCGCAGGCCTCAAAGTACAACGCATCATCAATGAGCCGACCGCCGCGGCTCTTGCCTATGGTTTAAATAAGAACAAGGACGAGAAGGTCGTTGTGTATGATTTTGGCGGAGGTACGTTTGATGTCTCGGTGCTTGAGGTCGCCCAAGACACGCTGGAAGTAAAGGCAACGGGCGGCGATACGCATCTTGGCGGAGATGATTTTGATCAGCGCATCATTAAGTGGATCACCGAAGAATTCCGGAAGCAAGAGGGCATTGATCTTTCCAAGGACACGCTTGCTCTTCAGCGTCTCAAAGAAGCGGGGGAGCGGGCAAAGCATGAACTTTCAACGACGGTTGAGACCGACCTTAACATTCCGTTCGTCACATCCGACGCGTCGGGGCCAAAGCATTTGGCGATGCGTTTTTCTCGCGCGAAACTGGAAGAGCTGGTGCGTGATATGATAGAGCGGTCAATTGAACTTACCAAAAAGACCGTCAAAGACGCCGGCTTTTCGTTGGGCGACATTGATGAGGTAATACTTGTCGGCGGACAGACGCGGATGCCGGCAATTCAGGAGGCGGTGAAAAAAGCGTTCGGGAAAGAGCCCCATAAAGGAGTCAACCCCGATGAAGTTGTCGCGATCGGCGCCGGTATTCAGGGCGAGATACTTGCCGCAAAAGCCGAGGGCAGAAAACCCGAGGGCGAGGTGCGCGATATGCTTCTTCTGGACGTAACGCCACTTTCACTCGGACTTGAAACGCTCGGAGGGGTTATGACCCGACTTATTGAAAAGAACACGACTGTGCCCACCGCAAAAACCCAGACGTTCTCAACCGCAAGCGATTCGCAGCCGTCGGTTGATATCGTCGTTCTCCAGGGAGAGCGCGAAATGGCCGGTGATAATAAAAAACTTGCCACATTCCGTCTTGAAGGAATTCCACCGGCTCCCCGCGGTGTCCCCCAGGTAGAGGTGACGTTTGATATTGATGCCAACGGCGTTCTTTCGGTAAAGGCAAAGGACAAGGCGACGGGAAAAGAGCAGTCCGTGAGGATTGAGGCGTCATCAGGCCTTTCCAAAGAGGAGATAGAGCGGATGAAAAAAGATGCCGAAATGCACGCGGAGGAGGATCGCGTAAAGCGAGAGCTTATTGGTGCCAAGAATGACGCTGACCAAATGGTGTACATGTCTGAAAAATCTCTTCGTGATGCCGGAGAAAAAATTCCTGTTGAGACCCGGAAAGACATAGAAGATAAAATAGCTGACTTGAAGGGTGTAAAGGAAGGAACCGACAAAGCGGCGATAGAGCGCGCGGCGCAGGCATTGAGTGAGGCAATCCAGAAAATTGGCGAGCTCTTATATAAGCAGGCCGGTGCGGCAGGGGATGGACAGGGTTCCGGCGACGCCAAGCAGGACCCGTCTTCGGACAAGGGAGGTGGCGACGAGCATGCGCCGAAAGACGCCGACTTTGAGGACAAAGGAAAATGATCGGTACAGTTCGTGGGGCAGGGTACGGGCCCTGCCTTTCGGTATATTGGAATTTGAGAGCGGGGTGTGTGATAATGGTCATAATACACAACTGAAACCCACAACGGTTATTTGGAATGGAACCATATCAATCGGCAGATACTCATTCCGGCACTGCTCCGGTACAGGCAGCACCCTTCCAGGAGAAGAAAAAAGCCCTTTTTGCCAAAGAGGTTGTACTTGGCGTTCTCGTTGTTATATCGGCCATAGCCGCCGCTTGGGCGTTTAAGCGCACTCTTCCGTTGGACATTGGCGATATGTTTGTTTGGCCGCCAGAAGTGGTGACATATCTTCTTCTGCCTCCGTTCATATATTCCGTGTTGTTCGCTCTTTTTACGCTCGTGGTCTATGATATGCGGGTACGCGCGGCAACTCTCTTTCTCTCCGCCGCCTCTTTTCACGCGCTCTTCCCGTTTGAGAACTACTTCATTGGGAGCATTCTTATCGGATGGGCCCTTATGATGCTCTCGGACTGGGAAGCAAAAACCGAGGCGCTGGCAAGCACGAAGATATACATTCGGAAGGTCGTGGGAAGAAATCTCGGATATTTTTTTACCGGTACGGCCCTGATGATGAGTTTTATCTACTACTCTACAGTCCCTGCCGATACCACCGCTCTTACCGTACTCTTGCCGAAGCCCCTTTTTGAGAAGGTGTTCGTCGCGCTTGAGCGGCCGCTCGGGGGTGTCGTTCCAGGCATTACGGCAGACGCTTCCATTGACGACTTCATCGCCAACTCGCTTCTGGCAGTGTTCAAGGAAAACGGCCGGGTAGTTCCGGAGGAAGTATTGCGGGATGAGATCAGGAAGCAGCGGGAGGCCTATGCGAAGCAATCCGGCATGAAGCTTGCGGGAAACGAACTGGTGGTAGACGTGCTATATGGTTCAGTGACCCGTTGGGCAGAGAGTCATGCGGGCCCTTATCGGCGGTTTATTCCCACGATACTCGCGGTCGGATATTTTCTTACTCTCAAGGCGTTAAGCGTACTGTATTACCTTGCCGTCATGCCAGTGGCATTTCTTTTAATGGAGATTGCCCTGGGTTTTGGCGTGTTAAAAAAATATAACGAGGTTGTAGAGAAGGAAGTTATCTCGCTTTAGGCATAGGGAGGGCTAATGGCCGATTGAACGGAGAAGCGTAATTTGTTACACTCATTCTCATGTCAAAAGATTACTATAAAATACTCCAGATACCCCGGAACGCCTCCAAGGACGATATCAAGAAGGCATATCGGCGCCTTGCGCACCAGTACCACCCCGACAAGCACGATGGGAGCGAGGATAAGTTCAAGGAGATAAACGAGGCCTACCAGGTGCTGGGAGATGAGCAGAAGCGCGCACAATATGACCAGTTCGGAACGGTGTTCGGTCCGGGCCGCGCGCCAGGCGGCGGCGGATTCCGATGGCAGGACGGGTTCGGCGGATTTGATGGTGGCGGCTCGCAGGGCGGCGACGAAGAACGCGGATATTCGGAGTTTGATTTTTCCGATGTATTTGAGGACCTCTTTAGTTTTATGGGGAACGCTCCGGGGGCGAAAGCCCGCCCCAAAAAAGGAAAAGATGTTCAGATAGATCTTGAGGTTCCGTTTGAGGAGATGGTATTCGGAGGCAAGCACGAGGTGCAGATCCAGAAACTTTCAAAATGCGCACGGTGCGAGGGGAAGAGTACCGAGCCGGGATCAAAGCTGGTCACCTGCGCCAAGTGTCATGGCACGGGAAAAATTGAACGTACGCAAAAGACATTCCTCGGGAATTTTTCGCAGGTATCGGTGTGCGGCGATTGTCAGGGGCGCGGGCAGGTTCCCGAGATCATCTGCCGGGATTGCCTGGGGCGTGGTGTTGTGCGAAACACCGAACGGATAGAGATCATTGTGCCGAAGGGGATCGCCGATGGGGACATTGTAAAACTTTCCGGCAAGGGCGAGGCATCGCTTTCGGGCGGGGTGCCGGGGGACCTGTATGTTCGCATGCATGTGTTGTCGCATGGCGCGTTTCGGCGCCAAGACAACAATCTCATCATGACGCTTCCCATAGTGCTTTCACAGGCGGCTCTTGGCGATAAAGTTGATATTCAGACGCTTGACGGCGCGATCGCGCTCAAGATTCCCGAGGGCACCGAGTCGGGAGATATTTTAAAAGTGCGGGGGCGAGGGGTTCCCGCAACCCAAGGATATGAGCGGGGAGATCTTTTGATACACATTAAAGTTATTACGCCGAAAAAGCTTTCCAAAAAAGCGCGTGAGCATATTGAGAAGTTGAAAGAGGAAGGATTTTAGCCGGAATTGGGGAACATACCGGCTGTGCGCCGGTATTTTTTTATATAAAAAAGCCCGCATGCGTGTGCGGGGTTCAGCGTTGGGCCGCCTTCTCTTCCCTAAGGAATGGCGAATGATTTTGAAGCGCATAGTACTCTTCTTTGCCGTATGTCGCGATGTAGCAGTCAACAACGAGCTGAAAGAAGTTTGGCGGAAGCAGGGGGGAATGATCCTCGGTCAACCCCGTGGGCTCAAATGAGTCCCAGTCATAGTGCCATGCCCCGTAATACGAATATGTGTTCCCGAAAGGGGTATGATTTTTCTTGAAAAACCCGTTCGTAAGGTAAAAATTCCAGGCGCGTTCGGTGTTAAAGAGTCGGCCGAATACTGTGCGGTTTTGCAGGGCACCTTCCGCGACTTCTCGTAACTTTTTTTCGGCATCTAGTAACTCCTCTAGCGATAACGGCCAGCGGGGCATGTTGTGTGCCGTGCGAAGATAGAAGTACACGGAGAGGATTCGCTTTGCCGTTTTGCGGTACTGCCAAAAAACACGCTCTCGGGATGTTACTTCCGTCTCAACACGCACGAGGAGGTTTTCATAGGCGGTCTGTTTTACCAGCCCCTTCTGTGGGGTGTTCTCTTCCGAATGTACTAGAATGGCTTGCGGCATGTGCGCTGTGTGTAGTGTAAACGAACATGGGTTATTAGTAAAACAATTGTATAATGCAACCCAATTCTGGACTCCAGGGGCATTTTTACGACATT
>MHQW01000038.1 GCA_001820785.1 Candidatus Sungbacteria bacterium RIFCSPLOWO2_02_FULL_51_17
CCAGGGGCCAGTGCCGTAGGTGTTCATGAACGGTTGATATCCTCTGACAACACAAAAACCGCATAAAAATGCGGTTTTTGTGCCAGTACGCTTGACTAGTTAAGTTCCGGAAGCGGAATGGTCACCTTGCATTTCAGCATGTTAAGAGCGCGCTTGGTCAACTTATAAACGTACCCCGTAGGATCGGTCCGTGGTATTCCCCATGGCCTCAAGGTCTCTTCCCAATATGTTCTCTGAAAATCCTTGACCGCATTGTTGGTTAATACTCCGAAGAACCCTGTGAGCGGCAAATGAGTTCCTAAAAGTCCGTTCAGGAGCGCTTGAAGCTTCTTTACCTCCACCGGATCATTCGTCCTGCCTATCCGCATGTATTGGGTAATGTACTCTCCAGTCGGGCAGATACCGTGCTCAACGCCAGGCGCCTGTCCCTCCTCTCCGCCGGTTGTTGAGGCGCCAAGAACCGAACCGCCGCCGGAGTTGCCACCACTATTACCACTGCCGCCACCAAAACCGGGCATACCGTTATCAACATTGGGAGCCGGAGGCGGAGGGGCCAGAGGGAGGGCTTCAGAGATCATCTCCGTTTGATGATTGCCGAAATTAAATGGGATCAGTGCCTCGCCGTCCGTTCCCAAGATCTGCTGTCCGCCAATTTCTACGAACACATCAAAGAACGAGTCAGAAACAAGCACCGGTCGCTCGGGAAGATCAGCATGATACGTGATGTCAAAAAATGAATCGCTTACGGGCGCCGGATGCATGACGCTCCAGCCGTCGCGGCTTGCCTCAAAGACACCGTACTGTCCCGGAGCTGTGACCGGCAGGGTGAATCCACCGTCCGCGCCAGTGAGTGAAAGTGCTACTATCTCTATCGGAACGTGCGCGGGACCTTCCTCCGGGTTTTGCGGCTCTCCTCTACGGCCAAGAGCCATCTGCCATCCATCAATACCCTCTTCCCCGTCACCCCAAACGCCATCGCCATCAAGATCATTCCACTTATGCCCGGCAATAGTAGTGTGCGGGAAATTTCCGAACCGAAGAGCGCGCTCTCCTTGATCACTCATAACCTGCTGTCCATTAAACTCTACGAACACGTCAAAGAATGAATCAAGAATAAGCGCTGGCTCTTCGCCGCCATCTATCCGATATGTGATATCAAAAAATGAATCAGCTACGAGCGCCGGATACGTGACGCTCCAGCCGTCCTTTCGCTCTTCAAATACAACATACTCTCCAAGCGCCGTTGTATGGAACTGGTAGGCCCCTCCCTCTCCCGTGAGCTCAAGCGCTATGATCTCAATCGGAATCGCATCAGAGCCGTTCTCCGGCGTTCCTACTTTTCCAAGTGCCATCTGCCATCCCTCAACACCTACCTCCCCGTCATCCCACTCGCCATCTCCATCGGCATCGTTCCATTTATACCCGGAAATTGTTGACGCGCGGGCATTCCCAAAATGTTTCTTCTTCAGCGTTTTACCCGACTCAATAACAACCTCCCACTCATCCTCTTCCCCTCCCGGATACGTCTGCATCCATCCCCCTTCCTCGGGCATATCTTCCCGAATGGTATATGTTCCCGGATCAAGCTCGGTGAAGGTATATTTGCCGCTACCATTTGTTTCGGTTGAGATATCGCCTTCGGTGAGCGTGTTGCTACCGTCCATATCAAGATAGATGCGCCATCCCGAAAGCCATTCCTCATTCTCGTCTTTTTCCGCGTCGCCATCAAGATCCTCAAATTTCTTGCCGGTGATCGCGCCTTTTTTATAATTACCGAAATCGGCCGACTGAATTTCGCCAGCACTCATCTCAAATTCATATCCGACAGTGCCATTCTCGCACTCATGCGTCGCCTCTGCGGGATTTTCAAATTGGGGATATGTCTGGGTCCAGAGATCCTTTGTTCCTTCGCACACGCGGTACATGCCAGGCGCCAGATCTTCAAATGAATAATTTCCACCCCGGCCCGTGTCTACGGATGACACGCGCGTCCATCCGTCTTCGGGATGGTCAAACCAAAGGTCCATGGGCCAGTTTTTCACTCCGCCCTCGCCCGTGTCGCGCTCACCGTTCATATTCTTATCGTTGAATTTCTTACCCGCAACCTTCCCGTATCGGGTGTTATTGAAATAGCACGTGACCTCTTGTCCCGGCTCAAGCGTGAAATTCACCGCTCCGTCCGAAGTGGTATCCCCCTCGCCACAGTACGATGATTGAGTCCCCGCCCATCCGTCGGGAAGAATCTCGGCAAGCGAGTACTCGCCTCCCAGAAGACCGGTCACAAGATCCGCAAAATCAAGCATGCCGGAGCCGGTGATAGTCCCCGACGCTTCGGTCGGTCCGGCAAGGTTGAAGGTGAAAAGTCCTTCACTCGGATCGGCCTCTTTTTCTATGTGCACGGAACCGCGCTTCACATTCGTAAATGTACAGCTCACATCTTCTCCGGCCTCAAGGCGTATGATTGCCTCTCCCGCCTCAAGATCGCCGGCGCTATTCTCATCACTACAGGAAATTCTTAATAGATCAAAATCCGGATCGCCGGTGATTTCAGCAACCCGATACTCGCCAGGAGCGCGGTCGGCGAATTCCTGCTCGTATTCGTACCCGCCCTCGCCATCATCTTTCGGCAACTGAAAATTCATACCCTCCATGGCGAAACCGAACAATGTCGCCTGATCAGCATCGTCCTCGCTTAAAATTTCCTTCTCAATGGTGATGGAGCCGTTCTGGGTATTCGTAAATGTGCACACAACAGTATCTCCCGCCTCAACCGTCACACGCTCACCGTTTGATGTCTCTTCCCCGACCGACTCGCCATCATACACGCATGAAGAATCGGTCAGCGCCCAGCCCGGCGGAACATCTTCCATAATCTCGTATGTTCCCGCCACCACATCAAGCGTTTCCTTATCACCATCGCCGAGCCGAAACATATCCTCATCACCGAACTGAAATTCAAACGTCTCTTCGGAATCCGCGGGGTCGGTCACTTTTTGTACGACCACATGCCCGAGTAAGGCGTTCCCGAAATTTTTATCGCCCGCATCGCTACCGCTAACCGTTACCGAGTAGCCAACAGCACTTCCCGTCCCCTCGGGGCACGACGCGCCCGACTCGGGAAATGTCTGCCGCCAACCGTCCTGACGAACCTCACAAACGGTGTATGTTCCGCTCTCAAGACCCTCAAAAGAGTACCGGCCCCCGGCATCGGTGGCCCGGGTTCCGGAAAGACCTCCTCCTGCATCATAGAGTTTTATCGTCCACCCGGAGATCCCCGGCTCGCCATCATCCCATCCACCATTCCCGTTATAATCGTTAAATTTTGCTCCTGCGATAGAACTCGGAACCTTGATCTCGGTGCCCCAGACAACAACATCATCAACCCACGAATCATCATTGCTACTATTACTGTTCACCTCAAAACGAATTTTGGTATTAGGATTATTCTCCGCATCGGAAGGTAATGTCAGCGAAACCGATGCCCAGTCAACATTTTCAACCGCATACACCTCCGACCAGACAGGAGTGCCGACAACAGTACTCACAAGCACGCGAAGCGCCTCTCCGCTTTCCATATTGTCTACCTTTCGCGCGAACCGAAGCATGATATCTTCATACCCCGCTGTATCAACGGTCGTGTACATCGCATCATCCGGGTTTGCGCCCGTACTTCCGTCAATGCGTGCGCTATGCCCGTTCGCATCCGAGGCGGTCGCGTCATTTCGGGTCCAACTATTGGAAGCCCCGTCGTCAATGTTGGGGGTCTCTTCGGTCGTCCAACTGCCTGCGGTAAAATTATTGCTTTCAAAACCGTCATAGTAGAGCGGGTCTCCCTCGCCCATTACCGTCACGGTATCAATGCCTACCTTGTCGCTGTTATCGGTACCGTTCATCATGAACCGAAGCGTCAGCTTTGTTTTTCGCTCGGGATTTGAAATAGCAAACGATACAACCCCATGCGCTTGGTTTGCGTTAAGCGATTCAAGTTCCGTAAATGAATCACCGTCAAGCGCATACTCGGCAACAAATGAATCGTCCGCCTCAACGCTCCCAAGGGCGCGGGAATACGAAACAACGAGATCGCTGTATCCGCGCGTAGCAATGGTGCGTTCAGCGGTTTCATCGGGGTCACTGGCGTGTTCGTTATCGCCGGAATTTCCCGCGCCCTCCAGAAGAATGCCCTTGCCGGATGCGCCGACGGTAAAACCGTCCTCTGTGTCATCGCGCGACCCGCTTGATTCGCCGGACACGTTGTCCCATGTATTAGTTGTAAGAGAAGATCCGTTCTGGTCAAACCCATCCGAAAACAGAATGAAAGGCGCCGCCGCATACGCACTATGTAAAAAAACCGGCACCGCGGGAGCGACCGGCAAAACGGCAAACATCAAAATAGTAAAAAATGCCACCGGCTTGGCGACAACACGAGGAAGGATATTATTTTTTATGCTCATACAAACATCAAGAAACGGGACCTGCGCCATTTTTTTAAAAGATGCAATCAGCCGGTTCTTGGCGTAAAAAAGACGGGCCGCATCCTACGCGCTCATCAAAACCGATTATTAAAATTTCAATATGCGAGCACCGTCCTCTTTCCCCATCTCTGCCATAATAGCATGCGTAAATTTCCATGTCAATACTTCGCTCTTGAGTTCTAATCTGAATTGCACCAAGCCGCTCCATTCGCCCATTCTTTCTTTACCGAAAACCGCAACATCCCCACGCCCATGCTCTAATGAAAAAATTAAAGCCCGTGCACATAACACGGGTGAGACATTCTCTACGGCGCTACTACGCCTTCTTTTTGTTTGTGCGCTTCCCTGCCGACTTTCTCAACATCCAACCGGCGAGCCCCGCGCGAGCAAGCTTTACCGGACAAAACCCCCGCAAGTGCAGTTGTGAAGCCCGGCAATTTCCCTGGTCGTCAAGAACACACGCAACTCGTGCCATAGTGTTTCTTTCGCGAGGTCTGCGGCAGTAGTTGCACGGCAAATGATCTCTGTCAATACAGCACATACTTGACAAATCGGCAAGGAAAAAGTACAGTATTTCACACACGCCATCTTTGACAACACCGAGCGGTGAAAAAACGGGTCCTCGCCAGAACCCAGAATTATCTTGTGTTGGCTCTTACCGGCTTCTGTATTGTTCTTGTCATGGAGTGGTTATTCCCGAATATCATTCCGTTCACCGCGTTTGAATTTTGGCACATCCGCGACAGCGGACCATCCGACTGGCTCTACTCATCCTGGCCAATACTGGCATGGGGCGGCGGGTTCACATTCCTTGTCGCGGTGTTCACGAGAAACGATTCATGGCTAAACGATGACGCGGAAGGGCTCTTCATTAAAGATACACTCATAAGCGTCTGGGCGGGTGTTGTGGAAGAGATATGTTTCCGGTGGCTCATATTTCTTGCCGGAATCGCGACGGTAAAATTTTTCAACGTGCTTTTTTTCGGCTTCCTCGGGTTCGGCATTCCGCAATGGCTTCAAATATATATTATGGGCCCCGTTGCAAATTTTTTCACGCTCGGGTACCTTGCCCCAGTGCTTGTAGCGCCCGGCTCATGGGCGATAGGATCGGCGCTTCTCGGCGCAAACGCTCTCTTTCGCGACGGACATAAGTACCTCGGGTGGGTCGGGTTCGCCAACAGCTGGTTTATCGGAATGTTCTTTTTCTGGCTCCTGTTCACCTATGGCCTCGTCGCCTGCATCTTCATTCACTTTCTCTACGACTTTCTCATCAGTTCCGTGATCTATCTGGATAGAGTAGCGGAACGAAAGTTCTGGGATCGCTGATCCTAAGACAAGGGCAAGACCCGCATAGCGCGGGCTCTTTTATTTTCGTACACACCCGCGCTCTCATATGCTCCCATGCCGTATATAATATATGGAGGTTGAACCTCCATATATTTATTCAACGAACGCGCGCTCGGGAATTGCAATGAAAAATTAAAAAATGCACGGTCGCCCGTGCAGTGTTCGTTGTTACTTCGGATAGACCAACATGACATCTCCCCCGCACTCAAGATACAGGCACTCTTCTCCGATGTCTTCGCAGATGTCCGCAAGAAATTCCTGCAGTTTCACGATTTTGGTCTTCCCGCCATCTTCTTTGAACGCAACCCGAAATTCCCGCAACTCGTCGTACTCTACGGACTCCGATGAAAAATATCCGTATATGTTTCCGGAAGCGCACGTGTACCCGCCAAACGTACCCTTTAAAAACTCATGAATGACCCGCGCGACGCTCTGCCTGCTTTTTGAGTACTTTGGGTTATATACCTTTACTGACGGAATGAGAAAGAGCGCGCGCGTACCGAGGTCTTCAATCCGCATAGTCGCATCCACGAAAGGATCTATCAACAACATGCGCTGATTCTTGCAGTAAGTCAATGGCGGTGGCGGTCAAACAAAAAGCCGCCTTGCTCCTTATTCATCCTGCACTACTCGGCGCGGCCAAGGGGATTCCTCCTCACCCGCGCTCCGATAAATCTTCGCGCTCCTTCGGAGCCGGGGTTCTAAAAACGTGAAGACATTCACGTTTTACCATACCCTTCAAATCCCCCTGGACCACGCTTCCAAAATACATGAACTCTCGCCTATACAGGCGGGAGTTCATGTATTGGCGCGGCCAAGGGGATTCGAACCCCTGATCTCCACAGTGACAGTGTGGCGCTTTAAGCCGGGCTAAGCTATGGCCGCATATATAAACTCCAAGCACAAAATTCTAAGCCCTAAATAAATTCAAACGACCGAAACCTACGGCTCAAAACGCTTGCACCCGTTCAGCGTGGTCTCGGTTGGAACTTTGAATTTATGTAGAGTTTAGAAATAAGGACGTAGAACTTCACTGGATCTTCGTTCCCACACTTCCGCCCTGCAATAGTTTCTTCAGATTCCCCTTCTTAAATACGTCAAATACTATGACCGGCACCCTATTTTGCATGGAAAGGGTTATGGCTGTCAAATCCATGACTTTAAGTCCGCGCCGTACCATCTCCATCGGATCAATTTCCTTGAAGAGCTTTGCATGCTTATGGGTCTTCGGGTCTGCCGCATACACCCCCGCAACGTTCGTCGCTTTTAAAATGACCTCGGCGCCAATCTCGGACGCGCGAAGAGCGGCGGCCGTATCGGTTGAAAAGTAAGGGCTTCCGGTGCCGGCACAGAAAACGACGATGCGCCCCTTCTCAACGTGCCGCATGGCGCGCCGCCGAATAAAGGGCTCGGCGACTTCCGCCATCGCAAGAGATGACATCACGCGGGTAAAAAGACCATGCCGTTCCAGAACACTTTGGAGTGCTAGCGCATTAATGACGGTACCGAGCATGCCCATGGAGTCGGCCGTCGGCCGGTCAATGCCAAGTTGTGAAAGTTTCTCACCGCGGATAAAGTTTCCCCCGCCGATGACGATCGCTATCTCGCATCCAAGGTTGTGGGCCTCCTTGACCTCGCGCGCGATGTATTCGGCGGACGCGATATCCAATCCGAACCCGCCCCTGCCGCCAAGCGTCTCACCAGAAAGTTTTAACAGTATCCGCGTATATGCTATTTTTTTCTTTGCCATAATGGTCCGCTATGAGATTGTTGCGCTTTTCGCCGATCCTCCAGTACTCCGGCAATATTCGCGCTTGCCCCCCCCTACTCATCAGACAAGACATCAGAGGCATTCATATATCCTGATGTAAAAAAGTATTTCAGTTCTTCCAAAAACCGGCGCCCCTCGGCAGGGAACAATGGCACACCATCAGCATGAGCACGAATACCTTCCACCATAAGATTTGTGACGAATGGTTCCTCGCCGGAACACTCCGCCGCTTCACCCGCAAGCCGGCAGGATGCTATCATCCGCTGTGACCCATCATTCTGCAATTTGTAAATTTCTACATGCATATGATTATGAATATTCAACTTTTTCTATCACGCCGACTTCCAGCAGTTGCTTTTTAATCTGCTCAAGGCGGGAAAAGAATGCCTGCACCTCTTCTTTCGGCAACAGCTCACAAAGCAAATCCTCAAGAATACGCTGTCCATGCTCCCACGAAAAAAATTCTCGCACCTGATTAACGGTTCCCTGGGGAAGCGCCCGCCCTGGATATTCACTATATAGACGCGGCTTATCATTCCCAAAGCTTAACCCGTTGTCTATGGCACATGCCCTATCGTTTTTGAAAAGTAAATTGCCATCATGACGGTCGGAATTCCAAATGATGAGATCAAAGAGCCACAACCTCATAAGTTCTTCAGGCCATCGGTCCAACAATTTCGCACCTGATGGAATTTCATAAGGGCCCTTCGCGTCTTCTACGAACTGCTGGACACTACCGATCTGTCCATCAACTTCGCGAATCACTGTTGGGGGAACAAGTTCAAATCCTAAAAATTTACTTACCAGGTATGCCGCTCGCTCTCGCTTATAAAATGTCCCCGGCCTGACGTTGTCACGCAGATCTACCTCGTTATCCTTCGGCTTAAAAACCGAGGCTCCGTCATCCTGTAATTGTAAAAATTCTGGTGATGTGCTGCCCCACCCGATACGCCGCCGAGAAGTAGGGGGGCGCTCTTTCAGAGTCCCTTCAATTGGTGTCTCGGTGGTCCGGGTGCTACGAGCGCCTTCTGTTTCCGGCAAAGCAATCGGTAAGCGATCGGCATCACTTTTTGTCCCACGCTCCGACGGCAAAACAGGCGCATGAGCAATACCAACTTCTGTCTCCTTTTCTTTTGCGTCACCCAATGGAAAAGATTTCTCAGACATAAAAAATTTATAAAATATTTGGCAAAACCGGCGCGTGCTTTATTATATCAGGTTTTTCGCGCCCGCCGAAAGCTTATTCGCTTTCGGCCCATCTCTTCGGGTTACGTACCTGGCGAAATTTCTGGCTCAATGGCTCTGGATGGAGTCGAACCATCTTCTGAGCGTTATGAGTGCTCCGTTCTAGCCGTTGAACTACAGAGCCAGAAATTTGGGCGGGTAGAAGTGCTCCGTTCCGGCTAGCATGATAACGTCCATCTTCAGCGGAGACGGCAAAACCCTCCATCTCATAAGAGAATAGCGCGTTTTTGAGGTTTGTGCAATAAAAACCCCCGTCGCTCCCGAAACAAAATTTCTCCGCGCCAGGCGGGGAGACGCTGGGGTGTCGGGCATAAAAATAACAGCGTTTCATTAGAAAACACCCGCCGCGACAGAGAATTTTTCAAGAATACTCTTTATATCCTCGTTCGGCTTTTTCAGATGCATGATGACATACACCGGCGCACGATAATAAATAACGATCTCATCGGTCGTGTTCGCAAATGCGACAACATCGCTCGCCTCCTCCGGAAAAATGGTCGGCTCCACTTCGGCGCACGACGGGCACAAACGATCAACTTTAAGCACGCGCCATACTTCCGCCGACGTTGGAATGTCGGCATCGGTGTTTGAAAATATGCGGATGGTATGCGTGCGCCTGCCCTCGCGCACACCGATGAACGAATGATCGGCACTTGAAAATTCTGCCGAGACGCGTGGAGCCGGATACGAAAGCGTGTATGTAACCTCCTGAACCCCCAAAGATGTGCTCACTCTAAACGAACCCCGAAACACAGCCGATGTTTCAATCGGTACCGCAGTTGGAACAGGCGCGGGAGCCGGAGTAGGCGAGGGAGCGGGTTCCGGGGCAGGCGCCGGCTCGGGGATCGGCGCAGGTGGCGAAGTCGGCTCTAGAGATGGTTCGGGTTGTATTTCTGGTTCGGGCGCGGGTATCGGCGCGTTCTCATCGCGAGACCCCTCGCTCCCCACACTGGGCGTCTCTTCAGCGTCTTTTCCCCATGAAAGAAAAAGTGCCGCCGGCATAATGCTCTGGGCAAAAAGAACATATGTGCCGGTGGAAAGCACCAATAGAAGCACTATGACCAACACTACATAAAAAGTACTGCTTTTTGTGTCATTTTCCATGGAAATATCATTATAGTACTCCTGCCGCATACATTCACATATGCATCCTGTAAAATTCTATACCACATAAACATAAAAAAGTGAAGGATCGCGCGTCTACCCCCGAAACTAGCGTCCTTCACAAAGATAAAAGAATCTTTAGAATTTTTTAGGAGATGTTGCGGGCCCCACGGTAAGCGTGAACGTCTCAAGTACACCAAGAACCTCTGTGGGCCGCTCAATGCTCATAATGACGAGCCCCGGCTCACGGGAAAAAATAAACACCTCTCGTTCGTCTGATGCCCATGCGGCGCCATCACCAATCTTTGCCATCACCGCCGGTATCGCCGCCTTGGTGCAATCCGCGCACAGCTCGTGAAGTCCCAGTGCTCCCCACGCCTCGTCGGGGGATCCTAATCCAGCGGCCGCATTGCTGAATATCTTTATCGTGTGCCGCCTGCCGCCCGCCTCGTTCACTTCAATGGTTGAAGCATCTTCCGAAGTCGTCTCAATGGCGAACATCGGACTTTTGTATTTCAGCGAATACGAAATTGTTTTGTAGTCGCCCTCAAACCCGGAGACGAACGAACCACGAAACTCCTTCATCACCTGTTCCTCTCGTTGGGCCGACTCCGGGACAGTGCCGGGGCTCTGCCATCCTTTCACAAAAACAAAATATGCTATCAGAACGATAGCAGTGAGCAGCAACGTGACAGTGAACTTTCTGAAGATGCTCATGCGCATGACCTGTAGAAACCGAAAAGATAAAAGGTCCGTTCCGCGCTAGAGACGCTTCTTCATCGTCTCATGGATCATGTCAATATCACGACTATCAAAAAGGTGCTTACTCTTATTTTCATGAAGCCACTTGATAGAGTCCTCCAGTTCCTGCGGCTGTATGCCGCGATCTGAGGATGCTCGCGATGATGAATCCATGTCCCCGCGGTACAATTTATCAAGCTCGTCTAGTTTGCGGGTGCTCATGCCCTGTTGAGAAAGTTCAGAGCGGACCTTTTTGTACTCTTCCGGAGTGACCTGATGACTGGGAAATAAAAATCCCATAATAAAGACCCTTATCTTTCGGTTCAATAAGAGCCCGATTAAAAATATGTTTGCATATCATTGCATACTGTTTCTATTATAAACCAAATATGTGGCGCTCGTCAATGGGTTGCACCAGCGAAACGCATACACTCATGGTGCGCATTATTTCAAAGAAGACGCGTCGGCTCTACATGTATCACACTCACCTCCAAGCCGCTCCGCAGAAAGCAGAAATGAAAACGCCAGCAGGATCGCCGAAATGCCGACAACATACCAACGATGGCTGGAGAGGAACAGTGTCACGCCAAAACCGACGAAACCAAAAAGGGCGCCGGCACACAGCACACATACCGATGTCGCAAAAAAAACCGAGAAGAGAGCCGACATGACCCCCGCGCCCCCGGCAAGAGAACCGGAGCCAGCGTGCGAAACGCCATGCTGGCGGAACACTGCAACCTGCATAGCAATAACCAACGCACCAAAAAACGAGAACACCGCAAGAAGAATATAGTCGCGCGTTCCGAAAAATAACAGCTGGAACGCCACGTCATTGCCGGGAATCGCTTTAATAGGCAAAAAGAACATGACCAAAAACATCACGGGCGCCATCACGGCAAAAACACCGAGAATCTTTTTGTCGTGAAGCACATGCCGCAACGATTTTCCTATGTGATACAAAAAATCGGGTCTTCGCATATCTCTTCCATTATATGGAGTATCTGCAAAAAGGCGAGGTCACGCCTTGTCGGTTGCCAAAAACCCCAACCAAATGAAAAGAACGCCCACTACAGGCGCTCTTTCTACTATTAGAGAGCTTGAAGATCGCGATCAATATCCTGAAATTCCTTGTCCACATCTCCCACGTCAATGCTATCTACATCGTTAGTGATAGAGGCCGCCTCATCGGTTACCGGTTCCACAACGGGCATTCCCCCGTTCGGCATTGGCTTCGGATACGGCACATTGAGAAACAGATACGCTAAGACCAAAACAACAACGACGACCACGGCTCCAACAACATAGACCATCTTATTATTTGTAGTGTTTTCCATAGAAAATATTTTTAGGCAAAGGAAAGAGCTGTTACTCTGCGGGTGCGGGAGCCGCTTCCGGTGCCGGAGCGGGTGCGGGGGTTAGCGCGGAGGCCGCCTCTATCTCAAGATCGTCAATGCGGGGAATGCCTGCAAGAAGCGTTGCGGCTTTGCGGATCGCCTCATACGCTTTTTTTACGAGGCCGTGTACTGCGGCAAGGTCGTTCCGAAGCGCGTGCCGCACTTCGCCAACATTAACCCGTAATTTCTCCTCCGCACCAACCGTCACCGTGTAGATCTTAGCGCTCTGGGCCACAACGGCATCACGCGCGGCCGCGATCGCGGCTTCCGCATCAGCAATGGCCATAACGACCGCCGAAACGTCGGCACCGTTCGCCTGCGCCTTGTCCTTTCGGGAAGCGATGCGATCAAGAAGTTCATCAAGTTTGTTCAGCACCGAGACGAAGTGTTCCGCCATGCGAGCGTTCAGTTCATCAATGGATCGGTCTATCCGCTCCACGATCTGTTTTTTGCGCTCGTCTTTTATCGTTTCAAGATGCTTTTTCAGTTCTTCGCGCTTCTTCTCAAATGCTTGCTTCATCTCCTCGCGCCGGACCTCCACCTCCGCCTTGAACTCCTCGCGCTTTTCCTTGGCGGCCTCTCTCATTTCTTCCATCCGCTTTTTAAACTCTTCGGGATCGTTTTTCAGCACTCGCAGATCCGTCTTTTCGGTGCGAATATCTTGACGGAATTTTTTCCGACCATCTTTTATTTCGCCCCGCATGTCTTTCCGCTCTTCATGAATATCTTCAAGTGTTTCTTTCCTGATATCGCGCGATCTCTCCATCGCGCCCTTACGGACATCACGCACATCTTGGCGAGTTTCCTTGCGTATCTCGCGAAGATCTTCGGGGACAGCGGTAGCCAAAGCTGCCAGAACCTCCGTTTGAGCAAGAACCAGCATTGCCAACCCTAAGAAGACCCCGAAACTTAGCAAAAATAGTTGTTTTTTCATATGCCTTATTATACGCGAATATGGGAAAATAGCGAAAAGTGCTGTGGATAATAGGTGAAAAGAAAAACTAGCACCCTACGCACGGAGGTCACTATGTTTAACAAGCATCAATTTTTCCGATCGGGTATACTTTTTTATCGCCGCCTCGCGGGTAAGTGCTGCCCCTCGTGTCAGAAACGCTTCTGTGTAAAGGATCTTTTTCGGCGCATGCGCCCGCGTATATGCCGCTCCCCTACCAAACCGATGCGCGCGAAATCGTTTCTCTACATCTCGGGCAACACCCGTGTAGATACTTCCATCAGCGCACTCCAAAAGATACACGAACCATGGGTTGGTATTTTTTTTGCGACCACCTGCAGTTATGCGCTGTTTTTTCACCAATTTTTTCCTATCTGTATACATCTTTTGGTATGCGCCAAACCATCACCCGCCCAGTATATCAGGAGATGCTCGGCCAGAAAAACCAAAACGCCGCCTCCACAGGCGATGTTTTGGTTTTGTCCGTCAGTCACATCACCCCACGGCATGCGACGACAACGCACATAGAGCGCCGGGCTACTTTACCTCAATCGTCCAGGCGCGAAGGTCCTGTAGCAACCACTGGTTAACGGCGAATGTTACCGGTTTAATCTCGTAGAACCCCGAGGAAGAGGGAACGGTAATATCCTCTATTTTTGTTCGCCCCACGGGTTCACCAGTCCCGATCACAGGCGGATATTCCCCCCTGATCGTCCCGCTCATGGTGAACTTGACACTGCACACCGAACCAACGGTCGGACCTGCCTGGGGAGTCACCACGGGGTTGTTACCGCCCAATCCGAAGATCTGGAGCATGGTAGGGGGCGGGAATTTGCAATCATACTTGAAGGTGAATGTCGTGCCGAATGGCCCCGAGATCGGCGAAACCGATATTTGCTGGTCATCCGGCGGGATAATGCCGCAACCGCTCGTGCACCCCTCCGTAGACAGATAGACGAACTGCCCTCCGCCAAATCGTGAAAGAGTTCCGCCGGGGTTCTGTACTTTGACGAGTATCAGCCCGATATTCGCGTCATTCGGCATCGTGATCGTGCCCCGCACATGTCCAAGACCAATATATGCTGTCTCGGTGATCGGCAACGTCTCGCTCTCGGGGAACAACTTATATCTGAGCATGCGCGCATACACGATCTTTGCTCCCGGAAGAATGTTCCAGCCGTGGATGTCTATGGTATAGGTCTTTCCTATCGTTACGCCTGAGTCAATTCTCCCATTAAGAATACCGACGCTATCAAGCCAGCTTGCGTCAGCCGTGTCCTGGCCCGCAGGCATCTGATGACTGCTGGTCACCACTATTGCGGCATAGTTTGATTTCGTACCATCGGTATTGCGCGCTTGCGCCCAATAGGTATCCGCGGCCCAGTCCGCCGGAACCGGCAAGACGAACGCTGCCGTGCATGTGCCACTACCCATCACGCTCTCGCCGGTACACAAGATGTCACCGATGCCAACGGTATCAAAAGGCGTCAAGGTACCCAATAGTGTTTTTTTGTCGTTGCTGAAGATATCAAACACCACGCCGGTATTCCAGCCGTACCCGCTCGCTTCTACGACATACGAGCCGCCCTGCGAGAACAATAATCTGTCATGGAGACCCGGGCACAATTTCTCTTGTCCCTTCAAGGGACCTTGCGGGTCAACATAACAACCGTTCACGCCCATGATGTGGAATCCGGTGGGAACCGGTTGCGGACCGAACGTCGGGGGAGCAGGCGGAGGAGTCGGCGGGAATCTTGGATCTCGCGGTATATCAACAACGACGGAGTCCTCTCCGTTCGCATTGGAGATGGTCACAATATCGCCGTTATGAGCGTCGGCATTTTGGAAGCCGAACACGGCGGCACGAATAGTGTTCTGCGGCGTATGGAAGTCGCCCCCGGTGTCACCTGAATAACCTTTATATGCCGCCAAGTCCTTATCATACGGGAACGCGAACCCGGCACTATTACGCCTTCCCACTCCTTTGGAGCCGGAAAGAGTAACAATGTTGCTTCCTACCGCGCATTTGAAGCTCAAGGGAGTGAGCGAGCATTGCTGTTCCAAACTGGGTTTTTTATCGGTGGTAAATCCTATCCCTGCGATATTAATATTATTTTCACCGTCTTTCTCAATGACCACGATCTGAACTGGCTTGGTTATGGGCCCGGTAATGATTTGGGGCGGTGGGTAAATGCCGCCCATTGCAGAGTTAGACGCATCCACCTGAAGCTTCATATCACGGGAGAACTTCTTCACCCCGTCAACGGTCGCCGAAACGGTCACATCGCAGTGCCCCTGCGAAAAGCATAGGAAAGCGTTGGTGCCGGCGGTAAGAGTCATCTTCACCACGCATGGACCCGTGCATGTCGCCGGACTGAAAGACGCCTCAACGCCATAGGGTAGACCCGACGCCGAGAAGGTGATGACCTCGGTGCCTTTGCCGCCTTGCATGATGATCGGAAGATCTATCTTACCGTCCGAT
This sequence comes from Candidatus Sungbacteria bacterium RIFCSPLOWO2_02_FULL_51_17, assembly GCA_001820785.1. Classification (GTDB taxonomy): domain Bacteria; phylum Patescibacteriota; class Minisyncoccia; order Sungbacterales; family GWA2-42-14; genus 2-01-FULL-51-34. The sequence goes on from MHQW01000038.1 coordinate 15,509, forward strand.
ATTCCTGATTTTATGGGGACATAATACGTCAATGAGTACATAACAGTCCCCATAGAAAGCGCGGGTGGAGGAGAGGGCGGCGGCAGAACCGAGAATTCAAGATAATCGGACTCGCTCGTGCCTTGAGCCGACCAGCCCGTGGGAAGAGTGGAGTCATCCCAATCAATGTACCACCAGGTGAATCCGTCGGCGGTTGCGGGACAGGTCGTACTCACCAAACTGCATCGGGTTTTACCGGTGGCGCCAACTGTGGCGGTGCCAAGCGACGTAGCGCTTGATGACGAGTTTGAACGAATGCGAACCGCCTGTAATACTTTAACTTTTTGATCAACTGCAGTGTTCGTTGTACTGGTTTTTGCCGTCACCACAGCCGACCTCGCCGACTCGTTCCCCGCCGCGTCCCTCGCAGAGACGGTGTAGCTGTAGGTGGTATTGGCGGTAAGTCCGGTGTC
>MHQW01000039.1:0-18539 GCA_001820785.1 Candidatus Sungbacteria bacterium RIFCSPLOWO2_02_FULL_51_17
AAGGAAAAGAGCCAGCAGGTTACACTTCAAACATCTTTTGTTGAGCGGGGTGATGAGCAAGTTGAATTTTCCGAGACGATCCGTGTTACCGCCCGACGGTTTCCAAAAATAGCATATGGCGCGCGCGTTCGCGTGGCAGGCAGTATTGAGGAGCCGGAAAATTTTTCGGATGATTTTGATTATCGTGCATATCTCGCAAAAGACCGCATCCGCTACGTGATGATATTTCCCGATATCGTCCAAGAAGGGGAGTCGCGACGGGGCGTTCGTTCGTATCTCTTTTTGATAAAGAAAAAATTCGCCGGCGCGCTCTATGCGGCGCTACCCGAGCCGCATGCATCATTTGCCGCAGGGCTTTTGTTGGGCGAGCGCGGTAGCATTCCAAAAGAACTGTTGGAGGATTTTCGGCGTACCGGCACGACGCACATCATAGCGCTTTCCGGGTATAACATTACGATCGTTGCGGATGCCGCCTTGCAGGCGCTTTCGTGGTTTGGCATATCGTTTATGGCATCATTCTGGGCGTCTTCTCTTGCCATTATTCTTTTTGCGATTCTTACCGGGGCGTCCGCATCTGTCGTGCGTGCTTCTCTTATGGGCATTCTCGTGCTTGTTGCACGAAAAGAGGGGAGGATGTACAACATGCGAAATGCTCTTCTTGCCGCAGCCGCTCTCATGGTCATGGAAAATCCGATGATACTTCGCTTTGATGCGGCGTTCCAACTTTCATTTCTTGCAACGGTTGGGCTTGTCTATCTGTCGTCTGCGATAGATGCGCGACTTGAGGCGCTAAAAGAAAAATATATCAGGCGTTTTGGTGGGCGCATTCCCGAGGAGCGGGCAGGAAAGAAAAAATTTTTTCTACGGGAAATATTCGTTTCCACTCTTGCCGCGCAAATACTAGTGCTACCGCTCCTGATCCATCTTTTCGGGTCCGTTTCTATAATTAGTCCTATATCAAACGTGCTGGTGCTTGCGGCCATTCCTTATGCGATGTTTTTTTCGTTTTTGACGGGTGCCCTTGGGCTTGTGGTAGGTGTGCTTGCGCGCATTGCTGCATTTCCGGCCTGGGCGTTGCTTGAGTATGAAATGGTCATAGTTCGTTTTTTTGCGGGTTTGCCAATGGCCGCGGTCGCTTTGCCGAAATTTGTTGGCGTGCTTCTGGCGCTAGGATATGCCGCCATGTTGGTAATGCGGTTTTACCCGTTCAGGAAAAGCGTCAAGACAGATGAGGAGCGTCGCATTAGTTGACAAATACTAAAATAGTTATATAATTACCCTACTCTTTGAAAGTTGGTATGGCAGTTGAAACGGAGGAGCGGATGATCAGCGCTGATCGTTTTTCGTATCTCATGACGGAAGCAATGCTTTCCCAAACACTGGGAATTGGGATCGGGCATCCGATTCGGGTGTTTTCCCTTGCCGGATGCGGTCTTGATGAGGCGAAATTCTTGAACGAACTTGAGCCGACGTTTAGCTTGTTGTCATGGGATCCGTACGATGTGAAGCGCGAACAGGTGGCATTTCTTGCCGAGCGCTTTTTTCACGAAAAAAGCCGTCTTGATATGTTCCTTGCCGATCACTATGCCGGCGTGACGACACTTGAGGCAGTCGGCGACCTTATCGTGCAACTTTCGCATGATGAAAGATGGGCGTTTGAGCGTATTCGTCCGCGGCGAAAGCGTTCCATATCGCGCTTCGTTCTTGAGCGCGGAAGATCTCTCAACGATTGGGCCGTGAAGCCGCTTCGGGTTGGCAGAACTTTCACGCAAAAAGCCGGGTCCGCGCGGGAAAACGATGAGCGAGTGTTACAGCGGGTCTTTGACGAAACGTCACCGGCCGTAACGGCCCGCGACGATTTTCGCGACCTTTTGAAGTGTCTCGCGGAAATGGTTCGCGAGGTGCGCCCGCCTGTTCGCGGCATTGAGATGACGATGCATCAGGTGAGCATCTTTGCCGATGCGACCGATGAAGGCGATAATTCGCCGGAAGGGATACACCAGGACGGAGCCGATTATATCGTCTCGGCCCTTGTCATTGAGCGGGATGGTGTTCTCGGCGGAGAGTCCATCGTGTATGGCCCCGACAAGAAGACGGAGTATCTTCGCATCACACTTGTTCCAGGCACCGGTCTTTTTCAGGCGGATAAAGGATCTCCTTTGTGGCACGATGTTACACCCATCAAGGATGATCCGGCAACACCACCGCTTTATGGTAAGCGAAGCATTCTTGGATTTGATATGAAGGTAGTGCGGGAAGAATGAAAAAAACCAAGGAGGAACACCTCATGAGAAGCGCAGGCGTGCGACAGGTTATTCGTATCGTATGCGGTGTCATTTTTCTGGGAGCGCTTGTCGGTTTTTTTCCGTCAAACTCCTTTGCAAACCATGTTGGGCATGAAAAAAAAGTGGGTGACATGTCTCCGGCAGACCTTGCGGCATCTGTGAATATCTACGACTACGGATCGGGAGTGTTGTTCTTTCAGCTTTCTAAACTTGTACACCGGAATAGCTTTGCAAAAGCATACGAAGCGTTTGGGCATGCGCTCGCCGCCTATAAGAAGGCGAATCCGAATGCGATCGTATCTGCCATTTCACCGATTGCTCCGAACAATAGTTATTCAACGTATCCGATGTGGGGATACTGGGTGAATGTTGAGTATGCACAGGTGCGATAGCGCCTGAACCCGCCGAAGAGGCGGGATTTTTGTATGTAGTGTGCGAGCCCTCTCTGATTTTTAGGGTGCAGCCGCAATTTTTTAAAATCATTGACAACATATTATAAATATGCTATTAAATTTCTCTGATAGCCGGAGGTGTTTTTATCCGGCAAAAAGCTCGTTGACACGGTAGAAAAACACACAAACAGGGAGGAATCATGAGAAGGATCGCTTTGCTGTCACTTCTATTAACGCTCACGTTTGTTGGGAACGGTTATGCAGTGCAGTACATGCCCGCGCCGCCTCTTTCACAGGTGGTAACAACGTCGGTTGGCGATGTTACCAAGGGCCCCGTCACACAGGTTCCCACAATCACGTGGGGAGGGGACGAGGCGACCTATTATGCGAATGGCAACGCGCGCGAGACACAGCGCGGAAGCATTTTTGACAAGGAAGGTGTTCGTCTCAAGCTTGTTCGTGAAGACAATTTCGTGAAGCAGGTTGAGGACTATGTTTCGGGCCGTTCCCCATATCTGCGGGGAACGCTCGGTATGATCACATTAGCCCTTGATGTGCTTAATCGCGATCCGCGCACGTCCCCGGTCTTTGTGTATCAAATGACGGAGTCATTGGGAGACATGCTGGTGGTGCGCGACAATATCAAGACGCCAAAAGATCTTTGCGGCAAGACAATCGCGCTTCAGGCGTACGGCCCGCACGTTGATTTCATGATGAAGATTGTGACAGATGCGTGCGGTTCGGTCGGTAAGGTTACTATCAAGTGGACCAAGGATCTGACCGGCACGGCAAATACACCGGCTGCGGCGTTGCAGCAGGACAAAACAGTTGATGCCGTCTTTGTCATCGGTCCGGATGCCATGAAACTTACCAATAAAGGTACCGTTGGCACCGGGCGTGAGGAGTCGGTCAAGGGTGCGCGCATTCTGCTTTCAACCAAGACGTTTGATACCGCGATCGCGGATCTTTATGTGGTGCGGGCGGATTACTTCCGTTCCAACCATGTTGATGTTGAGCGGTTTACTCACGGGTTGCTGGTAGGTGAAGAGGCGCTTTCCCAGCTCGTCAAGGGCAAGGCAACGCATCAGAAGGATTACAATCAGATGGTTGCCGCGATGGCCGATGTTTTGTTGGACGACCCGAAGGGCACGGCAGACGGTCTTGCTGGTGCGGAGGGCATGTACGAAGATGCGCGGTTTGTCGGGTATCCGGGGAACGTAAAGTTCTTTGGTGATCAGAACTATCCACGTAATTTTGAGAAGCGCGTCAACGAGGCCCAGGCGGCTCTTATCTCCATGGGACTTCTTTCCAAGAAGCACTCCGTGGAGCATGCCAAGTGGGACTATAAGCGTCTTGCTGCCGGTCTTCGGAACACTCAAGGGGTCCAGGTCCCACGGTTTGACTCTGGTGAGGTTGCCAAAGTCATTGATAGGAAGCAGAAGCAGGGAACCCTCTCCGAGGGCGAGCTCTTCTCCTTTGATGTATTCTTTCAGCCGAACCAGAACGTGTTTTCCAAGGATCAGTATGGTGCGGACTTCGCTAAAGTTACGGAGTTTTCCTCAACGTACGGCGGTGCGGTTATCACGATTGAGGGCCATAGCGACCCACTCGGATATTTGAAGGCACGGAAGGACGGTCAGACAGAGGAAGTGTTGCGCCGCACGATGCAGGCGGCAAAGAATTTGAGTTTGTCGCGGGCAAACGCAGTTCGGGATGGCATCATCGCGTACGCGAAGTCAAAGGGCATCACGCTTGATCAGTCGCAGTTTGTAGTGGTTGGTCACGGCATTGACAAGCCAAAGAATGGCAAGTGCGGTGCCGATCCGTGCGCGCCAAAGACCGAGAAGGAGTGGCGTGATAACATGCGGGTGGAGTTTCGCGTCATTCAGATTGAGGCGGAGTCGTCTGCCTTCAAGCCCCTTTAAGGTGGGCCAAGGGAGACGAGTATGAACAGCATCTTCCGGCGCTTCATTCCCCTCATCGTTGTTCTTTCATTCATGTTCGCACTTGCCGCATGTGAGGGCCAGACGCCCATAGCGCCGGCAAGTCAGAGTTCGCAGGCACAGACACCGTCCGTCTCCGTAGATATCGGGCGTACTGATGTCGTCAAAGCATGGCCGACTCCGGCGCCCGCAGAGCAGAAGATTGAGATTGCGGCGAACCTTTTGGCGAAGAACTACTACTTTGTTCTTGACGGTTCCGGCAGTATGGACCGCAAGGCCTGCGGGTCCAACGAGGACAAGATCGTTGTGGCTCGGCGCGCGCTCAAAGAACTTATGATCGTTGTTCCCGCTGATGCCAATGTCGGCTTCGCCGCGTTTGATTCTCGTCTGGGAACGAGCGAGCGCGTGCCGATTGGTGTGGGTCATCAGAACCGTGAGGTGGTTCGGCGCGCGATTGATGACACGATCGCGGACGGCGGAACTCCGCTCTATAATGCGGTTGTTCTCGGCTATAAGAAGCTTGAGGAGCAGGGACGGCGCCAGTTGGGGTATGGCGAATACCATCTCGTCATTGTGACGGATGGTGAGGCAAACCAAGGGCAAGATCCGACGAAGGCGGTGAATTACATTCTTGCCAACAGTCCCGTCGCCATTCATACGGTCGGGTTCTGTATCGGTAGTGATCACAGCTTGAACCAGAAAGGCCGGGTTGAGTACAAGGAGGCGAGCAACTATCGATCGCTCAAGCAAGGCCTTGAACAGGTTCTTGCGGAATCACCGGTGTTTGACGCCACGTTCTTTCAGAAGTAATACGGGAATTCCCCGGGGGCCATACGGCCCTTTTTCATTACAACAAAAGATTACCAGCTAAAGCCGGCAGCTTTTTACTATAGGGTATGTATTGCCGGTTATCGCGATAGTTTTTAATTATACACAGGCATCCACATCGTGCACGCAAAAATATTTTTCCATTCCTCATATTTTTGCTATCGCTGGAATGTGAGGAATTTTAATGTGAGATGCGGAGTGCGCAAGATCGTGGCATTGTTTTTTGCAATAAAAAAGCTCCGCAGGGCGGAGCGTGTGTGGTGATTAGGCAGTCGCCTGGCGGAGTTTCTGGACTTGTCTGACCACACGATCAGAGAGGTCCTGGCCGAATTCTCTAAGTTCGGCGTCAAGACTCATATCAATATTTTCTTGCATGAGGTCAGTGATCGTTTTCGTAACATCTTCTTTCGTAACGCCAGTACCGGACGTATTACCCGTTTCAATGTCGCGCTGAAGCGCAAGAGATATCGCCTTATCTACGATACCCGCGATCATGGCGCCCGATGCGATGTCGCCGAGCAGCATGTCTCGGAACTCATCCGGCACGTCCTTTTCCGGATGCGCCTCGTCAAGAATGCCGGCAAGGCGTATGCGGTACAGGGCCCGCGCCTTTGAGTAAAGTTCTGTGGTCGCATGCGCTATCATATCGTCAATGCCGAGTCCTTCCGCAAGTCGGGTCTTCTTGAAATTCAGACGGAAAATTTGTCGTGCCGCATCTTGCTTTGGGCGCTCAATCTTGATTTTACGATCAACTCGGCCGTCTCTGACAACCGCGGGATCCAGCATGTCGGGGCGGTTGGTCGCAAGCATGACGATGACGTTTGAACTTGCGACACCGTCCATTTGTGCAAGAAACATCGGGACGATCGTGTTTTCAATATCAGATGAAATGCCCGAGCCGCGCTTTTTGAGGAGGGACTCGGCTTCATCTATCACAATGATCGCTGGGTATCCATACTTTGCGTGATGTTTTTTCGCAAGGTAGAAAAGCTGGCGGATGGTGGCTTCAGCGTTTCCCACGAACTTATCAAGAATTTCAGGACCATTGATGACAATGAGGGCGGTCTCCGCTCCCTTGCCACCGTGGGTTTTGATAAGCGAGGTTGCAACCGCTTTGATGATATACGTTTTGCCACATCCCGGAGGACCATAGAGGAGAAATCCCTTCGTTTGCCCCTTGTTGTAAAACGTGTAAAGGCCGGGATACTTATACGGCAATTCAATTCCTTCTATCAGCTGCCTCTTTGCTGTCTCAAGCCCGCCGACGTCGTCCCAGGAAACATTCGTAGTACCGGAGAACTGGAAGCGTTCTTCCGTGCGGCCGATTTTCCCGATGATGATGGAGCCGGTCGCATCAACGATGACGCGATCTCCCGCCTCAAGGTTTCCCGCGTACTTCCCACTAAGTACCACCTGCGGGGTGCCCGCAAGATCCACCTCGCACAAGGTATTCTTCTCGGCGTTTTGCACGACGCAGATCTTTCCGGGAAGAGGAACATCAACGATGTCGATGATCTGCGATGTCTCGCGCGAAACCCTTACCGAGTCGCCGCGTTCTACTGTGACGCTCGCGGGAAGCGGTACCTCATAGATTCGTCCGTCGTAGATAACGACGGCAGAGGCGGGAGATGCTTCTGTTGCCTCTCGGAGAGAGAGAACGCATGCATAAGGGATGGGGTGTTTTTCGTACCGTCGCAGTTTTTCATCCTGATCAAGAATAGTTCTTTGGGCCCGACGCAACTGGTCACGCCACTCCTCGGGGGTCTTTGGTTCGGGTCCTGTCGCTGTTCCTTCAGAACTTCTTTTTGGCATGCTCTTCAGAATGTCCGGTAGGCCGAGACGATCAAGAAGATCGGATGAGAAAAATTCGTTGTCGCGGTCGTGTGGCATTACGCACCATGTCAATGAACCGATGGATGCTCTAATTCATATACCAAAAAATAGAATTTGTCAATAGAATGAATAAAGCTATTTTTATTGGGGATTTGAGCATATCCCCAAACTATTGACAAAATGGCTGTATTATGATACTTATGGCCATACGTACATTGTCAACCGAGACGGTTAGACATGGGCATCGGAGATCTCCAATGCGTGGAAATGTAAAGGCCGCTCTTGTTTTTTTTGTTGTCGTTGGGGCGATTCTTCTTGGTCTCAGGTTCGCTATGCCGTTTTATGCCGAATGGAAGCTTCGCCACGCAAGCGACGCTAAGGCAACGAAGGGCACCATCACTGTCGCCGTTGATAACTGGATAGGATATTTCCCCCTGTGTTCGCCCGAGATGAAGAAGGCCATGCGTTCCTCGGGATGGAATTTCCGCTGTGAGGACGATGAGGCCGATTACCCAAAACGGATGAAGCGTCTGAAGGACAAGGATATTCGTTTTGCGGTTGCGACTGTTGATTCGTTCATCCTGAACGGCGCACCGGTCAATTTTCCCGGTGTTATTCCCATGGTCATTGACCAGTCCAAGGGCGGGGATTCTATTCTTGCCCGCAAGGATTGCGTCGCAAACCTCAATGCGCTGAAAGGGAGGGTGGATATAAAAGTTGCGCTTACGCCGAATTCGCCAAGTCATCACTTTGCGAAGGTCGCGGCATCACACTTTGGCATTCCTGAACTTCTTCCGCCGAAAGACCGAACGGGGCGGTTGGTTGAGACCAATGGCTCTAAGGAGGCATTGAAAAAGCTTCTTTCGGGCGAGGTGTGCGTCGCGATCCTGTGGGAACCGGACGTGTCGCGGGCGCTTGCGGATAAAAACATCATCAAGCTCTTGGGCACCGAAGATACGGAACGGGTCATCGTGGATATTCTCCTCGTGGATCCGGACTACGCCGACAAGAATTCGGAAACGGTTATGATACTTCTTTCACACTACTTTACCGTTCTGAAGTTTTACCGCGACAACAACGATCTTCTCGTAAAGGAGATCATTTCTGAAACGAAGGACGCGGACGGCAAGAAGTTCACGGAAGAGGCGGTCCGTGCCATGCTTAAGGGTGTTGAGTGGGCAACGCTTGCCGACAATGCCCAGAAATGGTTCGGCATCGCGGCACCGGGCGGCAAAGCCGATGAGGGATTGTATGCCACGATTGATTCTACCGTGCGCATTCTTCGGAACAACAAGGATTTCGCGCGCGACCCGATCCCCGATGGGGATCCGAGTCGTCTGACGCGAAGCCAGTTTATCCGTGAACTTTCCGCCAAAGCCGCAACGGGATTTATTATTCCGTCAAAGGGCGAGGTAGCTACCGGAGCATCCCTGGGCGCAAAGTTCGCGCCGCTAAATGACTCCGGATGGAAGGCGCTTCGCGAGGTGGGCGCGCTTAAGATTGAGCCGATCACGTTTCGGTCGGGAACCGCGGATCTTACTATCGCGGGAAAGACCGAGATTGATCAAGCGGTTGAATCGCTTAAGCACTATCCAAAGTTTCGCATCCTCATCAAGGGGCATACCGGAATGGTTGGAGACCCTGCAGAAAACAAAGTGCTTTCGCAGGAACGTGCGGACAGTATCGCGCGTTATATTATGGCAACATACGGAATTGACGAACATCGTTTGCGTCCGGTCGGTCTTGGTTCCAGCGAACCGCTTGCGCGTCTTCCGGAAGAACAGTGTTCCGAGACGCGATGCGAGCGTGCGTACAATTATCGTTTGCCACGAGTTGAAATTCTGCTAGTTGCCGAGGTCTACTGATATGAAAAAACGGGAAAGGAGGTGATCTCATGGGATGCTCTGATGCAGATGCGTTTTCTCGCGATTGGCTGTGGACGTCATACGATAAGAAGCCCGAGTTTGAGTTCAATAAAGGAACCGGCGCGTGGCGGAAGGTTGAACGTAGCGGAGCCAGAGTGAGAACGCCAAGCGGCACCGGCGCCCCAAAGGTGCCGATGCCGCGGACTCCGAAGAAGGGGCCGGAGAAGGGTCCTAGCCAGCGGAAAAAGATTACCGAGCTTCCTCGCGCGGACTTTTCTGCCGACGCTATTCGGAGGGCGGTGCGCGGATCAACGATCCAGCACCCGCTTACGGTTTGGCCGCCGATGCTGGGAATTTTGGGTGGTGGAGCGGTCATGCTTTTTCTTGCCTCTCCGCCGCTTGCGCTTGCCCTTGGGATTGGAGGGGTCGCTATCGGAGCCGGAACGTGGGCATTGAATCGCTTTCTTCGCGGCGATCTGTACGCCGCGAGGTATCTGAAACAGATGCGCGAGGCCCTAGCGGAGCGTCGTGAAGCGATGCTCGCCAATCTTCAGTCGGCTCTTGAGGAATGCCGCACGGTACGCGGAGGCGAGGCATTCGCCGATCAGGCGACTGAACAGTTTCCGCGCCTTAAGGAAAAGTTTGAGACGTTCGTTGCGATCTTGAACGATAAGTTCAGTGAAGGCGAGCTGACGCACGGACGTTTTCTTGCGGCAGCCGAGCAGTTGTATCTCGCGTCTCTTGATAACCTTCGCGATATTGCCATGATGCTTGAAAACATCAGGGCGATTGATAACGACGGATATATTGAGAGCCGCCTTACCGAACTTGCGAAAGATCCAGCTCCGTCCCAGACCGATGTAGAGGAGATCCAAACGCTCACCGAACGCAAGGAACTTCGCAGAAAGGAATTGGAGCGGGTTGACGAACTCTTAACCTTCAACGAGCGCTCAATGACCCAGATAGACAAGGTTGCAACAGCGCTTGTTAAGACGAAGACCATGAAGGGCGAGGCCTCTGTTGATATGGAGACGGCCCTTAAGGAACTTGCAGAACTTGCTGAACGGGCCCCGTCCTACGCGAGAACCGAGTAACACAACAACCATCCGCCCCCGCACGAACCGTGCGGGGGCGCACAAGGAGGCAAGAACATGCCGGTACAGGAACAGGTGAAGCAACTTCAGACCGCGAATCCTGATAAGCTTTCAGAAGAGTTGGGGCTTGTTGATCCAAAGGCGATTGAGGTCATGTCCGAGGCCGATAAGGCCCTTGCACTTCAGGCGAAGGATTATGTTAAGCAGCTTCTCAGTAATGCCGGTGATATCAAGGGCGAACGCCTTAGCAGGAATGCCGTAGAGCGGATTGGTTACAAGGCGAGGGCTAAGGCCGCAGCTTATAGTAGGAAACTTCAAGACCCCATTAAGAAGCTTTATCAGAGTGGTGAGGCTGGTAGTTCCGTCGGAAACTCTCTTGTTGATCTTCGGAATATGATGGAGGAACTTGATCCACACGAGTGGGATTTCGGTGCGGGTTGGAAGACGCGGGTGCTTGGACTGATCCCATTTGTCGGGGCGCCCGTCAAGCGGTATTTTCAAAAGTACGAAAGCGCTCAGACGCATATCGATGCGATCCTTGATTCGCTTGATAGTGGGGCTGACCAGCATCGTCGTGATATCATCACCCTTGAGGGTGAGCAAGATGACATGCGCGCGAATAGCATTCTTCTTCAGAAGACAATCAAGCTCGGTATGCTTATAGACAAGGAGTTTCAGGAAGCGCTTGCTGGAATGTCTCCCGAAGATAGGCAACTCCGATTCATTCAGGAGGAGCTTCTTTACCCGCTTCGCCAAGAGATTGAAGACATGCAGCAGGAGTTGATCGTGAATGATCAGGGATGGCTTTCCTATGAAGTTATCATTAGGAATAATAAGGAGCTTATCCGCGGTGTTCAGCGGGCACAGAACGTGACGGTAAAGGCGCTTCGCATTGCGGTGGTGGTGGCGCTTGCTCTTGCCGATCAGGCGATCACGCTTAAGAAGCTTGGTGGGCTGAAGGAAAAGACGCAGGAAATTGTAGAAAAGAATGCCGCGCAGTTGAGACAGACCGGTGTAGAAATCCAAAAGCAGGCGGCAGGAACAGCACTCGATATTGACTCTTTGAAGAAGGCGTTTGCCGATATCAAGGGTGCGATGGACGATCTTTCTCGGTTCCGCCAGGAAGCTCTGCCACAGATGGCGGCGGCGATTCTTGAGATGGATAAGATGGCGATTGATCACGAAGAGGTGATCAAGAAGCTTGAAGAGGGTAATCGTACTCGTAGCGCTCTCAGCATTGAGGTTGAGAACTAGTATTTTTACACGGAGAGAGCCGGAACGGAGAAATTCCTCCTTCGCGTAACGCTATGGAGGATGTGCCCGGCTCTCTCCGAAATTTTTTTCTTCCCGACACGAGAACCCCAAACCCACACACCAAGAGGAGAATGAAACATGATGCGAATGATTGGAAGAATGCTTGTAGCGGCCTCGCTTATCGTAGCCGTTGGCCACTATAGTGGTATTGGTAGTCCTGTCGGTGTTAGCAGTCCTGTTTCGGCTGCTTCCAAGTCCAAGTTCACGATCGCCTGGTCGCATTACACCGGCTGGGAGCCGGCAGAGTATGCGCGCCACGCTGGCATTCTCAAGAAGTGGGCGGACAAGTACGGGATTGAGATTGAGTTGAAGGATCCGATGAAGTACACCGATTCATTTACTCAATACGCCGGCGGTCAGTTTGACGGTGTCTTTGTCACGAACATGGATGCGCTGACGGGCCCCGCGATCGGTGGGGTTGATACGACGGCGATCATCATCGGCGACTTTTCAAACGGAAACGATGGCATTGCCGTGAAGAATGGCACAAGCGTCAAGGACCTGAAGGGTCGTGATGCATACCTTGAGGCGGAATCGGTTTCACAATACGCTTTAGCGCGGGCGCTGTATAAGAATAGCATGAAGGAGAGTGATGTTCGCATCAGGAACACCGCCGAAAAGGATATTCTGGGTGCTCTGGAAGGATCGAAAAATGGCGCCGCTGTCACTTGGAATCCTACTCTTATGACGGCAAGCCAGATGAAGGGTGTGAACATCGTGTTCACCTCCAAAGAGATCCCAGGCGAGATTATTGACATGCTTGTCGTACGGACGAATGCTCCCGACGCGCTCAAGAAGGCGCTTACTGGCGCGTGGTACGAGACGATGGGCATCATGTCGGGCAAGGGTACTGCGTCTAAGCAGGCGATCGCCTACATGGCGCAGTATGCCGGAAACACCGTTGCCGAGTTCAACGCACAGCTTGCGACAACGGCGATGTTCTATTCCGCCTCGGATGCCGCGAAGTTCGCGCGTTCGCCCGAGCTGAAGAAGACAATGGAGCTTGTACGCACCTTCTCCTTTGATCACGGAATGTATGGCGTTGGCGCCAAGTCCAAGAATGATGTTGGCATTGCGTTCCCCGACAAGACGGTCATGGGGAACCCCAAGAACGTGAAGCTTCGCTTTGACGCGACGTACATGCAGCTTGCCGCAGAAGGCAAGCTCTAACCGAAAGAAATAGTTCTTTATAGCAGTTCTTTGTGAAAGACCGGCAGATATTCTGCCGGCTTTTTGTTTGGCGGATTACTACCGATTTATGGGCAATTTTTGAAATATTGACAAAAAGTAATTTTTATGCTACTAATTCATCTATCATCTTGATCCTTGATAGTATGGAAGGATTGCGTATGCGGAGGAGCCCATTCCTCTTTGGTCTTCATGCCAAGCCGCGCCTAAGGCCCGTACTTGGCTCTCTTCTGTTCATTGTACTTATCAGCACCTACCTTTGGGCATCAAACGCTCGGCTTCGGGAAAACGAGAACGACAAGTTTATGCCGTCATTGCGGCAGATGGCCGAGGTCATGTATGTGCTTTCGTATTCACCCCAAGAACTTCAGGATGGGGAGACGGGTGTGGTCGCCAAGGCGGGTCGCATCTTTCATGGTGTCATGTCTTCTAAGTTTTTTGGCGATGCGGTTGCAAGCGTGAGGCGCATTTCGCTTGGTGTCGGGGGCGCGGCGCTCGTGGGACTGCTCATTGGGTTGAATGCCGGAATTTTCCCCGGCTTTCGGGCAATCATGATGCCGTTTCTTACGACACTTTCTTATGTGCCGCCACTTGCGGTGCTTCCTATTCTTCTTATCGTGTTCGGCGTGGACGAGTTCTCAAAAGTCATGCTCATTTTTTTGGGCACGGTGCTTGTCATCAGTTGTGATATTTTTTACACAACGGAGAAGATCCCGCGGGAACAGATAACGACGGCGCTCACTCTCGGCGCGTCCTCTTTGCAGGTGGCGTATCGCGTCATTCTCCCGCAGGTCATGCCGCGGCTTCTGGTACTTCTTACCGTGTGTCTGGGATCCGCCTGGCTCTTCCTCATTTCTGCTGAGATGATAGCGGCAAGCGAGGGCCTGGGGTATCGTATCTTTCTGGTTCAGCGCCAGAATAAGATGAGCATTATTATTCCGTATATCTTGTGCATGACATTCCTCGCATTTCTCATGACGCGTCTCATGCATAAAGTCATCGCATGGAAATATCCGTGGTATAACGATGACAAGAGTTGAGGCGGCCCGTGAACGATCCGAAAAAGAACCTTCTGTACATTGGCGATGTCTATAAGGAGTACGGTCAAAAACTTGTTCTGGATAACGTAGACCTTTCTATTCGGGAGGGCGAGCTGTGTACGTTGGTGGGCCCGTCCGGGTGCGGCAAGTCAACACTCTTCCGTCTTATCTTGGGAGAGGAACAACCGACATCCGGCGATATCCTTGTTGACGGCAGGGCCGCAGGATTTCCCGATGCGAGTCGCGGGATCGTGTATCAAAAGTACTCGCTTTATCCGAATCTTACCGCCCTTGATAACGTGCTTCTTGGAAAGCGGCTGGCACTGTGGCCATGGGCATCCTATGCCAGGCGCGAGGCGCTTCGCCGCGAGGGCATGGCGATCCTTGAGCGCATGCATGTCCAAGACCATGCAAACAACTATCCGAGTGCTCTTTCGGGCGGACAACAGCAAAGAGTCGCCATTGCGCGCGCTCTCATTATGCGACCGCGGATCCTTCTCATGGACGAGCCGTTCGGCGCCCTGGATCCCGGAGCGCGAGAGTACCTGCAGGTGTTTCTTCTTGATCTCTGGCAGGAGATGAAGATGACGATATTGTTCGTCACTCATGACCTTGAGGAGGCGGTGTTTCTTGGGACGCGCGTGTTCATTTTGTCACAGCACTATTCTGATGGCAGAGGGGCGACCGCGCGGCGCGGGTCAAAGATCGTTTTTGATCAGGCGTTACCTCGTGCGCTTACGACCGATGTGAAGCGCACCGCAGAATTCGGCGAGCTCGTCTCGCACATCCGCGAGGATGGGTTTAATCCAAACCATCGCCGGCATGTGACCGAGTTCAATCTTCGTCACCAAGATTCGTTTCAGACGCTTAGAGATGAGGAGCTAGCGAAGTGAACGATTAAGCATGGTAGGGGCAGTACGGCCGCGATGTTCGCGGCCGTTTTCATTTTTTGATAGGTCAATTACGACATCATTTTTGATATTGACTTTTTTATTTTAATATGTCACATATAATATCGTTGAACCTTGTAAACTCACACAAGGAAAGGGGGCTCATTATGGGAGGCGTGAAGAGAACAACTGTTGGCGCTGGGATTCTTCTGGTCCTTGGGCTGCTTTTGGTTGGCGGCTTTGTTATTGCAAAATCATACATTGGGTCAAGGCAGGATAGCACACAGACGGGTGGGAGCTCTGCCGGGGCGGTTCAGGCGCCATCGCGGCAAGCCGTTATTATTTCTATTGCAAGCTCAAATACCAAGCAGGTATGGCTTGCTGACGCCGTGAGGACTTTCAATGAGCGCTCTCGTACGCAAAGCGATCTTCAGGCGGACGGTCGCCCAGTGTTTGTGGAGGTTCTGAAGGAGACGATTGATGGCAAGCAGGTTGACTATCGCTCCGGAACGATGATGAAGGACACGGTTGCGGGCAAGATCAAGCCGACTATTCTGTCTCCCGGAGAGGAGTCGTGGATCCCTATTTTCAAGAAGGATTGGCGTGATGCCGGAAACAAGAACGCGATCAGCGGGGACGCGCCTGTTCTTGTGAGGACCCCTCTTGTCATTGGCATGTGGGAGTCGCGCGCAAAAGAGCTCGGGTGCTGGCCGGATGTGAAGTCCTCATGCACGTGGGATACCATTAGAAAGCTTGCATCAAATCCTGCCGGGTGGCGAGCGTACAATCGTCCCGAGTGGGGCAAGTTCACGTTCGGATACGGATATTTTGGCGAGACGAATTCCGGCACACTTGTCTCTACGGCCATGTGCATGGCAGGCGTTCACAAGACGAAAAACCTCGTCATGGCAGATGTCACGGTTGAGGGCGGATGCGGCCAGATGATCGCCGGCATTGAGAAGGCGAAGATCCACAGCGGCAAGTCCGACATCTGGCTTCTGGAAAAGGTCGTTGAGGGCGGACCTGAGTATCTTCAGGCAACCGTGACATATGAGTCAAACATCATTGCCGCGAACCAGAAGCATGCCGGTCAACTTCGTGAAAAGCTTGTCTCGGTGTACCCACAGGACGGCACGTTTGTGGTCGGACATCCATTTGCGATCCTTGATTTGGCGCCGTGGGTGACAAAGGAGCAGGCAAAGGGTGCCGAGGTCTTCAGGAATTTTCTTCTTTCTAAGGAAATACAAGAAGCCGTTATGACAGTGGGACTTCGCCCCGCTGATCAGAAGGTGAAGTTGGCGTCTCCCATTGAACCATCGCTGGGCGCGCTTCCAGGGGCGAAACTGGTGGCGCTTGAGGCACCCGATGTATTGGTCACCCAGCAGTTGGGCGAGGTGTGGCATAAGGTCAAGAAGAAATCAAAGATCGTTCTTCTTTTTGACCGCTCCGGAAGTATGGGGAATGCCAACAAGATCGGTGCTGCCAGCAGGGGTGCTCAGGAATTCGTAGGTGCTATGGATAATGATGACTGGCTTGCATGGATGCCGTTTGACACCGTTGTCTACGCTGACCGGGTTCGCGGCACCAAGGCCGAGATAGGTGAACGGCTGGTACAAGACATTTCAGGGATCAACGCCGAAGGAGGCACCGCGCTCTATGATGCAACAGCCGAAGCGTTACGGCAACTCTTGGAGCTTCGGAAGAAGTTCGGGGACAGTGTGCGCTATGGCATCGTGATCCTTTCGGATGGTGATGACCGGAATAGCCGGATGACGCTCGCGCAACTGGAGGAGGCGTTAAAGCCGCAGGAGCACGATCCATCGGGTGTTCAGGTTCATGCTATCTGTATCGGTAAGGACTGTGATGAGCGAACGCTTCAGAAGATCGCGCGCGCCGCGAACGGCAAGTACTGGAAGGGGAGCACCGACAAGGAAATGATCAAGATCTATCGCGAGATTGCGACGCATTACTAAAAGTAGCCGGAACAAATGGCCGAATATGGCCATTTTTTATTTTTGTGGACAGCAGGTTTTGGAGATTTTCTTGCGCTGTGTGCATACGCCGGAAAGGTTGATAAGTTATATATTTTATGCCACTAATAACGGTACTGTTCTTTGTCACCTATTTGATTTGAAGTGCTGGAAGGAGCGACCGCATGATGTCTGAAACACGGCCCGAGCTAAATGATGCCAAGCTTCTTTCCAGCCGCTCGGTTGAGTGGGAAGTCCTCAAGGAGACACTCCAAAAGCCCTTGACGGTCTTCCCCATGTCCTTCGGTATTCTGGGCGCCCTTGCAATGGCGACCATTGATCCGATATTCTTCCTTCTTTTGCTTGGAGGACTCGGGCTCGGTACGGGAACGTTCGTCATCAATTACTTTTTCCGTTCGGATGTGTTCGCGCAAAAATATCTTTCGCGGGTGTACGCAGAGCTTGATATTCGTCGTCAAAGGGCGCGCGAAGGTCTTGAGCGCGACCTTGCCGAGTGCGCAAAGTTCGGCGGAGAACTTGGAAGAAGGGGACAGGACCAGCTTCCGGAGTTGACCGAGAAGTTTAAGAATTTCCGTTACATTCTTTCGCAGAAGCTGAATGAAGGCGAACTCACCTTTGCGCGGTTTCTTGGCGCGGGAGAGCAGGTGTATCTCGGCACTATTGATAACCTGCGGGATGTCATCAATATCCTGAAGAGCATTAAGGCCATCGGGACCGAATATCAGGAGCAGTTAGCCCGCCTTGAGAAGGTGAAGCGTCCGAGTGACGTGGAACAACGCGAGCTTACGGCGCTTCGCGAGCGAAAGGAGCTTGGCGACAGGCAGGCGGCGAACATTCGCCAGATCCTCGCGCTAAACGAGGAGGCCCTTACCAAGATTGATCTTATGGCGGCAAATCTTGCTGGCACCAGGACCGCTCGCGGCGAGGCATCTGTTGATCTTGAGTCAGCCCTTGCCGAATTGCAGGAGCTCGCTGACAGAGTGCATCAGTACTCTGTCAGCGAGAAATAGGTTGATGAAACCCCGCCCTTAAAAGGTGGGTTTTTTCCACGGATGATGCACTTCGCAATAGTACAAAGAGATGTTTCGTGCTATATATAAGACCCGTCTTTTAAGGGCGGGGTTGTTTTATTGGCGCATGATTGTTACGACTAGTATTATATGAAGGGTGTTAAACATATTCACGTGGCGGTGGTGGTGTGTACCGTAGTCAGCGTCGTCATAATATGGGCGGCGGTTTTTCAGGTTGAGGCGGGGTGGGGTGAGACGCGCCTTACCGTATTTGATGTCGGTCAGGGGGATGCTGTTTTTGTTGAGACGCCCTCGGGTAAGCAGATGCTTGTTGATGGCGGGCCGGACGGAAGTGTTCTTTCGCGGCTTGGGAGCGCTATGCCGTTTTGGGATCGCTCCATTGATATTCTTGTGATATCTCACCCCCATAGTGATCATCTCACGGGGGCAATAGAAGTTCTTAAGCGATATGACGTCGGTCTTGTTGTTGAGTCGGGTGTTGAGTATTCAACGGCAGAATACGAGGAGTGGCAAAGGGTCGTAGAAGCGAGTGGCGCTCCAATACATATCGCACGCGCGGGCGAGGTTATTGAGTTTGGCGATGGCGTGCGTTTTGAGATATTCCTACCGGCTCATGCATTCGTCGGGGCATCTCTTAAAAATGTTCACGATGCGATGGTCGTAGGGCGCCTTGTGTTTGCGTCAAGCTCCGCGCTTCTTATGGGGGATGCCGAAGCATCCGAGGAGTACCAGATGATGTATGCGGCAGAAGACCTGTTCACAGATATTTTGAAGGTAGGGCATCATGGCTCAAAGACCTCAACGAGCGAACCATTTTTGCGTGCGGTCTCGCCCGATATCGCCAT
>MHQW01000039.1:18555-32667 GCA_001820785.1 Candidatus Sungbacteria bacterium RIFCSPLOWO2_02_FULL_51_17
CATTTTTGCGTGCGGTCTCGCCCGATATCGCCATTATCTCTTCGGGCCGTAAGAATCGCTATGGGCATCCGAATCAAGGGGTCTTGGATCGTCTTGGGATGTTTGACGTTTCGCTTTTTCGGACCGATAGCGATGGAAGTATCACGTTTACAACCGGCGGGCATGAGTGGATACAGGAGAAGTAGACACGCAATAAAAATTTTGGTATGCTATTTTCACTATTTCTAATCGGTTAACAAGCGCACATACACACTACACCATGGCAACACTTGAACGAACATTAGTATTATTGAAACCGGACGCAATTGAACGGGGGATCGTCGGAGAAATTCTGCATCGGTTTGAGCGGGTCGGCGCAAAAATGATCGGGTTGAAACTGCTTGTCTCGGAGCGTGACACTGTTATGAAGCATTATACCGAAGATATTACCATGCGCCGCGGAGAAAAAGTCAGGGAGATGATGATACAAATGCTTACCTCCGGCCCTTTTATTGCCGCGGTTTTTGAGGGTGTTGAAATTGTGCATGTCGTACGAAAACTTGTCGGTGATACCGAGCCCAAGAAGGCGCCACCCGGAACCATTCGGGGTGATTACGCCCATGTATCTTTTCAGTATGCGGATGAACGGGGGATCGGCATTTTCAATCTTATTCACGCATCTTCTTCTTCTGAAGAAGCTGAGATAGAAATTGGCGTGTGGTTTAAGCCGGAGGAGTTGGTGCACCACAAGCCCCTTTATACGCAATATACGCTGAAGGAGGAGTAAGAATTTTTCCCGAAATATTTTTTGGCATATACAAAAAACGCGACGTGAAGTCGTGTTTTTTAGTGCCTCCGCGGTTCGGGAAGGATTTTAGCATTATTCCAAGTGGGTCGCCGCAATCCAGGGCCCAAGGGCTCGGATGATGTAAGCATCCCGAAAAAGAAAGAATTGTCCTAAAATCTTTTTCCGATCGCAGAAGCACCTTCATTATAGCATCGGTACATACACGGAACAAGAAAAGATATGCACCGTGATGGCGGCGTGATCGTATCGGCGCCGCGCCAAGCATATGGCGTTTAAAACCCCGCCCTTTGAAGGCGGGTCGTATGTATAGAGCGTGAAATATCGCTTTGTACTATCGCGAAGCGCGCCATTCGCGACAAAATAAAACTCCGCCTTTTAAGGGCGGGGTTCCTTTCGTTCGCGCTCTTTGTCTTGGTAGAGCTTCATGACCGTTCCCCGGATAAAGAGACCTTGTCGCGGGATGACACCATCTTGTGCTTGGCGATTGATGAACTCAAAGAAAAATCCGTTGCAAAGGGCTCTCGTGAAAAATTGGAACACTTCCTGCATATCTTCCTGGCGTCTGCCGGCGATCCCTTGATACACTTCCGGGGACTCAAGCGGCAGAAGTTTTTCTGTCGCGATGCGCCGGTACAGGATCTCTGCGGTTGATCGCAGTGCGGTGTCGTTCGGGAGGTGCTCGGCGAGAAACTCGTCGCGGGGAATAATGCGGTCGGTCTCAATTGCGACATGCTGTATTCCTTCTCCGAATTTTTGTACGAATGTCGTAATATGAGACGGGTCTTTGTGGCGGGGGGAGAGCTCAATGAGGCGCTCTGTGGTCGCGCCGTCTTCGGATCGTGATACGACCGAAAGGATTTTAGTAAGACCCTCGGTTTGAAGTGTTGCTGTCGGGATGTGGATGGTCGGGTCGTGCAGGAAGAGTATCTGCAAGAGGGTTCTGAATTCAAGGATGCGCGCGGCTGATTCCTCGGTCCACCCGTCAAGCCCCTCGTTTACGGCGAAAAAAATTCGAAGAAGCGGATTTCCAATGACGAGCGATATCATTCCGGTCGCTTCATCAAGCGGAAAGAAATAGTCGGTCGGTGTAAAATTGGGATCGGCAAGGAGCCACCTTGCCACTTCCTCCAGGCGACCAGGCCCTACGTTCAGCGTGATGTGATCAACATATGTAGTGTGCGCCGACATTTCTTTGGTGATAGTGCAGATTCGTTCGGGAGTAAGTTCGCGCGACGCTTCGGTCTGGAGATGCGTTATAGACAAGGCGATAGAACGCAAGAACCAAAAAAAGCGGAAGCTGAATTTTTGTATCGGCGTTGTACTGCCGATGAATGGTGGCGTGTATGCCGGAGATCCCGGTAGAATTTTTTTGCCGCCGTATACATTTGTCCTCATGATCGCCCCCCACGAGGGATGTTCGCTTTGTTCGGTGTTCGGCACGGAGGTGTTTCATTTCAAAGAAGTATTCTTGTTGTAACTTACTTTTAGATGCAGGTCAACGAGGTGGCATGCGTGCGGGAGCGATGAAATTTTTTGAAATCACTATTTTGAATGATGTGATTTTTTGGTAGTATTGGTTACATGGTGATCGCTCCTTAAAAACATATGGACAGATCCGATTGCATCTCACCCATTGATGTTCGGTATTGGAATCCAACGATAGCACAATTCCTTTCGGAAGAGGCGTTCATTCGCTACAAGCTTCAGGTGGAGGCGGCCCTTGCCACGGTGCTTCATGCGTACGGTTTTTTCGGCGAGGATATTCTGGCAGAGATCACGCAGGCGTGCGCCACCGTTATGGTGGCGGAAATAGTTGCCGAGGAAGCGCGCATCAAACATGATATTCGCGCTCTTGCCAATTGTATTCGGGCGCGGGTGAGTGATCGCGCGAAACCATTCGTGCATTATATGGCAACGTCCCAGGATATCATTGACACGGCAAACGTCCTTCGCTTTCGTGACACGATGACACATGTTCTTCTGCCGGGCGCGCGCGAGCTTATGCGTGTACTTGCCGATATCGCCCTACGGGAAGCGGCAACGCCACAGGTGGGCCGTACGCATGGTCAGCACGCTGTTCCCATAACGTTCGGTTTTGCGATCGCGGGATATGTAAGCCGTCTGGGGTTTTCCGTTCAGGAGCTGGAATGGCACACAAAGAACATTCGCGGGAAATTTTCCGGTGCCGTGGGAGCGCATAATGCCCAGGCGCTTTTTGTGGATCCGGAACTCTTTGAGTTCCGGGTATTGGGCGAGCTTGGGCTTGATGCGTGTCAGCACTCAACCCAGATAGCTCCGCCGGAGCCGATGGCGCGTATGCTGGGGGAGGTTGTGGTAATGCTTGGTATCATCGCGAATCTTGCCGATGATATGCGGCACTTACAGCGAAGCGAAATAGGCGAGGTGAGCGAGGAGTTTTCGGAAGACCAGGTTGGATCTTCCACTATGCCGCAGAAGCAGAACCCTATCACGTTTGAAAACAACAAAAGCATATGGAAAATAGTCATGCCGCGCATGATGACGGTGTATATGGATCAGATAAGTGAGCATCAGCGCGATCTTACTAATTCAGCATCTATGCGAACCTACGGAGAGTTGCTTGCCTATGCCAGCGTTGTTCTTGGGCGCATGACGCATGCGATGGGGCATTTGTCGGTGAATCGCGCGCGTATGAAGGAAAATCTATCGGCATCACGCGGAAGTATTGGGGCCGAGCCGCTTTATCTTTTACTTGCCTTCCTCGGGCACCCTGATGCGCATGAGGCGGTACGCAAACTCTCGCTTCGCGCGCGCGCCGAAGGCCGCACTCTTATGGAGGCGGTAGCCGCAGAGCCCTGTATGGCGCCGTATGTTGAGCGCATGACTGATGAGCAGAAAGCGCTTTTACAGAATCCGGAGGCGTACTCCGGTATCTCTGAAAAAAAGGCGCGCGACATCGCTTGTTATTGGAAGAAGACACTGAAGCTGTAAATGGAAACCCCGCCCTTAAAAGGCGGGCCGTATGTGCAGAGCGTAAAATATCGCTTTGTGTTATCGCGAAGCGCACCATGTGTGGCAAAATAAAACCCGCCTTTTAAGGGCGGGGTTTTAAAAATGGTTCTCCTGTTGTCCATGTTGCGGGCACTAGGATCGTCAGTTACTTATCCGGCCACTTCAACGGTGGTTCCATTACGAAGTTTTGCGTGTGCTCCAATAGTGAGAGAGATAATCGGGGTGCCTGGTCCGACATGTTTCGGCCATGAAAGTCCTCCGGCCTCCACGACTATGGTCCTCTTATTGTCAAGTACACACTGTTCAACAGCGGCCGCTCCCGGGTCGCCGTAGACGCCGACGATGGAGACGAACGCGTTGTCGTTTACCCAGACGAAGCGGTCTGCTCCGCCGGCAGTTGCCGTGGCGAAAAGTTCCGGCAGTTCCGATCCGGCGTACGGGTACGCACCGTTCAACTCTTCCAGCCAGTATCCATGCTCACCAACCTTGAGCGTATAATAGAGACCCCCCTTATCGTCCTGAAGCATACTCCATGTTCGCTGAAGCTGTTTTACAGGCATAGAGTATTGCGCGCACAGGGTAAGGTAGGCGCATACATCGTCGGCAACCTCATCACTGATATGCTCCGCAACCGTGAGCGAGGCAATTGCTTTCGGCTTTTTGCTCGGGCGTACATTCTGAAGGAAAGTCCACACATCCTGCGGATTCGTTTTGTACCCCTTTGAAAGTTTTTCGCAGAGGCGCTTTCGATACTCCGCTTGTGCGTGCAAAGAAGTAGGATACATTTTTTCCTGCTTCTGCCATGAGGCACCAATCCTGCCAAAGCGTAGCGTGAGCTTGTTTGCAGTGAGTTCCGGCTCCCAGAACTTATTGGATCGCTTGGTCTTATATTCCAGGCGCATTGTATCTCCTTTCAAGGGCCAGGTGGTTGCTACAACTCTATCTCATAGCATGTGCTGTATTCTATGTCAAGTGTTGTAAAAGCGCCACCACACGGCGTTTGATTTAATTGTCAAACAAAGGACTTTTTATGAAGCGAGATCCCCGAAGGCGGGGTGAGCGAGCAACCAAATGCCCCTCAATTTTCAAAACGTCTTGAATGGTCGGGCCACCGGGAATCGAACCCGGGCTACAAGACCCCCAGCCTTGTGCGCTACCATTACGCTATGGCCCGAAAGTTTGGTACTGGGCGTACTGCCGGTATACTACAGCCCGATGTAAAAACAGAAAAAGCCATGGGACTTTTCTTAAAAAACTGCGACGTGAAGTAAAAACCGAAAAACGGCATTTCGTATCGTAGAAAAAGCATTGCGCGAAGCAACGTTTTTCTTTCTACGTTTTAGCAAGCGTTCGCAGGCACTTGGCGCAGATTTTTTTTCGCTCGCCCGTCGGAATCCTCGCCCACTGGAGGTTGGGGTATTTTCTTCCGCGCCATGTTAAGTTATAATGGCCACGCAGAAGCTTTCGCTTCCCTCCCATGGCCGAGCCCTTGTCGCAAAGTGTACATGTTTTCATGATGAATGTTCGTGTATTAGCGCAAAATGCCTGATGCTCATCGCAGGACATTTTGCGGTCGTAATCCGTAGCAAACGGTATCATACTTCAATGGAATCCGCAAGCAGTTTCATACTACAACTAGCAATTCTTATCATTTCAGTCGTGGTGCATGAAGTATCGCATGGATTTGCAGCACTCGCTCTTGGCGATAAGACGGCAAAATATGCCGGGCGGCTTACGCTCAACCCCATTCCGCATATTGACCCGTTCGGTTCCATCATTTTGCCGCTTCTTTTGGCGATTCCGCTTCTTTTTGGACAATCTACTATTCTACTTGGGTGGGCGAAGCCCGTACCCTACAACCCTCATAATTTACGGAATCCCCGGTGGGGTCCTGCGTTTGTCGGAGTTGCGGGCCCTCTTGCGAATCTTTGCATTGCGATCGTATTCGGTCTTGCGATCCGTTTCGGTGGTGTTATTCCGGAACTTGTTTCTGGGTTTGCCCAAAGCATGCTTGAGGTGTTTTCCGTCATTGTGATCATAAACCTTGTGCTTGCGGTGTTTAATCTCGTTCCTATCCCGCCGCTTGATGGGTCCAAGGTGCTTTTTTCCGCGCTGCCGTACCGTTATTATGGTGTGCAAAGATTTCTTGAAGAACGTTCCCTTATTCTTCTTCTCTTTTTTGTGTTTTTTCTCTCCCGATTTCTCTCACCGCTTGTCTTTATTCTCTACTATCTTATCGTTCGGTGGACGTGGTAGGACGGGTGTTCAAAAACATCTGCGATAGGATGCTTCTTGTGATCTCGTGCAAGGGTGATGTGGCGGCTCTGCCGCCCCTTTTACATTGCTCTACTTTTTGCTACGCTTCCGCTAGAGTTCTTTTCCATACATGTTCGCATGCGTAAACGTATCATGGGTGTTGAAACGGAATACGGCGCGGCCCTTCGCTTTTTTACGGGGATGTTCTCGCATGGAAATCCTTCGGAGGATATTCTTCGGCATTTTGAGCGTGAACGAGCGGGTGAGTTTCTGGCTCTGTTGCCGTTTAATACCGCTGATCTTTGTTTTTGGTTCGGAACAAATGGCGCCAAGCTCTATAAGGATGGAGAGCACATGGAGTATTCTTCTCCCGAATGCCGTACTGCGCGAGACGTCGCACTGTATGACAAGGTGGGAGATGCCATTCTTGCCCATATTGTTAATTCGTATGAGCGCGCGGAACATTTTCGGAAGCGTTTTCAGAAGAACACCAGGGCGTATGTGACGAAGAACAACTCGGATTTTATGCGCGAGACCGGAGATCCGGGTCGGGATGTTCACATGTTCGGCTCGCATGAAAATTATCTTGCCGAGACGCGATTCTTTGATTTCACAGGGAACAATCTTTCCAGTGTACTGTTATTTAGACACCGAATCGCGCCGTTTCTCGCTTCCCGTGTCATTCTTCATGGCGCAGGAGGCATGGTGTACCAGCCCATAACCGGCTGGACGTATGCCCTTTCACAGCGGGCACTCGCAATAGAAAGAATGGTGGGCTGTGGGACCACCGGAGACCGCCCGCTGATCCCGCTCACTCTTCGGGATTGTTCTCAGCTCGGAGGTGGGGTGGGGCGTTTTCATCTCATTTGTGGCGACTCAAATATGTCGCCCTGGTCTGTGTATCTTCGTTTCGGCGCGACGCACT
This sequence comes from Candidatus Sungbacteria bacterium RIFCSPLOWO2_02_FULL_51_17, assembly GCA_001820785.1. Lineage (GTDB taxonomy): Bacteria > Patescibacteriota > Minisyncoccia > Sungbacterales > GWA2-42-14 > 2-01-FULL-51-34. The sequence goes on from MHQW01000039.1 coordinate 25,515, forward strand.
TGGTGCTCCGCGCCCTTGAGGAGTTGAAAGTTAGCACTACTATTCCTGATCTTGTTGATCCGTTGCGGGCGTTCAAGCAGTTCGCGCTTGATCCGGGGCTGTGTGAGCGGGCAGAGATAACGCATGGGATCAGTTATACAGCGCTTGAGATCCAAGCGCTGTATCTTGAGATTGTTTCCCGCCTTACAATGTCCGAAGAGGAGCGCGCGGTATTTGAGTATTGGCAGTCGGTTGTGTCTCGTCTGCGCCAAGACCCCGAGGAGCTTTCGGGAGAACTTGATTGGGTAATAAAACTGTATGCACTGAAGGCCTCAATGAAAAAGCGACGGTATACATTTCGTGATGAGCGTGCGCGCATGTTTGATCTTCTCTATAGTTATGTTGGGGAGAGCGGGATATACTCGCGTCTTGAGAAAGGTGGCGTGGTAAAGAAATTTTTTGAAGCGGGCGAGGTGGAGCGGGCAATGCACGCATCACCGAAAAATACCCGCGCACATCTGCGCGCCTTCTTCCTTCGGAACCTGTATGAGAGGCGCAAGGGCCATGACGATCCGTTCCGTCTCCTCCCCTGGGATTTTGACTGGTCTTGGTTGGTGGGCGATCTTGCCATCGCGGATCCCTTTGCATGCGACCCCGATCGGATTCGTCGCTATTTTAAAAAACTAAAGTAAATGGTCCTCCACAAGCCCCGCCCGTAAAAGGCGGGCTTTCTTTTGTCGTGAATGACTCGCGTTGTGATAGCACAGATGATATTTTGTGCACTACCCACAAGCCCCGCCTTTTACGGGCGGGGCTTATTGTTCTAAACACATACCGTCCGATCGTTCAGTAATTGTTAAGAATAAAAAGCGGCATAATGAGTTTTTTGTATGGTATCAGCACGTAGAAATGCGGGCATCTCTTTCAACGTGTTCTACTTTCTGCTACGCTTTCACCAGAGTTCTTTTATATGAATGTTCGCATGCGACAGCGCATCATGGGCATTGAGACGGAATATGGGGCGGCTCTTCGCTACCCCAACGGGAAATTCTCGCCGGGGAGTCCCACGGTTGATATTCTTCAGCATTTCAAACGTCAACGAGGGCGCGAGTTTGTAGAGCTTTTACCGTTCAACTCCCTGGACCTTTGCTTTTGGCTGGGTGCTACAGGCGCAAAGCTTTATGTGGATGGGGATCACATGGAGCATGCATCTCCCGAATGCCGTACTGCGCGGGACGTTGCTGTGTATGACAGGGTGGGAGATAGTATTCTTGCGCGCATTGTCGCCTCGTATGAACGGGCAGAACATTTTCGGAAGCGTTTTAAGAAGGGTTCGCGGACACATGTGACAAAGAACAACTCCGATTTCATGCGGGAGACGGCATGTCCCGAGCGGGACGTTCATACGTTTGGTTCCCATGAAAATTATCTTACCGAGGCGCGCTTCTTTGGTTTGGAAACAAGAAATGTTTCGGACGCAGTGTTATTCCGGCATCGCATAGCGCCTTTTCTTGCCTCCCGCGTAGTTCTTCACGGCGCCGGCGGTATGACATATCGCCCGAGGATCGGCTGGACGTATGTACTTTCCCAGCGAGCGCTTACAATAGAAAGGGTTGCCGGTACCGGGACTACCGCATACCGCCCCATGATTCCGGTGATCTCTCGTGATCCGGGGCAGTCAGCGAGCGGTACGGGTCGGCTCCATCTTATTTTTGGGGATTCAAACATGTCGCCATGGTCGGTGTATCTCCGTTTTGGCGCTACGCACCTTGTTCTTCGCGCTCTTGAGGAGCGCGGGGATCATGGTGTTGTTCCCGACTTGGTTGATCCGATCCATGCGTTGAAATGCTTTACTCTTGACCCGCAACTGTGTGAGCGGGCAGAGACGACTGAAGGGGCCAGGTATACGGCGCTTGAGATACAATCGGAGTACTTGAACCTTGTCTCCCACCTTACTATGTCTTCCGAGGAGCGCGCGGTATTTGAGTATTGGCAGTCGGTCGTATCCCGCATGCGCCACGATCCCGAGGAGCTCTCGGGCGAACTTGACTGGGTGATAAAGCTGTATGCGCTCAAGGCCTCAATGAAAAAGCGGCGGTATTCATTTTCTGATGAGCGCGCGCGCATGTTTGATCTTCTGTATAGCGATATTCGCGAGGAGGGGATCTACTCCCGTCTTGAGAAGGGTGGCGTGGTAAAGAAATTTTTTAAAGAGGGCGAAATTGAGCGTGCCATCAAGATGCCTCCGGAGAAGACGCGCGCACGTCTTCGGGCACAGTTTCTCCGGAATTTGTATGAGGAGTGTAAGGGGGATCCCGATCCATTCCAGCTTGCCGGGCCTATGGATTGGCACATCCTGGGGTATGATCTTTGTATCAGAGACCCCTTTACGTCCGACATTAGCCGGGTTCGTCGCTATTTCAAAAAATAAGATAGTATTCTCAAAAACTCCGCGTGCGGAGTTTTTGCTTGCACGGACCCATGGGAGCACTCGTGGATTTTTGCCTGATGTTCATGTATGCTTGCGGCATCATGCGTTCTTTGAGAGAACAAGATCATGCAAAAGCGTTTTTTCGGCTTTGAGACCGAGTATTCCGTTGCTGTACGCACGCGCATGGGGACGATTTCAAGTGATGCGCTTCCACAGGCATTTTTACGACCGGTCATTATGCGCGCTGATGATGCGCCTTCTCTCGCAGAACTCGGCATCGTATCAATGACAGCGCCTCGGAATGGAGTAGAAGCGTTGCCGCACCCGACCTATTGGCTTGGGTCTAACGGCGCGAAATTCTACTTTGAGTCTGTTGGCGGGCGGCTTCCCGAGTATTCAACGCCTGAGTGCCAAAGTGTCATGCGCGCCGTTATTTGCGCGCGAGCCGGAGATGTCATTCTTGAGCGCATACGCAGGGAATATATGGCGCAGGGGGCCCCGAGTTCGTACGCCGACGTCTTTATCTCAAAGGGGAATACGGTCTTTACCGACGCGTCGTTAGCGCGCGAGACCCATTACACCGGATCGCATGAAAACTATTATATCTCCGATCAGTTGGCAAAGCGCGGAACGTGGATTCCGTTGCGGGATCCTCGCGATAAGGAGTTCTGGGAGTGTATTGATTTTCTGATCCCATTTTTTGTCTCCCGCGTCGTGCTTCATGGGCAAGGTGGTATCCGTTACGACCCGGCGTTCGGGTGGCATTACTGCATCTCACAAAAGGCGCAGTCGGCCATGTTTGATTATTCTGAATCCACCGTCGGCACCACGCGCGGCATCATAAAGTTTCAAGACCGTTCAGATGACTGCCCTGAGGGGTACGCGCGGCTACAACCGGTATACGCTGATTCAAATATGTCGCCACTTTCTTCATTTCTACGACTTGGGACCACCCACCTCGTTCTTCGGGCGCGTGAGGAATATGGGGCACAGGCGCCCGTGATACTGGCAGTTCCCGGTCCGCAGGCGCTGAAAAGCATATCCCGCGACCTTACGCTTAAAGAGCCAGTTCCTCTTTTGGGCGGGCATACATATACCGCCATTGAGATCCAGCGCTCTTATCTTGATATGGTGCTTCGGACTATCCGGAATTTCTCTCCGGAGGAGGAGGAGATCATTTCCCGGTGGGGGGATGCCCTTGACCGGCTTGATCACAATCCCGAAAGCATGTCGCGAGAGCTTGATTGGGTGATAAAGCTTTCTTTTTTGAATGCATCGGGTCTTGCATTTGCAAGTCCGAAGGCGCGGTTTGCTGATTTCCTCTACGCGGAGATATCTGACCGAGGTATTTATAATCGTTTACGGCGGGAAAACGCGGTGACATCGTGCATTGAGGGCGAAGAAGAATTGATCGCCGAGGCGATACGTTCGCCCGAAGCAGATACGCGCTCATGTATCCGGTCACGATTCATTTCTGCACTTCGCCAATATAAGCCGGGATCGTGGATGGTGGATTGGGGGGTGCTTATGGCAAATGGGCGCCAGGTAAAAATTCGTCCCGAGGAGATACACAATGGGGAGGTGGACGGTCTTATAGACGCGATGAGACGGGAGCGATCAAAATGATAGTGCGGGGAATGATTACACCCCGCTTTTTTATACGAGAACTCTGTATGGGTTTTTATATTTTTACACATTCTTCAAAGGAGTCCGTGGTACCGAGTCCCTTGTCATAAGTACTGCTGTTTAGAGGGGCGGGCGGGTTGACGAGTTTTCCTGCTTTGTGATATAGTGTCCTTTGTGCTAGAGTGGCAAAATACATTTATATGCCAACGATAAACCAATTAGTACGACGGTCCCGCGTGAAGGGGAAAAAGAAATCAAAGGCACCGGCATTGCTCCGGGGGTTTAACGTACTTAAAAATAGGCCGAACCACTACGACTCTCCGTTCAAGCGGGGAGTGTGTATCAAGGTTACGACCATGACTCCCAAAAAACCGAACTCTGCCCTGCGGAAGGTTGCCCGTGTTCGCCTTACGAACGGCATGGAGGTTACCGCCTATATCCCGGGAGAGGGCCATAATCTTCAGGAGCACTCGGTGGTGGTCATCCGCGGGGGGCGGGTAAAAGATCTGCCGGGGGTTCGTTATCACATCGTTCGCGGCGTTCTTGATACCTCGGGAGTTGAGGGGAGAAGGCAGGAGAGGTCAAAGTATGGCGCGAAAAGGCCGAAATAATGAAGAATGAAGAATGGTGAATGCAGAATAATAAAAGGAGGGCGAAGGTTTTATTCTGTGTTTAGCATTACTAGTTCAGAATAAGCAGTGAGAAGAAAGCGAAACGTAAAAAGAGAAATAGCCCCTGATTTTAAATATGGCAATGCACAAGTCGCCAAGTTTATTAACTATGTCATGAAGGCGGGAAAGAAGTCAGTTGCACAACGGGTCGTATACGACACGTTTGACGTTTTGGAGAAGAAATACAAGGTAGATCCATTAACGACATTTGATCTTGCTATTAAAAACGCATCCCCCCTAGTTGAAATAAAGGCGCGTCGCATAGGAGGGGCAACATATCAGGTGCCTCGCGAAGTGCGGGGGGAGCGAAAACTTGCTCTTGCGTACCGTTGGATGCTTTTGGCGGCTCGTGGAAAAACAGGAAAACCCATGAAAGAGAAACTAGCCGAAGAGATTGTTCTTGCCTCCAAGGGCGAGGGGAATGCCGTAAAAAAGAAGATGGACACTCACCGTATGGCGGAGGCGAATAAGGCGTTTGCGCATTTCTCTTGGTAATTTCCAAGAGAGTTTAAATTTTTCAGTTTCTAATTTTCAACAGGCGCCCTCGTAAGACGTTAGACATCGGGAAATTGATGGTTAGAAACTTGTGTTTATGGCTCGCGACTATCCAATTGAGCGGACCCGCGATATCGGCATTATCGCCCATATTGATGCAGGGAAAACAACCGTAACAGAACGGATTCTTTTTTATACGGGAGTAGCGCATAAGATCGGCGAGGTACATACGGGGGATACCATCATGGACTGGATGGAGCAGGAGCGCGAACGAGGCATTACCATTACTTCGGCCGCAACGAACTGTTTTTGGAAGCCGAGTTATCTTTCTCCCGAAAAAAGGACGAAGGATAATGAATATCGCTTTAATATCATTGACACGCCGGGACACGTTGATTTTACCGTAGAGGTTGAGCGCTCGCTTCGCGTGCTTGATGGCGGGGTCGTTGTTTTTGACGGAGTTGCCGGTGTTGAGCCCCAATCGGAGACGGTATGGCGGCAGGCGGATAAATATAAGGTTCCGCGTATTTGTTTTATAAACAAGCTTGATCGCATGGGCGCCTCTTGGGATAAGGCGCTCAATTCTATCTGGGAACGCCTCACTCCGCACGCAGTGGCAATGCAGATACCGATAGGTGCTGAAGAGAATTTTGCCGGCGTCATTGACCTTATGCGCATGAAAGAGGTTGTTTTTGAGGGGGAGCGCGGTGAGAAGATCTCTCTTGCGGATATTCCGGCTGAACACCTGGGCCTTGCAAAGGAATGGCGCCAGAAAATGGTAGAAAAGATCGCTGAGACCGATGAGGTGATGACTGAAAAATATCTGAACGCGCAAGAGTGTACGGTTGAAGAGCTTAAAAAGACACTTCGGGCGGCAACGCTTGCATATAAATTGGTGCCTGTTTTTTGCGGCTCTGCTCTTAAAAATAAAGGCGTACAGTTGGTTCTTGACGGTGTCGTTGATTATTTACCATCTCCGGCCGACCTCCCACCGGTCAAGGGCCACCATCCGACCACCGATGCGGAAGAGTTTCGTGAGTTGAAAGATGATGCGCCGTTTGCCGCCCTTGCCTTCAAATTGCAGACCGACCCGTTTGTTGGGCAACTTACGTATTTTCGTGTGTATTCGGGAACGCTTGCAGCAGGATCATATGTACTGAATTCAACTAGAGGAGAGCAAGAGCGTATTGGCCGCATCTTGCGGATGCACGCGGATCAACGTGAGGAGTTAAAAGAAATTCAGGCGGGAAACATCGGGGCTATCGTAGGTCTTAAGTCAACGAGAACGGGAGATACGCTGTGTGATCCCGACAAACCAATCGTTCTTGAGAGGATCATATTCCCGGAGCCCGTAGTGTCGCTTAAAATTGAGCCGAAAACAAAGGCCGATCAGGAAAAAATGGGTATTGCGCTTAAACGTCTTTCCGATGAAGACCCAACCTTTCGTATTAAGGGCGACATTGAAACGGGCGATACCATTATTTCCGGCATGGGTGAACTGCACCTTGAGATCATTGTTGACCGTATGAAGCGGGAATTTTCGGTTGAGGCGAACGTCGGAAGGCCGCAGGTCGCATATAAGGAAACCGTCAAAAAAACCGCCGAGGCAGAAGGAAAATACATCAAGCAGTCGGGTGGCCGCGGACAATACGGGCACGTGCAACTTCGTGTTGAACCCCAGGAGCGCGGGAAGGGCTTTGAATTTCTTGATGAGATCAGGGGAGGCGTTATCCCACAAGAGTTCATTCCCGCCGTTGAAAAAGGTATCCGTGAGGCGATGGATAGGGGTGTTCTTGGCGGATACCCAATGGTTGATATGAAAGTTGCCCTCTTTTATGGGTCGTATCACGATGTGGACTCATCGGAGGCCGCCTTTAAAATAGCAGGTTCCATGGCTTTGCAGGAAGCGTCGCGGCGTGCTACGTTGATATTGCTTGAACCGATCATGAGT
>MHQW01000040.1 GCA_001820785.1 Candidatus Sungbacteria bacterium RIFCSPLOWO2_02_FULL_51_17
AATGTCCTCGACTTCTGCCTAGCCAATCCCCACCTCATTCCCAAGGTGTGGAAGGGCAAGGCGGTCTTCTTCTGGGGGACCATCTACCGCGACTCGCGCGGCGTCCTGTTCGTGCGGGACCTCTATTTCCGCGACGGCGGGTGGTACTCGAGCTGCAGCCGGCTCGGCGACGACTGGAGCGGCGGCAGCCCTGCGGCTTTGCGTGCAAGTTAGAACTCGGGGCTTTGTTTCTGGGTCCTCTTGACCTCTGAAACTGAGTCCTTTAACCCTCCCCGTGCCGCAACTTGGCACGGGGATGTTTGTTTGATAGAATAAAACCGGTAGTAGGTGAATATGCGGGCGACCACGGTTTCTCGCTATCGAATCCAGTATCCATACATCGAGAGTATCCGCGACTACGGTTTCGGATAGAGTGGTGTATGCAGACACTTCAAAAAAATGAAGATACTTGGTGTGAGGTGTTAGAGTATTTTATATACCAAATACGATACAGCCCTGAGAGTATTCGAGGGGTGGTGGCACAGACGACACCTCATACGCAAACCGCGACTCGCGCGGCTTCCTGTTCGTGCGTTACCTCTATTTCCGCGACGGCGGGTGGTACTCGAACTACAACCGGCTCGACAACGACTGGAACGGCGACAACCCTGCGGCTTTGCGTGCTATTCTCTTTATTTCTCTCCCGGCTGTTTGTGGGGAGAGTTTTCTTTATGGTGAGCTTGTTTCGTAAGCTGCCCGCTCCAACCACCGAGCATTCTGCCGATTTCCTCTATATTCACCGAAAGAGCGGCATACTTCTTCGTATCAATTGATTTTGTCTCCCATAAAACCATTAAAAGTATCTTGAGAGTGTCTACCTTCCGTATCGCAAGGCGCAGATACGGATGTTTTTCATCACGCGAAAGAAAACTTGCAATAGAGACGGCTTCGATGGTTTCGACAAACAAAGTATCAATTCGTTGACCAAGAGAATGCCTATGAAGTTTTGGTAACGTTTGGTAATATCCGTACCATACCAAATACGCCGCCTTTATTTTTTGTAGCAACGGCAACAGTGGTCGTGGGGGGGGGGGGCGTTAAAAGGTATAGGATTTTGATTCAATTCACCCATGCATATCAGTATATCACTTCTGTTGAAAATCTCCTTGAGGCGTGGAGAGAGTTTGTCCGTGGCAAACGGTCCCGAAAAGACGTGCAGGAGTTTGAGCGAAACCTGATGGGTAATGTTATTTCACTCCACCAAGACCTTGCCGCCGGACGATACCGCCACGCTCCGTATGAGGCGTTTAATATCTCTGACCCGAAGCCGAGAAATATACACAAGGCAAGCGTACGAGATCGGTTGCTGCACCACGCGCTCTATAGAATCCTACACCCATTCTTTGAGAGAACATTCATTGCCGATTCATACTCGTGCAGATTGGGCAAGGGTACGCACAAAGCAATCGAAAGATTTCGGGTTTTTGCGTACCAAGTGTCAAAAAATCATACCAAGACCGCCTGGGTTCTCAAGGGAGATATACGGAAGTTTTTTGCTTCCGTTGACCACACCATTCTCACCAAAATCATAACAAGGCACATATCAGACAAAGATGTTATCGGACTCCTGTCCCAAGTAGTGGAGAGTTTTTATTCGACACGTGTGGGTATTGGATTGCCGCTTGGTAATCTCACCTCCCAGCTTTTGGTGAACGTGTATATGAACGAGTTTGACCAGTTCGTGAAGCATCGGCTGAAGGCAAAACACTACATTCGATATGCCGACGATTTTGTTGTCTTGTCTCAAGACAAAAAGTGGCTTTTGGATGTGCTCCCCAAAATTGAGAACTTCTTGCGGGGTGAGCTTTGTCTCGAATTGCACCCCGACAAAGTATCTATACGCACCCTTGCTTCCGGCGTTGATTTTTTAGGATGGGTGCATTTTCCTGACCATAGGGTATTGAGAACGACAACCAAGAAAAGAATGTTCCGGCGCATACAAGAAAAAAACGGCAAGCCAGAAACGGCTCAGTCATATCTTGGTTTATTGGGCCACGGCAATGCGGAAAAACTAAAACAGGAGGTTACCGAAATGGCAGATATATTGAGTAATGGAGCGGGTGCAGTGTATGATTAAACTACATACTGTATGAAAAAGCCGATTTTCTCTGTAGTAAAATGGTTCTCACTTCGTCCAGTACCCCCACGCTTATCCCCAGATGTTTTTCTGACGATATGTGGATAAGCGGTGCATATCCCGGTATGTCTTGCGTATGTGGCATTTTTCTTTCCTTATATGATGTGCTACACTTGGCATAGTATGGCATAATAAAAATACTTTTATGTCTCCAGAGATCCCATCGGGAGCGAAACAAGAAGATCCGCTTGATTCCAAGACCGGTGAACCACGTTTACCGCTTTTTCCCGATCTTAACAAAGCGGCAGACGCAGTCGTGCCGCCCGAGGCGCCAAAAGAAAAGGACAAGGCGGCGCAGCAAAAAGGTTTTTTGAGCGGCATGTCGCGGCGTGGAGAAATAGTGCAAACTGATGATGAGACCATGCCGTGGTCTGCGGTTGGCGCGGCGGAAGGAGGAGATCTTCTTGCCCGTGCAAAAGGAGAAATGGAGGCCGCACTCGCCGAAAAACCGCCCGTACCGGAAACACCGGCAGACATTCAAGAACTTATGAAAAAACGCGAAGCCGCGCAAAAAGAGCTTGATGAGTTGGTGAAGAGCGAACAAGGGAAAGCGCCGGGGACATACGCAAAAGAGATCAAGCGGGCGCTTGATACTGTCAACCAATTGAGCGGAGAGATAGAACGCGCATGGAATGAAAAGGCGAAAGTCGCAGAAAAGTCCGCTACCGGGATCTCTGCCGATGGCGGAGCATCCAAAGAACTTCCCGCCGCATCGCAGGCAGAGGACTATGCCGGTCTCTCGCCGGAACAGCTTCAGGAGCGTTTGAATAGGGTAAGGCGGCGTCTTGAGAATACGACTGTTGGCATCGGAACGGCCCCGAAGGGGATGGAACATCTTTTTGAAAAGATGCGCGTGGTTCGCGCATCGTGGGAGCGTGAGCGGGCGACCCTTGAAGCAGAGTTAAAAAAACGCGGTATTGCTTCACAGGCGCCAGTAGCGGCGGCACCAGCTGCCCCGGCTATCCCACCTGCCCCAAGTGTTCCCGACGCATCGGTGTCCTCATCGGATGCGATGGTGCATGTTCCAAAGGAAGTTGAAATAATAACTGCGGAGCCCGTAACGCCTGATGATTCCGTTCCAAGGCCGGAGCCCGTTATTATTGATGTAACGGCAGAAGAGGTTCCGCAACCGGCGCTGGAAGCACATCCGGCAGACGAACCGCCGGCACCTGAAGGCCCTCAGACCGAAGAAGAAAAGTATGGCCGGCGGCTTGATGAGGTTGTGCGAACACTCATGCGCTTACAGGAGCAGACGACCAGGAGCGGAGAACCATATGACTACGAGGCACAGATAAAAAACATTGAGGAACGTATTCGCCAGGCGGAGAGCGGGCCGCGAGCGAGACCCGAGGATAAGAAATTCTTGGCGAAAGTGCTGGACTTTCTTAAGGGTGTATTCACGTTACGATTTTTGCGTCCCCGGGCAATTGATCCGATTGCAACAAATCCTGTGGAGGTTGATCAACAGCTTCGCGATCTTATTACCTCCGGCCGAAAACTCACGGAGGCACATTTGCTTTTAGAAGGTGCGAAGTATGTTGATCTGCCGGAAAGGACCGTTTGGCAGGGCGCAGGGTACGGCCCCCAGGGGGAGCCGCTCGGTGAGTATGTTCATGTTCCTAACACCGATGCTACCAGTGGCGGACGTCTTGAAGTGACGGAGGATCAGTGGAATGCCGCACACAAGGAGTATGCAGATGCGAAAAATGCTTCACATATGACCGCCGCCGAAAGCACCGCGCGCTATGAGGCGCGTACGGCGGGAAGGCCAGCCGATGCACAACCCGCAGAGGGTGTTCCGGTAGAAGGAGCGCCAGACGCCGGACCGAGGCGGCCGGAGCCGGTTGTTGTTGATGTGCCGCGAGAAGACGGTACCCCAAATCCTGACACAGTGCGACCCAGAGAGACCCCCGCACCGCAACCCGCTGAACGGCCGACATCCGCCAGATCGCGCGTTGACGAACGCGCGCAAGAAAGGGGCGAACGGGATCGCTACCCCGTATTTTCGCGTGAAAATCTTTCAAAACTGAAACGTGATGCCGAACGGGCGGAGGCCGAACACAAGCGCTGGGAAAAAGTCGCCAAAGAGTCGGGATTGAACGAGTCGGATGTTGCCGACTATAAGTGGATCGCCGATCAAAAATGGAAAACATATGAAGACGCGCTCAAGATCAACCGGGAGCATAAAGTTGCACACGTGGGTGAGGGCATCATCCGGGAACGAAGAGATCAGCCAAAGATTGTTTTTTCTGATGACGCATTAAGGCAGATCCGGGAGGAGGCCGTCAAGGCGCGCGAAGAATATGAATTACAGCTGCGCCTTGCGCATGAGGCAGGAATGAACGAGACCGATATCTCTCCCGTGTATAAAAAGCTTGCGGAGATGAAGCAGGAGATGTTTCGCGAGGCGATGGCAGTCATGCATCCGGAGCAGGCGCCCATAGGCCGCCAGAATGCCGCCGAATTGCAGGATGCGTATGAAAAGAACAGGAATAGCTCAAAGGTGTGGGGTTGGACAAAAGAGCGGCTGAAAGGTCTTGCTTCGTTCGGGCTTTGGGATTTCTATCAGGGCAAAAAATTCGGTAAAGCACGACGAGAGGTTGGCCGCAAAACGGGCCAGGAGGCAACACTTGTATTACACCAGCTTGAAAAACTTGATGTGAACGAAGCATGGCTTGAGGCCGAACAACTCAAGGCGCGCTCCGGCCCTGTCCAAAAGGCAAGTGAATATGAAAAGGTTTCTCGGTTGATCACTTACGAGAAGACCGCGGAAAATGAAAAGCATATCAAGCGTTTATTGGACCAGGCAGAAGGAGAGCTTGTCAAAAAGCTTGGCGGATTCAAGATCAAGGGAAAGAACTTTTGGTACTACCGCTCTAATTCCGGAGAAAAGATCCTTGCCAAAGACAAGCTTGATGATCTTCGCGATGAACTTGAGGTAAAACTGCGTTCATACCAGAACGGCGAGGTCGCGCGCGAATGGCGCGACATGAGAAAGATCATCATGAAAGAGCTTGACCCGAATTATCTGATGCACTATGTCTATGGTGGGCTTGAGGCATTAATCATGATCGGAGGCGTTGTCTTCGTGGCGCCCAAGATCCTTGGGCTTGGGGCAAAGGCCGCAGTTGAGTCGGGAGCCGCCCAAGCGGTTGGGGAAGTTGCTATGAAAGATACGATATGGAATACCTCACGAATTCTTCTTGAACAGGCGGGGATGGGCGCTCCAACGGACGGGCAGATCATGGAGGTCTCAAAAGCGATAGCCGAGGCAAACAATATTGGCGTTCAGGAGTGGGGACTTTCAGGAAGTCCGATGGATACAGCCATGCAACAGGGTCATCTTTTGAAATTGGGGCAGGCCGCCGGAATTATTGCGCGTCTTGTCGCTGGTATATAACTAACCTATGAAAACACCAATGCAAAAAAAGATACAAGAGGTCGGCGTATTGCTTGCGCGCTCAATGCTCGCCGAGGATATTAAAGAGGCGATCATCTCGTCATCCGCCTTCTTATCCGAGGAGACAATAGACCAGCTTTTAGACGTTCTCAAAAAAGAGCAGAAGTATATGGACCGCTTTGAGGGCACCTTAAAAAAGTTTCAGACGAGTGCCGACGCCCAATGGAAGAAGGTAGCCGTCGCGCAGGAACGTGCGGCAAAGGAGTGGGTTACGACAACCGCAAAGAAGCTTGCATCAGCATGAGCGGTGCCACGCGGGGTATGAACTTGACGCTACGCCGAAGGGCTGCGGCGTTTGAATGTGGCAGAAGAATGCGGCTTTTTTTATTTCCCCGGTGGTGCTAAAATAGGGGAGTAGGCAGTATGCGGGTTTTACTGACGGCGCTATTATATGGCGACGATCCCACATGTTCGCCATAAAGGACTCACATATCATATGGCAGAGATTACTACTCCCCAATCACAAGAACATACGGCCGCCGCCGAGATACAAGAACTTGAACGCTTGCTTCAGGAGAAAAAACAGGCGCTTGCCGAAAAAGGAGTAACGCACGACGAGAAGGAGACATTTCGCCAGGTGTTCAAGGAAAAATATACTGAACCCCCGACTTCCATCCCGGTGCTCTCCGGCGGCATGGTGCCTATCCAGCCCACACCCGCGATGGACAATGTGTCCGGAACGGACGGAGACCTTAAAAAGAAACAGCGGGAGGCCCAGCTTCGGACGCTCATTGATCTTTCTTTTGAAAAAGGAGTTATGGAGGCCGTAACGCTTGCGCGCGCCATGACGCCGTGGTTGTTAGATGAATTGCACGATCGCCTTGCTGATGAGTATTACGCAAAGATCATGCAGAAAAAATAACTTTCCCGATAGAAACGCCGTGCGCGTTTTCCCGTGGGAAGCATACCAATGTTCCTTTTCGCACTCTATGCACTGTTCGTTCTTGTCGTCATTGGGATCGGCGTGTTTTTGTATATTCTGAATGGCATGCTTGAGAAAAAAGAAGTGTCCCGTTCGTTTGAGATGGACCTATTTCTGGTGGCGTTTCCCCGCGATGTGAAGGACCGCGAGCTTGGCGCGGAACAGGTGCGCGAGAAGATCGCGTTGATGGAGAACTTTTTTTCCTCGGTTCGCATCATAAAGGACTCTTCGTGGCGCGCGTTTCTCTACGGCGCCTCAACGCTTTCTCTTGAGCTCGCCGTCTCGCATGTGGGAGAGGAGATCCATTTTTACGTTGCAGTTCCGCGGAAATTCTCCGCATCAATGGAAAAGATGATGCAGGGCACGTTTCCGGTAGCATACGTTGAGCGGGTGAAGGATTATAATATCTTCAATCCCGAAGGGGCGGCTGCGGCATGTAGGATCGTTCTGAAGAAAACGCCGCTGATGCCGGTAAAAACCTATCGTGAGCTTCCGGGAGACCCGCTAAAAGAGATCACGAACTCTTTCTCAAAACTTTCCCGAGAAGGCGAGGGAGCCGTGTTCCAGTTAAATATCAAACCGGTCGGACGGGAGTTGGCAATGCGGATCGTATCGCACGTGCGCGATGTGTATAAAGGAAAGCGGTCATTCAAGGATGTGGGCCGCGGGCTTGATGTGACCCGTGAATTCGGCGAGATATTTTCAGCACTCTTTTCTTCTAAGAACGACAAAAAGGATGAGATGACGCATCGCGCGACTCCCAAAGAAGAGGAATACCTAAAGCGAATGGAGGCGAAAGCGTCAAAAGACCTTTTTCAGGTGAGTATGCGCCTTATCACATCTGCCGCGACTACGGAGCGGGCCGAGCAGATCCTTGATTCTCTGGAGGCGGCCTTCTCGCAGTTTGAGGATCCGGAACTGAACTCGTTCGGATTTGAGCGCGTTACGAACCCATCGGCGCTCAAGAAATTCATCTACCGATTTTCTTTCCGGGTGTTTTCCGAGGCGGGTTCCATGATCATGAATAGCGAAGAACTTTCAAGCTTGTATCACTTTCCGAACGTATTACTTGATACGCCGAAGATCAAGTTTGTGAAGGCAAAAGAGGCCCCGCCTCCTCCGGATGCGCCGCGGGAGGGGTTGCTGTTGGGATATAACGCGTATCGCGGCACCGAAACAGCGATACGGCTTCCTTCGGAAGATCGCCGCCGCCATTTTTATATCATCGGGCAGACCGGTACCGGTAAATCGGTGTTTCTCAAGAACATGATCCGCCAGGACATTGAGGATGGGAAGGGACTCTGCTTCATTGATCCGCATGGGCAAGAGATAGAGGAGGTGATGGGGTACGTGCCGGAGCACCGCGTCAAGGACGTCGTGTACTTTGATCCAGCCGATATTTCGCGCCCGATGGGATTGAACATGCTTGAATACGATACGCGGTTTCCGGAGCAGAAGACCATGGTCGTAAACGAGCTTTTCGGTATTTTTCAGAAGCTGTACGGAGGCGTTCCGGAGTCGCTTGGTCCGATGTTTGAACAGTATTTCCGGAACGCAACGCTTCTTGTCATGGAAGACCCGTCTACGGGAAACACCATGCTTGAGATATCGCGCGTTATGGCCGACAAGGATTTCCGCGATCTGAAGCTTTCGCATTGCGGGAACATTGTTGTGAGAAGTTTTTGGGAGACCATCGCGGAAAAAGCGGGAGGAGAGGCGTCTCTTGCGAACATGGTGCCTTATATTACCTCAAAGTTTGACAATTTTCTTGCAAACGAGATCATGCGCCCCATTATTGCGCAGGAAAAATCCGCGTTCAATTTTCGCGATATCATGGATAATAAAAAAATTCTTCTCATCAATCTTTCCAAGGGCCGCCTGGGTGAATTGAACTCGTCTTTGCTGGGTCTTATCATCGTGGGAAAACTTCTCATTGCAGCACTATCCCGCACCGATATTCCGGAGGAGATCCGCAACGACTTTTACGTCTACCTTGACGAGTTTCAGAACGTCACTACGCCCTCCATCGCGACCATCCTTTCGGAGGCGAGAAAATACCGGCTGAACCTTACCATGGCGCATCAATTCATCGGACAGCTTGAAGAGAATATCAAAAAAGCCGTGTTCGGAAACGTTGGCTCCATGGCGGCGTTTCGCGTGGGATCCGAGGACGCGGAATTTTTGGAAAAACAGCTCGCCCCGGTGTTCATGGCGTCCGATCTTGTGAATGTAGACAACTTCAGCTGCTATGTTAAACTGCTCATCAAGGGTAAAACCGCAACACCGTTTTCCGTGAGGACCTATCCGCCCAACCCCTTCAACCGGGAGTATATAGAAAAAATGAAAGAGTACTCGCGTCTGACGTTCGGGCGCCCCCGGGACGAGATTGAACACGAGATCATGCAGAGTTTCGCTCGCATGTAGCGGTGTAACATATTCTATGACTGAACAGGTAACTTCGGTAGAAAAAGATCATGAGCATGAAGGAGAGCCCTCTTTGTATGTACCTGCAGAGCGTGTTCAGCATAAGTTTCTTAATGCACTTCCGATATTCCATGATGTTGCGCGGGAACTGATCGCACGAGATGCTCTTGCCGGGGGCATGGAGGAGGGGGCGGGGCATCACCCGTTTGACCGGGTTATGATTGGTGAAAAGATGGCGACCGCAGACACGCTGGTGCGCCTTCTTGAGGAATCGCTTGGCAAGGATGGTGATAGTTTTTTAGGAAAGGTGGAGCTATGCATCCCCGTGGCATTTGCCGCGGTCGGAGCGGATGCGTTTGCCGACGTGCAGGAGTTACTCCGTGAACGACCCGAGGAGGCCGCCGGGATCACGGAAGAGCAGGTGAAAAAAATAGAACTGCACGTCGCGAAAGTTCGCGAACTTTTCAATATTTCTCTCGGCATGAAAGAGTATGCCTCTTTTGACGAGAAAAGTTTTCGCTCTTGGTTGGAGTCGGGGGTGAAGGTTATACAGGAAGGCCCGATAAACGAAACGAAAGAAGCGGAGGATAGTTCCCGTTCGGCGCAACGCGCGCTCCTGCCCCTTTTTGAGCGGTTTTTAGATGGCACTAGAACACACGCCGATATTGATCGGATGCTCGGTGAGATAGACGACAAAGCGGCGAAGGGGCTTTGCGATATCCGTTCCCTGCTTATCAATTACTCGGTTGAAAAAAGCGAGAAGTGTTTGTGGCAGATAAAAAACGGCATACAGATGCTCGCGGCATATCGGCACTATGACCGGATGTTGCGAAGAAAACAGTTTGGCGAATAAGCGGTGGTATTCGCATCCAGCGTACCGAAGGTAACAATATATTTTTATGTTTAAAACAGATACCGGAATTAGTTTTTTTGTCGGAGGCCTTGTTGCGCTTTTTGCGATACCGACATTGGTGCTGGTAGACGCACCGGTCCATCCGCTTATTTTGATTGTGGCAAGTTTTGTCATATTTCCGCTTGGCGCCGTTGCGGGTTTTTGGGTATTTTCCATCATTGCGCATCGCATTCCGGTATTTCTTCAGCTTGCGAAATTCGCCATCATCGGGTTTTCAAACTTTGCGATTGACTCCGGCGTATTAAGCTTGATAAGTTTGTTCACCGGAGTGACAAAGGGTGGCGGGCTTGCTCCCATGAATCTTCCCGGGTTTTTGACGGCGCTTCTCAACAGCTATTACTGGAATAAGTACTGGACATTTCGCGAGCAAAGCGAAAAGCGCGACCACCATGATTTTCTTATATTTCTTGCCGTGACCATCGTGGGGTTTCTTATCAATACGGGTGCCGTCATTGTTCTTACGACGAATATCGGCTCATTGTTTGGCCTTTCCGAGAATCGCTGGCTTGTCGCCTCAAAGATTGTAGCAACCGTACTTAATCTCATCTGGAACTTTACGGGTCTCAAATTCTTTGTGTTCAAGAAGCGAGCGCCTTCTCCTGCCGCTCCCTCCCAGGTGAATCAGTAACAAGATATCGCTAAGCGCGGGGCGACCAAATGAGAAAAGCACTTTTTCTGATATGTGCGGTGGCATTCGTTATTGGTGTCTTTTTTGTCTACCGTACGCTCGTGCCGGCTTTTCGTCCGGCGCTTTTTTCTTCTTCTCGCGATATCGGCGATCTCGTGCCGAAGGGAGATGTGCTTCTTGGAAAGGATGTCGCGCTCCCGCTTATGCTTCCTCCGGAATTTCGCCTGTCGCTCTACGCGGAAGAATTACCCGGCGCGCGCGTGATGGCGTTTGACCCGAACGGTACAATGCTCGTAACTCAAACCGGAGAGGGCATGGTAACGGTGCTTTTTGACCGCGATCATGACGGTTTTGCGGAAGAACATCGTGCGCTTCTCGTCGGTCTTAACCGGCCCCACGGTCTTGCGTTCCATGATGGATACATGTATGTCGCGGAAGAGCAGCGGGTTCGGCGCTATCAGTATATTGCAGAGAACAGCACTCTCGGGTCCGGCGAGACGATTCTTGACCTGCCAGCAGATGGGGGGCATTTCACGCGGACCATCGGATTTGGTCCGCCTGGCTCTTTATATGAAGGGAAGTTGTTTGTTGCGGTCGGCTCTTCCTGCAACGTGTGCAAGGAATCGGATGAAAGGCGAGCGAGGATTCTCATTGCTGACGCCGATGGAACGCATGTGCGCGAGTTTGCGCGGGGTCTTCGCAATTCCGTATTTTTTGACTGGCATCCCGTAACGCATGAACTTTTTGCAACCGACATGGGGCGCGACTGGTTGGGCGATGACATTCCGCCGGATGAGGTGAATATCATACGCGAAGGGTTGAATTACGGGTGGCCCATTTGTTACGGAAATAACATTCATGACGCTAGTTTTGACAAGAACACGTACATTAGGAACCCGTGCCAAGAACCGTTTGAGGCGCCGCCGTATGTGGAAATTCCTGCGCACTCCGCGCCATTAGGAATTGCGTTTACCAAATTTTCTAAAGTGCCAGATGCATATCGTGATGGATTTCTTGTCGCGTATCATGGCTCATGGAATCGCTCGGAGCCGACCGGATACAAGGTGGTGTATGTTGGTGTTGATGATGCGGGAAAGGCGTTGGCGCCCAGGGACTTTATCACCGGGTGGATACAAGAAGGGGAAGCACTTGGTCGTCCCGTAGATATAAAAGTCGGGCCGGCAGGGGCGATATATATTTCTGATGACAAGGCGGGGGTACTATACCAGGTGTCAATTTTTCAAAAATAAAACGGAAGCCGTCATAGCTTCCGTGCATGGTCTTATATGGCGCGCTATCGCGAGATTCCGCGTTTCTGCATAGCAAGTTTCATGCCTCGGAGACAGCAATAGGTCTTCCCTAGGCGTTCGGAAAAAAGCTTGTCAACGTGCCCGAACCGATCAATGTGTCGGAGTGTCCGCCGATAGGCGAGACATGTTAGAATGCCGAACCCCGAGAACCCAAGGAGCGCGCTTCCTAGGTTTATAAGGAAGCTCAAATGGAACAAGATGTCGCGAGCGCCGGTATTGGCGGGAGACGGGGCAAGGGTGGATTGCATGAACGTAGCGATGCCGCCCAGGATAAGCAGGATCAGCCCCGCAAGCGATACGCGGTTGTAGACAAGGCACGTGCCATAATCTTTCATCAACGCACCCATTGTGCCTCCTTGCGACGTATACGGGGATGGGGTGTTTTTTGCTTGTACCAGTGTACAATAAAAATAAAATATAGTCAAGTAAATAACTTGACAAAATAGAGTAAAGAGAGTATAAAAAGAGCAGATACTTTTTCATTTCATAGACATGCGAGCGCTTCTTATCGTCCTTGTGATGGTAGTAACGCTTTCGGCGCCTGCAGGCGCCCAGACGATCGTGTCTGCTCCCGATCTTCCGCGCGGATATGAGGCGTGGAGCCATAAGACATTTTCTTGTGCTCTGCCGAATGGGAGCGTGTTTACCGCCGGCATGTACATGCGGTCCGCGGGAGCCGGGCGCGTGGATTATGTCTTGGTGTACGGAGAGCACGAGAAGCCGTTTATCGTCTGGAACGAGGCAGGGCTTCACCGCGGAGGGGATTCGCGCGAGGTGTATGCATATTTCCTTCGGATGGACGGCCGATGGCTGAAGAGAGGGCACAAGGCGCTTGATGACCAGCTTGCCAACGCCAGAGCATCTGATCTTACGAGTCAGGCGTTTCTTGGCATGGATACGGAAGATGTGGATGCGATATGCCGTGACGGCGGGATGTTTTCCGCTATGGGGAGCTTTTACACGAGCGAGTTTGACAGGATAGAGGGCAGGCGCTAGCCCGCCTCCAGCACCCGCCGCCGGCGGGTTTTGTGTTATCCGGAACTACGGCGCGCATGGGACAAGTGTGTCTGGTGACACACTTTTACAAACGGCCCATTCATGCTAGTATTTTGAAGAACTCAATTGATATGAAAGATGAAAAACAATCGCATTTAGTGCTCTATCGCAAGCATCGCCCGAAGGACTGGGAGGAGGTAATCGGGCAGGATCATGTTATTGGTGTGTTGCGTGCCGCCATGAAACAGGGGCGTGTTGCCCATGCCTATTTGTTCTCGGGTCCCCGCGGCGTCGGAAAGACAACGACCGCGCGGCTCCTTGCAAAAGCAATGAATTGTCTTAACCGCCCCGCGGCTCCCTGCAATGATTGTGCGTCGTGCGTCTCATATAGCGATGGTTCGGCGTTGAACTTGATAGAAATTGATGCGGCGTCAAACCGCGGCGTTGATGACATCAGAGAATTGCGCGAAGGAGTGCGGCTTGCGCCGGCGATAGGAGCGCACAAGATCTACATCATTGACGAGGTGCACCAGCTTTCCAAAGATGCCTTCAATGCCCTTTTAAAAACGCTTGAAGAGCCGCCGGCACATGCAATATTTGTTCTTGCCACGACCGAACTTGATAAGGTACCGCAGACCATCATATCGCGCACCCAGGCGTTTGATTTTCGGCGGCCCGCGGTTGCCGACATGAAAAAGCGCCTGGTGAAAATAGCGAAAGCCGAAGGACATGAACTTGATGATGTGGCGGCGCACCAAGTAGCGCTTCTCGGCGAGGGCTCCATGCGGGACGCCGAAAGTGTTTTGGGAAGGGTGCTTGCCGTTTCAGATGGGCGAATAGCCCTTGCCAATATTGAGGAGACGCTCGGCATTCCGAAAAGCGAGATCGTCCATACGCTTATGGAAGCGGTGGCGGCAAAAGATGTTGGGCGCGCTATGGGGGCGGTTGAAAACGCCATGGATATTGGCTACGATCTCGGCTATCTTTCGCGGGTCCTTCTACGGCGATTTCGCGCGATACTTTTTTTGAAGACCGATCCCCAGCTTGAGCGTTTTATCGCGGGTGAAATGTTGCCGCAAGATATAGCGCTTGCAAAATCCCTTATGGGATCGTTTTCGCACACGGACCTTGAGCAGAACATCAAAGTGCTCTTTGAGGCGGAGCGCGATGCAAAACGCTCTCCCATTCCCCAACTGCCCCTTGAAATGGCGCTTGTGGAAATGGCCACGCGGGAGGCATGAGGCATGCATCATGAGAACTTCCGGTAAAAAAATCGCGGTGTTTGATATTGACGGAACAATATTCCGTTCAAGCTTGATCATTGAGCTTGTTGATATTCTCATCAACGAGGGGCTGTTTCCTCAAAGAGCGCGCCGCACGTATGAAAAGCCCTACCGGCGGTGGCTTGACCGGAAAGGGTCGTATGAAGAATACATTCAGGCGCTGGTTCGCTGTTATGTCAGGCACATCAAAGGAGTGCGTCAGCCGAAGCTATGGCGCGCGGCGGAAAAAGTCATGGCATATCAAAAAAACCGGGTGTATCGTTTTACGCGCGACCTCGTTCACGATCTGAGCAGGAAGAAATATGTGCTTGTTGCCATCTCAAATTCGCCGACCGATATCGTACAGCCATTTGCGTTCAGGTTCGGATTTGATACGGTCTACGGAAGGATATATGCAGTAGATGGCCGCGAACGTTTTACCGGAAAGATTCTGTACGAAGATCTCATCTCCGATAAGGCAAAAATTTTGCAACGGGTGTGCGCAAAGTATCGCCTAACCCTTCGTCATTCCATCGGAGTGGGGGACACCGAGGCGGATATCAGTTTTTTACGCCTCGTTGACCATCCGATCGCGTTCAACCCGAATAAGAAGTTGTATGACGTCGCAAAAAAACGCGGCTGGAAGGTGGTGGTTGAGCGAAAGGATGTGGTGTATAAGGTATAGGTTTAAGATATAAACTGTAAGGTTTAAGTTTTTATTGCGGGATCGCCTACCTGCGCGGGCAGGTCTAATGGTAGAAAGATATGAAGAATTGGTATGTGTATTTTCTCTCAAGCGAAAAGAAAAGATGGTATTATGTTGGCAGTACAAACCGATTAACAGAAAGAATTCTCGAACATAATGAGGGAAAAGTACATTCAACAAAGTCACAACGGCCTCTGAAGTTGGTATATAAAATATTGTTTATGACTGAGCAAGAGGCAAGGAGGTGCGAACAAAAGGTAAAAAAGATGCGCAGAGAAAAAGAAAGGATTATTCGCGAAATTGAGAATTAAATTATTTGCGGGATCGTCTAATGGTAGGACACAGCCCTTTGAAGGCTGGTATCTTGGTTCGAATCCAAGTCCCGCAGCAAACTTAGATACCCTTCGGAATTTTTGGAACCGAGGGGCGCGCTTCGCGCGCCGTGTGGGAATTCGGCAAGGAGGGCAAAGGATTTTTTCGGA
>MHQW01000041.1:0-11769 GCA_001820785.1 Candidatus Sungbacteria bacterium RIFCSPLOWO2_02_FULL_51_17
AAACGAACAGGTGATCGGCGGATTATGCGACCGGTGCGACACACCGGTTGAGCAAAAGGAAATAGCACAGTGGATGTTCAAAACTACCGCCTACGCAGACCGGCTCATAGACGACCTGAAGGAACTTGACTGGCCGCATGCCACAAAAGTTGCTCAAGAACACTGGATAGGCCGCTCGGAGGGTGCTGTCATACGTTTTCCCCTCTTGAGTATTCCGGGACAACCGGACAGAACCCACTACGCGGAAGTATTCACCACGCGACCCGATACGCTTTTCGGCGCGACATTTCTTGTGATATCCCCCGAACTTGCAAAAAAATGGATGTCGGTTGGTTGGAAAGCGGGCGCTGATGTCTCCGCATATGTTGAGAAGAGTTTTGCGCACCGCGAACTGGAGCGCATGGAACAGCGCGAAAAAACAGGTATCTCTGCCGGCATTTTTGCGGAAAATCCGGCGAATAAAGAGCGCATTCCCGTCTGGATTGCGGAATACGTCCTCGGCTCGTACGGCACCGGCGCTATTATGGCGGTTCCCGCGCATGACGAACGTGATTGGAAATTTGCTAAAAAATTCAATCTCCCCATTAAAATGGTCATCTGCCCCCACTATCCGGCGCACACCTGCCCAGTACTTGATAGAGCATACATTGGTGGCGGACACCTTGTTGCATCGGGAAAATTTGACGGAACGGATTCGGAAAAAGCAAAAGATGAAATAGCAGCATTCGTTGGCGGCACAAAAAAATCACAGTACCGCCTCCGCGACTGGGTGCTTTCGCGCCAGCGCTACTGGGGCGTTCCCATCCCGATGATCAATTGCGCCTCATGTGGATACCAACCGGTCCCTGAAAAAGAATTGCCGATACAACTCCCACCACTGAAGGATTTTATGCCAACCGATGACGGGCGCTCTCCGCTTGCCAAAGCCACATCGTGGGTTAAAACAACATGCCCGAAATGCAGGGGTCCGGCGGAGCGCGAAACAGATACGATGGATACATTCGTTGATTCATCCTGGTACTTCATGAGATATGCGGACCCGAAGAACAAAAAAATGTTCGCATCTCTAGAGAAGATGAAAAAGTGGCTACCCGTCGCGCTGTACGTGGGCGGAGCGGAACATAACACCATGCATCTTTTGTACTCACGATTTTTCACAAAGGTCTTGCACGATCTCGGATATGTCCATTTCAGTGAACCGTTCACCGCACGAAGAAACCACGGCATCGTTCTGGGGCCCGATGGCCAAAAGATGTCAAAATCGCATGGGAACGTCGTGGATCCCGACAAAGAGGTTGCAGAGTATGGTGCCGATACCGTCCGCATGTATCTTGCGTTCATGATGCCATACGACGGCACCGCGCCATGGGACCCGAAGGGCATTACTGGCGTACACCGCTTCCTTCATCGCATCTGGAATCTCGCCCCGCAAATGACCGCACACAAAAAATCAACCCAAGAGCTTGATGGCATTATCGCGAAAACGGTGAAAAAAGTGGGAGATGACATCACGGGCCTTCGGTACAACACCGCCGTCTCTTCCCTTATGATCCTCCTCAATGAATATGAGAAGCATCCTCTGGCGAGAGGAAAAAAAGAGCTTGCAGCGCTTCTCACCCTGCTCGCACCATTCGCGCCCCACATGGCGGAAGAACTATGGAATGCTCATATTAAAAAATCATCGGTACACAAAGAACCGTGGCCAGCATATGACGAAGAAACTATCAAAAATGAAAAGATAACGATCGCGATCCAGGTGAATGGTAAAGTCCGAGATACTTTTGAAAGTGAGCAGGACGCACCGGAGAAAACCGTAAAAAAAACTGTTCTTGCCCGCCCCCGCATTCAAGCGTTCGTGCCGGATCCCGCACGCATAAAAAAATTCATTTACGTCAAAAACCGTATCGTAAACATCGTTGTCTAGATCCTATCGTGCAAAAGGCCCTTTCGGGCCTTTTGATTTTTATATGCGCCCATGATACAGAGAACATGCGATCTTTACATAACGTAACAACATCCATGAAGAGAAAAAAGCGCTTGTTTCTGGGCGCCTTGATCGTTCTTGGCATTGCCGGTATCGCGTTCGTAGTACTTACCGCGCATAACACCGATAAGAACGCTGATGATGATCCGTATGCCGACGAGAAGAACTGGGGGAGAAGCTAAACGCAAAACCTCATTTCCAATATGAAGGAAGAAGCACACTTGCCCCTCTTGTGGAAACCCGCACGTAACGCGGGCTTTTTTATTCGTAAAAAAAGATGTAGCATAATAGGGTACTGATAACTATATAATTATGTCGGAAGGAGAAAAACAACTTTTCAACAGTGATAGAGCGCATAGCACTCCACAAGAGCAGTTTGAAGGTGCTAATCCTGATAGGGTGCCACCTCCCGGGCTTACCGAAAAGGAACAGGGATTGTGGAGAATTATCCAAGAAGATGGTATGTTGCCAAAGAGTGTAAAATTTAAGAAGGGATGGATTAAGGAATTAAAAAATCTTAAAGGTTCCTTCCCACAGAAAGATCAAGAGCTTTTGCAAAAAGAGAGTGTTCTGGGAGAAGAAAGCATTATCCTACAAAAAGATTTAGAGGATACCTTGGGATGGCGAGTACCAATAAAAGAAGTGACGAGAGATACTACAAGCCAAGTAGTAAAAGCTGATACGCGCCAACTTGAAAGATCCGGGGACGAGCTGTTGGGAATCACCAAATACCTGGGACAAGATTCTGCCAAATGGATAAGCAAAAGAGACCTGAAGGACCTTTCAATGACCACAAGCACCGAGGGGTGGGTGAAATACTGGCTTGACCGCCTAAAGCCGGAGCTTGAAATATTGCCAGCCCCGATAGCAAAAATCGTTCAAGAAGGAAATTCTGCAAAAAAACTTGGTGCAAAAATGAACGGCTTGCAGTCATACGTGGGTAAGCGAACTAGCGCTCTTCGCGAAGAACTGAAACGACGCGCCTTCGCGGTCGCAAAGCAGGAGCGTATAACAATTTTGAGATTCCAGGTTCAAGCTATACGATCCGGAAAAGATCCATTTGAGTCACACAAGCAACAGCGCACACCGGTGTATTTTAATGAGCGAACACATTCTTTCGTCATTAGAGAACAGAAAGAGATAAAACAAATTTCTCTCGGCGATATGCTTGCCGACTATAGTTGGGGACTTCGGTATACAATTGATCCGTCAGTGCCGGAACAACAGCGGAAAGTACTTCTAAAACATCTTGCCATTAATGAGGCGCGCCGCGACATAGAAGAGATCTATGATGGAGAATTGATCACATTTCACCACATCTCCGCCGGCACAGGTTCTATCCCCATGGACCACCTTGAGCGAATGTACGCACATGGCAAGATTAATCGGAGCAATGCCGGCATCCTCGCCGAACGAGCGGCACGAGAGTTCTTGACCAGGGTTGCTATCAACAATCCAGAAACTGGTATTGTTGTTGAGCGCTCCAACGCCATGGAGGATACGGAATTAAAATATGACTTTAAAATACGCCGAAAACAAAAATTGCGGGGTATTGCATTAGCCGGAATAGACATGCCACGCGAAGAATACATAAAAGAAAAAAGGCGCCTGGGGATCCAATTTACGATCAGCGCCAGACCGGCCGTGCTACAATACAAAGTGGAACAACTCACTGAAGCCCGAAAAAAAATACTGAACACAACACCGTTCATCAAAAAAAATGTTGATGATATCTCCCTTGTTGCAATTGACTTTCATTCAATCGGGGACTATTTCCAACGCTGGGTCAAAGAAGGAAAGCCGCCAGGCGGCCCAGAGCAATACATGACGGCCGAAGAGAAAAAAGAACTCCTAAGAGCGGCAATAAAAAACTTCGCTCCCATCAGCGAAGAGATGCTCAACAAGATGGCGGGAATTGATCCGGCTCCTCCGGATACTCTTCCCGTCATCGAGTAAACACGTAACAAACATCTTGTTTTTCGTGTTCTATTGATAGTGCATTGATGAACGCGGTCGTCGTCCGATCGTTCATCATTCTTCATATATTATTCTGCATTACCACCCATGTGCGGCATCGTAGGATACATCGGCGCGCGAAGCGCCCTTCCCATACTTGTAGACGGCATAAAATCACTTGAATACCGCGGATACGATTCCGCGGGGTTAGCATTGGTCACGGCGCAAGGCGTCTGGAGCCAGCGCGCGGTGGGGCGCGTCATAAATCTTGAGGCAAAGATAGGCGAGAACAGGCCCGAAAGCACTCTGGGGCTTTGCCATACCCGCTGGGCAACGCACGGAGGCGTGACCGAGGCAAATGCCCACCCGCATACCGACTGCAAACGGAATATCTGGCTCTGCCATAATGGCATCATTGAAAATTTCAAGGAACTAAAAGACGAGCTCAAAAAAACGGGGCATACGTTCCGATCCGAGACCGACACCGAGGTCATAGCACATCTTATAGAGGAGATACGAAACAAAGACAACGGTCTTCCCTTTGAAGAAGCCGTGCGCGTAGCGCTCATGCGGCTCAAAGGAACATATGGCATTGTAGCGCTTGACCGCAGAGACCCAAAAAAACTTGTTGCCGCGCGTAATTTTTCTCCGCTTCTTCTAGGGCTCGGGAAAGGAGAATACATTGTGGCGTCCGACGCGTCCGCCGTGTTGAAGCACACGCGCGATGTCGTCTACCTTCAGGATGGCGATATGGCGGTGCTCACCCCAAGCTCTCATACGATATCGGACCTGAAAAATAATCCGCGGGAAAGAACATCCATAGCGCTTGACTGGTCGCCCGAGGAGGCGAAAAAAGACGGGTATCCGCACTTCATGCTAAAAGAGATCTTCGCACAACCGGAAGCCATAGAAAATTCCATCCGCGGCCGCCTCATTCCAAAAGACGGGCTCGCAAAACTGGGAGGACTTGCGGGAATGGAAGAAAAACTCCGCGTGGCGCGTCGCATCATCATAACCGCCTGTGGCACCGCATACCTTGCGGGACGCGTGGGAGAGTATCTTTTTGAAGAATACGCGAGCATGCCAACCAGGATTGATCTTGCGTCCGAACTTCGCTACCGAAAACCCATATTTCAGGAGGGTGATGTTATGCTCGTGCTTTCTCAATCGGGGGAAACGGCGGATACTCTTGCCGCGCTTGCCGAGGCGAAACAAAAAGGAGTGCTGACGCTTGGGATCGTAAACGCAGTAGGGTCTTCAATCGCCCGCGAAACGGACGCCGGAGTGTATCAACACATTGGTCCCGAAATTGGCGTTGCCTCCACCAAAGCGTTCACTTCACAAGTCGCCATTCTTGCCCTCATGACAATGCTTCTTGGCAGAAGCCGCGACATGTCGGTAGTAACTGGCGCACGGATTGCGGACGATCTTCAAAGCATTCCAAATCTCATCAGGAAAATTTTGCAGCAAAGCGCTCATATTAAGACGATCGCGAAAAAATACCAAAAAACCAAGAATTTTTTATATCTTGGAAGAAAGTATAACTATCCGGTAGCGCTTGAGGGAGCGCTCAAATTAAAAGAAATATCCTACGCGCACGCCGAGGGGTATTCTGCGGGCGAGATGAAACACGGCCCCATCGCCATGATAGATAAAAATTTTCCCTCCATCTGCGTCGCCCCATCCGACTCCGTGTACGAAAAAAATATCTCAAACATTCAAGAAGTAAAGGCGCGAGGAGGCCCGGTCATCGCCATTGCCACGGAAGGAGACAAAGAAATAGCGGAGCTTGCGGACGATGTGATCTTTATTCCTCCCGTTCGCGAAATGCTCTCCCCGCTTCTTACTGTTATTCCGCTCCAGCTTTTTGCCTATCACTTCGGCGTGCTTCGCGGGCATGACGTAGACAAGCCCCGTAATCTTGCAAAATCAGTGACGGTGGAGTAAGCTTGACAGATAAATGACCGTACTGTATGCTAGCAGTAATTCTTGTGTCCTTGACACCCAATGTGGAAGCACCCCCTGGCAACTGTTATTTTGACACTGGGATTTGTGCTATTTTTTGTCACAACGGTCATCTACTTCACCCTACCCCTCATCCTGCCGCCATCACAAAACACATCAGCCATTGACATCCCCACAGTCCATTCCCAATACATAGCGATAGACCATATTCCATTTTCGCATGGCTCTAGCGATACGTTTCTTTTTTTGACAGCTCCTACACAGGCAGATACCAAAAATAACCACTGGCCTCTCCGGGCTGGCATCTGGAAGTGCATGGGATTAACAGAGAAGGATGTACTGTCCCAAAACCTTCGCCGCGGAGTCGTATACAAGGCAACATACCAAATCCTCGGCTATGAGTTTACCGGGGAACGGGGCGAGCAACATTATATCAAAATGCGCTGTTTCAATTTTGAAGAAATAGGGCGCACTCCACAAAAAGAACCATAGAAAAACCGCCATCATATTTGGCGGTTTTACGTTTTGAAATGATCCCTGGCACACACACGCAACCATACAGGTACCTACGAAATCATTTTCCGCGCTTTGATGACGACCTCGCGCACGCGCGAGATGATGACGCTGAACGGCGGAACTGCACGAACATTCTTCAGATACGCAGGAATTGTGGAGCCCGCCGCGATCTGCGTTCCTTCAGGAAACTCGTTCGGCGCGATCGTGCTCGCATTCACTCCAAGAAACGACCCGGGCCCAAACGTGGTCCTATGCTTTTTTACCCCGTCGTAATTTGCCGTAACAAAGCCCGCGCCAACGTTACACTTCTCTCCCAGGGTCGTATCCCCCACATAACTGTGATGAACCGCCATAACTCCTGCGCCAAGCTCTGCGCGGTTGAGTTCCGCCATACTTCCAATGACCGACCTGGCCCCGATCTTCGCGTTTTTCAGATGTGGAAGGCCAAGAGTAACTTCATCACCCGTTTGAACGTTCACTAATGTAGTGTGCGGAAATATGACACAGCGCTTACCGATGACCGACTCCCCCATGATGACGCACCCGGGGTACACAAGCGTTTCGCGTCCAATGTGCGCCCGCAGATCAATCCAGGTGTGTTCCGGGTCAAGAAACGAGGGAAGATCCTCCACGAGAACATGCTCATGCGCGATCTTGCGTCGGCGCCATTCTGATGCCCGCACAATGTTTTGAAACTGTTCTTTCTCGGCATTGAAATCCATGCGTCCTCCCCTTTCACTGGTAAAAAATTGGTCTCGTGAAGAGACAAAGAACTCTGCCGTCTTTCTAGCACATGTACATTGGGGGTGCAACCGTTTGCGCATAGCGTAGTACCGCGACCATCATCTATTCATACGCAAAACTCACCATACCCGTTACGTGTCGCTGGCTTTTTGGGAACCAACAACTTACAATTAAGAACAATGTCAGACGCAAAAAAAACACCACGCATCGTCGTCATCGGAGGCGGAACCGGTGTCTTTAGCGTACTCTCGGGATTAAAACACTATCCGGTGCATCTTACGGCGATCATCTCAATGTCAGATGACGGCGGGTCAACCGGCATTCTTCGGGAAGAGTTCGGCATACTGCCACCGGGCGACGTCAGACGCGCGCTTGTCGCCATGTCCCATTCGGATGACCGGATGCTGTCAGATCTTTTTAACTACCGTTTCGCCGAGGGCCGCCTTTCGGGACACACATTCGGCAACATCATGCTCACCGCCCTTGAGCGCCTCACCGGCAGTTTTGAGAACGCGATACAAGAGGCATCGGGCATTTTAGGGGTCAAAGGATCCGTGGTGCCGGTAACATTGGATAACGTCCGTCTTCACGCACAGCTGGAAAACGGCTACATTGTCAAAGGAGAGAAAAATATTGATGTCCCAAAACACGACGGCGCGTTAAAAATAAAAAAAGTATTCTTGGAGCCGCGCGCAACGATAAGCAACTCTGCAAAACAAGCTATACACATGGCCGACCTTGTCGTCATCGGCCCGGGCGATCTGTATACAAGCATCATTCCAAACCTTCTAGTACAAGGTGTTGCAACCACCCTTCGCGCCACCAAAGGAAAAAAAGCATATGTCGTAAACCTCATGACAAAATGGGGAGAAACGCATGGCTTTACCGCGCGGGATTTTATTGGCACTGTTGAAAAGTATATCGGCAAGGGAGTGCTTGATTATGCCCTCGTAAATACGAAACGTCCATCGCCAGACCGGCTTACAACCTACGAAAAAGAACAGGCGCGCTTTGTTGAGCCGGAAGATCTTCCTCAGCACCCAATGCCAGTCCTTGGTGACTTCGTACGAAGACATGGATTCATCCGCCACGATCCGGTGAAACTTGCGCGTGTCATCGCCTCGCTTATATGATACGCATGCATAAACACATACATGCAAACACTTCGCATCACAGAACACCACGAAGAAGCGGTAGCTCATAGCGCACTCCTTCTTGCAGAAGGAAATATTCTGCTTATTCCGACCGATACCGTATATGGGCTTGCCGTAGATGCCTTCAACCCGGAGGCCTTGACCGCGCTCTTTGCGGCAAAAGCAAGAAATCCCGCGAAAGGATTCCCGCTTTTTGTATCATCAATTAAAATGGCGCGGCGCATCGCCTATGTAGACCGCCAAAAGGAAGAATTCCTCAAAAAGGTCTGGCCAGGCCTGGTCACAGTCGTTCTCCACGCAAAGGATACTATTCCCAAGACGGCAATCGGCGGCGGCGCCACCGTCGCGTTAAGAATGCCCGATCATCGTTTCGTCCTGGATGTGATAGAAAAACTGGGACGGCCCATTACCGGCACCTCGGCCAATATTTCAGGAAAAGCACCTGTTCGCTCAGCAGATGAAGCGGCCCTCCAATGGGAACACGCCGAAACGCGGCCGACACTTCTCTGCGATGCGGGAGTTCTTCCCGAGCGCCCACCATCAGTGATCGTAGACATCACCGGCTCCCACCCGATCATCGTCCGAAGTGGTGCCATGACGAAGAGAGACCTTGATCGCATGCTTGCCATAGCGCGCTAGAAAGGATATTCCCGATCACGTGCCGGGCACATGCCGGTTTTTGTTTGCAAAAAGGACGCACTGTCATAAAATAGAGTAACCATGAAAAAACTTAAAAGAGCACTAAAAATGGGAGATGGCGAGGTCGCCGCACTCATCCGGGCGGAGACACAACGCCAGCAAGAGACCCTCAATCTCATTCCGTCGGAAAATATTGTCTCCACCGCCGTTCGGGAAGCACTCGGCTCAGTGTTCACCAACAAATACTCCGAGGGATACCCGGGAAAACGCTACTATGGGGGAAATGAGTTCGCGGACAAGGTAGAAACACTGGCCCAGGAGCGCGCAAAAAAGGTCTTTGGATTGAACAGCTCTTGGCACGTTAATGTTCAGGCGCTTTCCGGCTCCCCCGCAAATATGGCGGTGTACTTTGCGCTCCTGCGGCCGGGCGAAAAAATAATGGGCATGTCGCTACCGTTCGGAGGACACCTTACCCACGGGTGGAAAGCGAGCGCTTCGGGAAAATTATATGCATCCGTTCAGTACGGCCTTACCACAAAAGGCCTTATTGACTACGCGGAAGTGCGGCGCCTTGCGAAACACGAGAAACCAAAAATCATCATTGCGGGAGCAACGGCATATTCACGCATTATTGATTTCAAAGCATTCGCCGAGATCGCCCGTGAGGTCGGGGCATACCTCATGGTTGATATGGCGCATATCGCGGGACTTATCGCCGCGGGCGCCCATCCGTCACCCTTCCCGCATGCAGATGTGATAACAACAACGACCCACAAAACACTCCGAGGCCCTCGCGGAGCACTTATCTTTTCAAATGGCGCATCTGCAATTGCAAGGGCACGTGGCGTAGATATTCCGGTAGCAGTTGATAAGGCGGTGTTCCCAGCGCTTCAGGGCGGGCCGCATGACAACCAAACGGCGGCCATCGCCGTAGCACTTGGCGAAGCGCTCAAGCCGTCATTCAAGACATATGGCAGGCAGATCGTGAAAAATGCGAAAGCGCTTGCGAAAGAACTTACGCGCCATGGATTTCGGATCGTTTCCAAAGGCACCGACAATCATCTTATGCTGATAGATCTTACGCCTATGGGAATTTCCGGAAAAGATGCGCAAGAGCGGCTTGAAAAAGCAGGTATTATTGTGAACAGAAACACCATTCCCTACGACACTCGTTCGCCGTTTGATCCGTCCGGAATTCGGATCGGTACACCCGCCATTACGACGCGCGGCATGAAGGAGCGCGAAATGCACATGATTGCTGGATTCGTACATGATGCATTGACAAATAATGGTATAAACGCTACAAAGAGAAATGTGCTAACGCTCTGTAAAAGATTCCGGACATAAGGAGAGAGCCACATGCGACGAACCGTCATTCTCACCATCGCCATCGCGACGCTTCTTGGCGGGTGCGCAACCGTAGAACTCTTTGGGACATCCGCAAAGAATGACCGTCGCATCTGCTACGAAATAGCGTATGTCCATACCTATCAGGACACATTCCTTGGACAACCGGTCGGCGAGACCAAGATAGATGTCCTTTTGCAAAATGGGTTCGTGTACAAGAATGCGAATCCTCGCCGTATTGGTCACCCATACGCTGGCTACACTAGGCATAGTAGGCCACCGCGGTATTGCCCAAACGGCATACCGCGCGGAAACTAGAAGCATAGCGCTTCTTTTTTTTATAGGCAGCGCTGGAAAAAATGCGCCCATACTGCTATATTTTACCTATGATCATTCTTGACGGAAGAGCGCTTGCAGAAAAAATAAAAGAGGATCTGAAAAAAACCATTGCGGCATACGGTCGTGGACTTCGCCTTGCCATCGTCGTCATGGGCGAAGACCCTTCCACCCAGGCGTTCATTCGGCAAAAACGCCGAATAGCGGAACATCTCGGCATCGCGGTGTCGCTCGTAACACCTCCCGCTAGCGCGTCAACGAGCGCACTTCGCAAAATGCTTTCCGATGTGGTCCATGATACAAAAAATACAGGCATTGTTATTCAACTGCCGCTTCCGGAGGGAATAAACACCCAGTACGTGTTAAACGCCGTCCCGCCTGAAAAAGACGTAGACATGCTCTCGGCGCGCTCTCTCGGAAATTTTGTCACGGGTAAATCACCGATACTTCCTCCGGTCGTGGGCGGAGTAAAAGCACTGCTTGACGAATACAAGCTGTCATACGCCAACAAACACATTGTCATCGTTGGAGCGGGAAAGCTGGTGGGACGGCCTCTTACGCTTTTTTTCATCAATGCGGGCGCCACAGTCACGGTCATAAATGAAAAAACACCCTCACCGGAAGAGTTCACGAGAAAAGCTGACATCATCGTATCCGGCGCGGGAAGGCCAGGCATCATCACGGGAGACCGCATTAAAGAAGGCGCCATTGTCATAGATGCTGGAACATCAGAGTCGGAGGGCCGGGTGGTGGGTGATGTGGATTTCGCCTCGGTCTCGCACAAGGCCGAATATCTTTCTCCGGTCCCGGGAGGCGTGGGCCCCCTTACGGTCGCACTGCTTTTCCAAAACCTCGTAACCCTTGCACAGCGCAAGAAAAAATAATGATATCTTTTATGCACACGGTTGATCTTGCGGTCTTCCGCTGGCTCAATGCCTGGGCAGGTGCCTCGCCATTCCTGGATTGGCTTATTCTCCTCAACGCAAACTATACATTGTGGATGCTGTTTGCCCTCGGCGGCATCACTGGGCTGTGCATGGTGCTGCCGCGGTCCCGCCACCTCTACGAACGATATGCAAAACCGCTCATTCTTGCCGCATGCGCCGCTTTTTTTGGCCGCTTTATTAT
>MHQW01000041.1:11777-19589 GCA_001820785.1 Candidatus Sungbacteria bacterium RIFCSPLOWO2_02_FULL_51_17
CGATCAGATTTTTACATAAAAGAGCACGGCCGTTTGAAATGCTTCCTGACGCACGAGCACTTTTTGACAACACTTCTTCGGGATCGTTCCCATCGGGACATGCGGCTCTTTCATTTGCCATCGCGACCGCGATTTCTTTGTACTTCCCCAAAGCCGGCGGCATACTTTTTTTGATAGCTCTATTCATGGGAGCCGCGCGTGTCACGGCCGGGGTCCATTGGCCAAGCGATATTCTTGGAGGAGCCGTTGTCGGCATACTCTCGGCGTTTCTCGTGCGTTATATATTGAACAAAATAAAAAGTGTAAAAAAAACGGCCGACTAGGCCGTGTTTTTATGTAGAAAATGAGTGTCCGCACCCGCAACTCGCTTTCGCGTTGGGGTTGATGAACGTGAATCCGCCAGTAAGGCCTTCGGTGACAAAATCAATGGTCACCCCGTTCAGATACAGATAGCTCTTCGCATCAGAGACGACCCGAAACGGCATCACCGTAGGAGTCCCGCACGGACACTTCCCGTCTTCAAACAACCCCCAGGTCTGGCCTAACGTCTCATGCGCCTCACTCTTCCCGTGGACAAACACTTTGTCGGTGTCATGAGTCGCAGTGTCAAACTCCAGCGAGTAAGAAAATCCGGAACACCCGCCCCCCTGAACTCCCATGCGAAGGAACGCGGACCCGGGATCTAACCCGGCATCCTTCATCAACTCAACAACTTTATCAGCCGCCTTCTGAGTGATCTTGATCGCCATTGCCCTTTTCCTCCGTGTCGTTTTGGGTGTGAAGCCGTTCCAATCCGATAAGCGTTAGCACAAATATGCCAAGCGCGATCGCGCCAAGGATCTTCGCAATGCTCCAGTCACGATCGTTCATGCGGTCACCAGCGGCTTCCCATGTGCATTCTGGTTTTCTGGTTTTTTAGGAGCCAACAAAACAGTACCATATGGAACACCGGATGCGCAACAGACCGACGCTTACCGGACCTACATACAAAAAACCCCACCGCTAAAAGGCGAGTCGTATGTACAGAGCATAAATAAATAATATATGGAGGTTGAACCTCCATATATTATATGCGGCCTGTGGTGCAAAACAAAATCCCGCCTTTTAGGGGCGGGGCCTTACTCGCGCTCGTCCGTGAACACGCCGCCTCCAGAAAAGTGCTTTGCTATTTCAATGTACTTTTTCAGATACACCCAGGTCTCTTCGCGCATGACCCGGAACTCGCGCTCGCGCGGATCAAATTGCGAAAAGAAATTCTCCATGATCTCAAAAAGGCGCTCTCGGCCGATCTGCTGATAGAGGTCACGAGCTCTTCGCTCTCCACCGTTATACGCAACGGCAAGAAAAACGCCATACGCCTCCGGATGCGCAAGAAATTTTTTTTTATAGGAGTCCGGCATAAGCGTAAGTTTGCTGTCCAGCACCAGATACGCCATCTTGATCGCATCTTTGTGCGCGCCGCACGAGCCGTCAAAAGGTTTTGCGGGCATACGTGCCTCCCCATAAGTGTTCCGCACCGGAATATACGTGGATGGCATGATCTGCATGAGGCAAAGCGCCCCGGCAGAACTCGTAGAGTACTGGTAGGCGCGCTCCCGATTCGTACCGAACAGAGTCAGCGCCTTATTTCCGGTATATTCAGGGCCGCGCCGCCTAAACTCTTCATGATCAATATGCTCTATCAGTCCCAGCCGAAACACCATATCGCGACTGAAGATATCCGCCACCAGTTTTCCTGGCACCGCGCGCGAGAACACGCGATCGCGTTGAAGCTCCACCACCGCTCGTTCAATCTCCCCCTCAACATACGACTGTCCGTCCATAAGGACGACTGGGGCGGCTATCTCGTCGGAGTACGGCACGTATGTCGCGCGCCCAGCTTGCAAGACGGCGTGTCTGTTGCGCTCATCGACAAGCGGGTGCAGAGCCGCAAGAACGATCTCTTTTGCGCCATCGCAGATAACCTCAAAATTGGTATTCACGCCCCCGCCGCCGATCCTTCGCGCCGAACACGATGCAGGACGTACGTTCGTAATGGGATACTCTCCACCGGTGCCTGGCCGCGAAATGGGTGCCGTCAGATGCACGATGCGGACAGTATCGGACGTAGTAAGAGTCGCAAGCGCCACTTCCTTTCCTTCAACGTTAGAAACGTTATGGCGAACGGTCTTGCCCTTCTTTTTTGAAAGAACGACCCGCGTCTTATACATAAGCGATACCTTCTCCCGCGAAAGCATGTCTTCCGCCTTCTCCGACCATGCGCGGACATCGCGGGGCGCAGCATCTGGAACGGAAGATCGCTCAGCGGTTTCTGTATCACCGGGACTTATATCTTCTACCTCGCCCCTCGGTCCAATACCAAAAGCGCCGATGACCCGCAACGGGTCTACGCGCGCCCCGTTCATGGTGACGGAAAAATGAAGATGCCGACCGGTCACGCGCCCCGTCGCCCCCATCACGCCCAGGACCTGTCCTTTGGCAACGCTCTCGCCCTTCGTAACGGCGAACGAATCAAGGTGCATGTAAAACGTCAGAAGACCCATGCCGTGGTCAATCACTACGCAATTGCCCTCAAGAAACAACGGCTCGGCAAGAATGACCGTGCCGGTGTTTGCGGCAAGAATACGTGTCCCCTTGTCTCCCCCGAAATCCACACCCGCGTGATATCCGACTCCTGCGCGGCTTTTTCTCCGAATGCCAAACTCGCCGCCTTTTGAAACGCGCGGCCGCAGAACAGGGTACCAGAATGATTCTACCCAAAGAGGCGCTAGAGAAGCACCTAATACTGCAAGGGCGATTTTTTCTTTATCGCGTCCAATTCGCTCGGTATCGCGAGCCGACAACATGGGACGGTTCACGCGTGCCTCAGGAAACTTTTTTGCGATAATTTCTACGGTCGCGATCTCGGTCGTAACATCACCCAGCGGCCACCTTCTCGTAACCACAATGGTGGCGGTTCCGGAAGCCGCCGCAACATCAATACCGGCGAATGCCACGCGGAGCAGTCCTCCGACCTTGGTCGTGGCAAGCGCATGTCCGTTGAACGTAGCGCTCTCAAACGTTGAGGTCCCATCGTCCCCGATGGCGATCATGAACATGTCGCCAGGGGATGCGTTGGGTGGCGCCATAATGCCCACCGCATGCGCACCATGTACAAATGTACATAAGGCAAGAATCGCAAAGATGCCCGCAAACAACGCTTTCATCCTACTATGCTCCTTTCAAAGAACCGCGCTCCTTCGTGTACATATTTGGAGAACAAAAATAAAAAACTGTCAAGTGTGTGACAGTTTTTCGGAAAATCCGGCTCGAGCATCATATCGTCACCAACTGCCGCGTGTTCGGCCCGCAGAGTATGCGCCCAATACTCCAAGACACGCGAGTGGGAATGATCCAAGCGTGAACGCCCACAAGACAATAAGAAGCGACATACCAAGCGCAAGGCCTGGAATCCAGGATTTCATGAGTGCGCCTTCCACGAAGAACTGATGCGACCGTATCACACTCCGGCCGCGACGTAAACCTGCGATCTATAGATAGCCACGTGTTACATTGTTGCATCCTCTTATTCTCTAATTCGCGCGAATAAGAAAATAGTATCGTATTACACTGTAGACCATCGTTGCGCAAACCAGCTTTTTCTAAAAGGATATCCGCCAGCTTGTCATAACCATACTTCTATGCATTTTTTCATTACTACACCTTATGCGCTTGCCGTCGTTTCCACGTTACGCTTTAAACCTGCCTACGGCAGACGGGCACACACCGGCTAAAACCGATGGTTCTTTATTGTAAGAAAAAAGCCCCATGGGGCTTTTTAGTCACGCACAATACCGTGTCGGTGCGCCTCTTCCATGCGCTCCTCCATGCCTTCTGGGAGCGGTTCGGGGGAAGCGTCGCGATATATATACGACATGAATTTTTCAAATATCGGAAGAGCCGCAACGGCCCCGGGCTCGCAATGTTTTCTCAACTCTGCATCGCGCGGCCGGCACAAATCCGGCTCTCCCAACGGTGTGCGGTCATCCATGCCGATCCACACACACGCGGTAACACCCGTATCGCCGAATGTTGAACCGCAAAACCACGCGTCGCGAAAATCGTTCGTAGTGCCGGTCTTCCCAAACACGGGAATATTCAGCTTCAGCAATGACCGCCCCGTACCCTTCCGCCATGTCACCGTGTGCCGAAGACCTTCTACCATTTTAGAAGCGATATCGGTCTCAAGAACCTGCATCCGCTCCGACGCATATTTCATGCCGCCCGTGACGGTCGCAACCTCCTCCACGATAAGCGGCTTTGACAGAAATCCTCCGTTGGCAAACGCCGCATACGCGCACGCAAGTTCCAATGGCGTTACCTCTTCGGCGCCGATCGTCGTTGTCGGAAAATCCTCCATATTCGGATTGAGGCCAAGACGCGTCGCCACCTCAACGATCTTTTTTGTGCCCACCTCCATGCCAAGACGCGCGGTAGCGCCGTTCCTTGATTCGGCGAGCCCCTGCCACATGGGTATCCTGCCGAAAAAACGGCCATCGTAATTCCCGATGATATGGCGAGGACGACCCCTTCCCATGGAAACACTCACTGGGGCATCATTGATCGTAAAGCTCCACTCAAAACCATCTTCTAGAGCTGCCAGATAATCAAAGGGTTTGAACGCGGATCCCGGCTGGCGGCGCGCCTCCGTCGCGCGGTTGAACGATGTGTATGTCGCGTGAGACCCCCCGACAAGCGCTTTTACGCGGCACCGGCTATCAATAACGACAAACGCTCCTTGTATTTTTTTCGCGTGATCTGGATGGCGCTTGCGATACTCATCAAGCCCCTTTTCAAGCGCATCATTTGCCTCGATCTGCCATGACCGCTTGATGGTTGTGCGTATCGTCGCTCCCGACTCCCAGCGGATGGTGGCCGAATTCGGCATCCCCCATAGCGTCTGCAAAACGAATTTTACGACGGAGGGCGCTATGGTCCTATCACCCGTGGCAGAAACAAGGCGGAGGGGAGACGCAACAAAACGCTTCTCGTCTTCCGGAGTGATGTTTCCCTGCTCCGCCATAAGGCGAAGAATGGTATTCCGGCGAAGTACCGCTTGCCCGGGATGAACGCGGGGAGAATACTCCCAAGGGTCACGCACCATGCCTGCAAGAAGAGCCGCATCAGGCACCGCGATCTTTTTGATCGGAGTTCCAAAATAATAGATGGAGCAGGCACCGAACCCATACCGGCCATGTCCGCAGTAACTGATATTGGCAAATGCCTCAAAGATGCGTTCTTTTGCAATACGATGCCCGAGCTTCTCCGAGAGCCGCCGCTCAAGCCATACCGCGCGCCGCGCTTCGTGTATCTTCCGGCGGATCTTGTCCATCCGCGATGCCTCGCCCTTTTGCTCGCGCTGAAGATCTTCCTCAAGAAACGTCAGGCGCACCACCTGCTGGGTAATCGTTGAACCTCCCTCGGCAAACACCATGCGCGGGCGATACGACCTAAAACTTTCGCGCGCACTTTCCTTAAACACTTCAAAGGCCGCGCGAACGATCGCTTGGTAATCAATGCCGGAGTGCGAAAAAAATCTCTGGTCCTCTGCGGCAAGTGCTGCGCGTATCATCACATCGGGCATATCGCCGAATTTCACCGTGCGACGGTACATGGGTGTGCGAAGGCGCCAATCGCTGACCGCCGGCAGCTCAATGATGGGGGCTCCCTCATCATCAAGAATTTCCGTCAACGCCTCCGGTTGCGCTCCAAGAAAAACATCAACATCGGACGGAGAAAAGTCGTTGTGGCTGAAATTGATGTAATACCACAGAGCGCCGCCGCCAAGAAGCATGAAGCACAAAAGCGGCGCGCACACAAAAAGTAAAAACCGCTTGAGAACCTTGCGGATCATGCACCCTCACCACCTTTTCGTGCAATAAGAATGGAAAGAGCTAATTTCAAGGGTATGCCTGAAATACCCCAGCGTCAATTATGAAAAATGCCGGACAGATCTGCACTAATCACAACATTCAGCACGTTGCAAAAATATACTCAAAATTAACACAAAACAGGCTACAACAGTCGTGCCTGAAACGCGGAAACTCCAGTGCGATGTTTCCCCGTATTTTCATTATTTCGCTTCCTATCGGTAAATGTTTTCCCAACAATATGTCTAGACACTTCCTCATCTACCACCTTTTTGTAACTTAAATAGTTCTCCATCCTGGCCTTGGCATCGCGCACGTATTCCCTTGAGATATCAATCCCAATATAGCTGGACCCCAGCAGTTTGGCAGCTAGGCAGGTTGTCCCACTACCAACATATGGATCCAATACTATCCCCTTTTTATCATCCAGTATTGAATGAATTATTCTTGTTGGTAGTAGTAGTGGAAAGGGCGCGGGATGGTTATTTTTTCGTTCTGGTGGAAATCGCCAGACAGAGGTTAATAAGGCGTGTTTAGATTTTAACTCTTTCCCAATTTGATCACCGCCACGTGGTTTATAAAGCCAATAAATTCTTTCATCAACTTGCCAAAAACGCCAGCCCCTGATATTTGCGGCGATCATACGATTCCAAATTATTTCCTGTCTGATTGTCCACTTTGTTTTTTGTAGCCATTCCATCGGGTGCAACATCTTGCCCCGTGCCCACCGTGTTTTATGATTATAGAAAAACGAGCCACCAGGTTTTATGACCCTAAAAAGTTCATTCAGTACGTCAACTTGTTGCTTTTGATAAACTTCTTCTGGCGCCCTATCACTTGCCCCATTATACCGGACATTCTTTACCAGCCAGCCCTGATGCTTTTCTCCTTTATTATACGGTGGCGATGTAATTCCTAAATCAACAAAATTGTCCTCAATTTTTTCTAAAATATCAAGAGCATCACCATGAATTATTTTATCTTTTGGCCACATGTTCTACTTTTTTAAATAAAAATGTGTAATATTTTTCCGTAAGTTGCCGTTTGTGTTTTTCTAATTTATCCTTTTGAAGATATACTATATTTAGCTCTTTGCAGCTTTTATAATGCTCAAATGTAAAGTTTGCGCTACGCAAAAAATTGCCGGCTTTGCGTCCGTTTGGAAATCTTTTTTTAAGCAGAGTCTTTAATCTTTTCACAAAGGATGGGTTGGTAAAAGGAAATTCTAATACATAAATCAATTCACCATCAACAAAACCACTAATAAGCATGCTGGGATTTTCTTTTTTATCTTTTGCAAATCTCTCATGCGTGTAATCAGTAAAATTCCCTCCACCATTTAGACGGCGGGGGCTTTTCCTTTTGCCATTATCTTCGCTATGTAGATTCTGTGGCTTTGCCTCACACGCTATAACCTTGCCGCCAATTTGGGTGGATTGCTTGAATCCATTATATCCAATTTTGGTATTTGTCGGCGTGTAGCCAGCCAAGGATACCGTAATATACTCTCTTAAAAGAGAGGAATTTTTATCATTAATATAAATAGTTATTAAATCATTAAAAAGAGCAATAAGCTGATCTTTTGATTTGTCCAAAAGCAGTGATGTCAGCTCCTTATGATCCTTAGTGGCATACACTTTTATTATTTCGTAAAGCTCATTATTCATATTGGTAAGTTGGTCAAACTTTTACAAATGCAGTATAGCTCTTTTTTGTATCAGCTAACAGATACCCCAAAAGAAGAATGCCCACTTATGATGCTTTTCTTGTGCCGGAGAGTAGAGCTCCCATGCCTTTCGGCATCCCACTGTTCACTAAATGCCCAGGGGGAGAGTCGAACTCCCATGCCTTTCGGCACACGATTTTGAGTCGTGCGTGTCTGCCATTCCACCACCCGGGCGAT
>MHQW01000041.1:19640-62185 GCA_001820785.1 Candidatus Sungbacteria bacterium RIFCSPLOWO2_02_FULL_51_17
GAGTCGTGCGTGTCTGCCATTCCACCACCCGGGCGATCATATAATATCCGCTTCACGGACTTGTTGCTGTTGTGCCGGGTGGTGTCAGCTCTGCTGCTCGTCCGGGGCATACTGCCCAAGACCGACCGCAAGCTCATCACTCATCACAACAAAGAAATAGTATCTGAAAATGCACCAAAACTCAACAGTTGTCAAAACGCCCGATTTTTTGTATGCTTACAAGGATCATGGTGCGCATTATCTCATTTTTTAACCAAAAAGGCGGCGTAGGAAAGACGACAAGCGCGGTCAATACCGGCGCGTATCTCCGCGCATTCGGAAAAAAAGTGCTCATTGTTGATATTGATCCGCAGGCGAATGCGACATCGGGCATCGGAGTAAACCCGCGAAAAGTTGAACGAAGCACCTACGACGTGCTTATGGGAAGATCCGCCGTGCGCGATGCGATCCGAAAGACCAGAACGGGCGGCATTGATGTTCTTCCAGCAACCGCCGATCTTGCAGGAGCCGCGATTGAGCTCGTGGCAGAGCGGGGCCGTGAATTCAAACTCCGCGAGGCATTGCGAGCCGTGACAGACGACTATGACTATATTATCATTGACTCGCCGCCCTCATTGGGCCTTCTCACGCTAAACGCCCTTACGGCATCGCACCACATTATCATACCTGTGCAGTGCGAGTACTACTCGCTTGAGGGCCTTGCACAGCTGATGCAGACAATTGAAATGATCAATAAAAATCTTCGCGCAGATGTTTCGGTGTTGGGGGCGCTTCTTACCATGTTTGACAGAAAATCGCGGCTGAACCGTGCGGTAGAAAACGAGATCCGCTGGAAATTCCCCGGCTATGTGTTTGAGGCAGTCATCCCGCGTAATATCGGCCTTGCAGAGGCGCCATCCCACGGAAAAACGATATTCCATTACGACCCCTATAGTCACGGAGCAAAGGCCTATAGAAAACTCGCCCAAGAAATTATAAAATTAGAGGGTATTAAAAAAGCATTCATCGCATGAGACCACTTGGCCGGGGGCTTGATGCCCTCATACCGGAACTGCCGGAAAAACCCGACACCGCGCCCGCCGCATCTTCTCGCCATGAGAATATTTTGCTCGTGCAGGAGGCCCTTCACGAACAAAGCCACACTATTTCGTACCACGATGGAAATTTGGATGTGCGTTTTTGGGAGGAGAACGTGCCGCAAGCCGCTCTTGCCTCACACACAACCCTCTCTCCGTCATTTGCCTCCTCGCCGATAGCGACACTCGCATCACGACCGGAGCCCCCCTCCCCCGCCCATCAAAACCCTGCAGATCAAAAGATAAAGCCCCCGCCCGAGCCGACAAGGAACAAGGGTGGAAGACCAACAGTTGAGGAGGTTGCAAGCCGAAGACCCGTGGAAAGCATTTTTTGGATAGAGATAGATAAAATTGTAAATAACCCCTATCAGCCGCGCCGCGAGTTCAACCCCGACGCGCTCCAACAGCTTGCAAACTCCATAAAAATGTACGGCATTCTTGAGCCGCTCCTTGCCTACAAGCACGAGGAGGAGACCCCGACCGGCCTTCGCGTCCGCTATGAGCTTGTCGCCGGAGAACGACGGCTTCGCGCCGCCCGCATCGCAGGGCTTCGCGAGGTCCCGGTCATTATCCGCCGAGGTGAGGAGACCAATCGTTTGAAGCTGGAACTTGCCATCATTGAGAACGTCCAGCGAGAAGACCTGAACGCCATTGAGCGCGCGCTTGCGTTCCGCCAGCTTGCGG
Organism: Candidatus Sungbacteria bacterium RIFCSPLOWO2_02_FULL_51_17; assembly: GCA_001820785.1. GTDB lineage: Bacteria > Patescibacteriota > Minisyncoccia > Sungbacterales > GWA2-42-14 > 2-01-FULL-51-34. Next base: position 21,401 of record MHQW01000041.1, read on the forward strand.
AAGAATTCTCTTTGAGCCATCGCGAAATCGCGGAAAAAATAGGAAAATCCCGCGAATACGTTTCAAACTCGCTTCGTCTCTTAACGCTTCCCGAAAACATTCAAAACGCCATAAAGTACGGAAAACTTTCCGAAGGGCATGGACGCGCCATCCTTACGGGAGGAAACCATGAGGCCCAGGTGGAACTTTTGGAGGAAATTCTTGCCGGTAAATTGAACGTGCGCGAAGCGGAGCTTGCGGCCCGTGCAAAGACAGGGCACCGCGACATGCCCCAGAGGCGCGACGTAACGCTTCTTGATCACGCATCGCGCTCCTGGCAACGGCAACTGGAAGAAAAACTCGGCACCCGCGTATCACTTCAAAAACTTGATGGCGGCAAGGGAAAAATTATCGTAGAATTTTATTCTGACGAAGAACTGCAGGCGATCCTCGGAAAGATGATCAGAGAGAACTAATACATGACGCTTACAACCCACATTATTATCGCAACCGCCCTTTCAAAACCGTTCTTTCATGCGGATCCCGCTCTCGTATTTTTCATAGCGCTATCCTCGCACTACCTTTCCGATGCCATCCCCCATTGGGATTATCGGCTCGGCGCAGTCCGCCACATAGAGGGGGGCGACATCGGCGAACACGAAGTGCTTCGTGACCGCGCGCTCATCACGACCGATCTTATGAAGATCGCCTGCGACATAGCGCTGGGGTCTGCCATCGTATACCTTGCCGTACAACCTGAACACACCATCGCAGGACTTCTTCCGTTGACGCTTGCCATTGCAGGAGCCGTTCTTCCCGACTCTCTTCAGCCCGTCTATTGGCTTGGGGGTCGCTGGCCCATTACCTGGATACATCGCTTTCACACATTCATGCATGCGAGTATCCGCCTTGGGCGCGACCGATGGACAGACAATAAGTTCATTTTGATAGGCAAGGTCTCGCAACTCGCCCTCCTTCTCGCCGCACTTTCCCTTGCCATTTCGTGATCATGTTCTTATCACGACAAAACCCCGTCCTTAAAAGGCGGGTATTAGGTATAGAGCGTAAAACATCGTTTTGTGCCATAGCGAAACGCGTCATTCGCCGTAAAATAAAACCCCGCTCCTAAAAGGCGGATCGTATGTACAGAGCGCAAATAAATAATATATGGAGGTTCAACCTCCATATATTATATGCGGCATGTGGTGCAAAACAAAATCCCGCCTTTTAGGGGCGGGTATTGATATACCAAATGATTCTAGCATCGGATTACGCCGGCGGCGGCAGATACTGGAACGCGCCGCGCTTCTTTTTATCTATATCAACAATAAACTCTAAAAAAACCGAGGCGAGAGGAACCGCCAAAAAGATGCCGAGAATACCACCAAGGTTCGCGCCTACGAGAAGCGCGAGCACGACAACAATAGGATTCAATCCGACGGAACGCCCCATCACCACCGGCACTATCACCTGGGACTCTATCTGCTGTACCGCAATATAAATAAGCACCGTAATGAGTCCAAGATACGGATCAATAAGGAACGCGGTCAATACCGCCGGCACCGCCGCAAGAATCGGGCCAATGACGGGAATGACCTCAAACACCGCCGCAAGCAGTCCGAGCAAGAACGCGTACTGAATGTGCTGTCCGGTCGCAAACCCAAGAATAATGAGCGAAAAATACACCAATAGCCCCACGAGAACCGCGAGCAGAAGCTGTGCCCGCAACCACTGGCCCATTTTTGCCTGGGAACGCGACCACAGGTCTATCATGTACTCCTCATATTCAAGCGGCGTTACAACGCGCAAAAAATTCTCAATACCCCGCTCTTGGGCCGCAAGATAAAATGAAACGACTACAAGAATAACGCCCGACACTACGCTTCCGAATACTGTTGAAATGATCTGGAATATGTTTCCGGTAAGCGCGCCGAACTGCCCGAGACCCCCGCTAAAAACGCCGGTTCCGTTCTTCTGAATGATCTCAAGAATTTGGGAGAATGGCACGTTCTGAAAATTTTCTGCGCGAAAAGCGGAGAACTTGCTAAAAAACCCGTCTGCCTCTTCAATGACCGTCGGTACAATCATATACAACACCCCCGAAACGATGCACACCATAAGGGCATATATCATGATGACGGCAAGCGTTCGCGGAATACGGTACCGCCGAAGCCACAAGATGGCCGGTTCTATACCGGATGCGATGACCACGGCAAATAGAAGTGCTGCAACAATGTTCCGCAAAAAATACAAAGACACGATCACACTGATCGCGATAAAAAATTTAATAAACACCTTATATGAAATGTCTATGGGATGCGGGTTGGGTGAGCTTTGCATAAAAAAGCGATAAGGCACCGGCCGAAACACTGCCGCGAAAACACCATCAAACACATACTGGATACCCTTCGGTATCCAGTATAACAGGTTTGAAATAAAAAAACACGGACCCCTACAGCTTCAACAATCCCTCAAACGGCTTGGCATCCTTGTAGGGGCCGACCACCGCAAGGTTGAGAGCGGATGGAACAAAGAGTTTCCGCGCTACCCGGGAAACATCCGCAGGCGTTACCTTCTCTATATTCCGAAATACCTCGTCTACGGTTAAGGGGCTCCCAGTAATGATCTCCTCTATGCCCACAAAATCGGCAACGGCGTCTGACGCCTCAAGCCCAATGAGCGTTTTCCCCTTAATAGAGTCAACGGCAAGCTTCAGCTCTTTTGCACTAACGGGTTTTTCGGCGATCCTCTTATATTCGCGCATCATAGCGCCTATCGCCTTTGTCGCGTTTTTATGGTCAACACCGGCATACGTCGTGAATGTTCCCCGATTGGAATCGGCGTCGCTATTCGTCCAAACGGTATAGGCAAGCCCGAGCTTATCGCGCACAACATCCCACATGCGGCTTGACCAGTTCCCGCCGAGAAGCGTTGCCAGCACATCAATGACATACCGATCGGGGTGCCCTGCTTCGTATGCACGAAATCCGAGTGAGATGTGGGTCTGGTCGGTCTTTTTATAATGAACGCGCGCAACCGGCTGCTTCTGATCAAAATGCACGGCGGGCTTTTGCCTGATGGGCGCGGCATCGCGCACGCCGGCAAAATAATGCTTTATTTTCTCTACCGTGGCACCTTCATCAAAATTTCCCGCGACAACTACGATGGTGTTTTGCGCGGAATATTGGTTATAAAAGTAATTGACGAAATCGTCTCGCTTAAGCTTTCGCAGAACATCCTCTCTGCCAAGGATCTTCCATCCGGCCGGCTGATCTCCCCATAACACTTCTTCCCAGAGGTCCCATATGGAGCGGGTTGGCGTGTCATTGTACTGATGCATCTCCTCCATGACAACCTGTTTTTCGCGGTCTATTTCTTCCTGCTTCAGGAGAGAATTCCTGTAGATATCGGAAAGAAGGTCCAGCGAAAGATCAAGAAATGTTTTTCCCGCCTTTATCCAATACCCGGTGAACTCATGAGTCGTAAACGCGTTTGACACGCCGCCGATGGAATCAAGCTCGTTTTTGATGGTCATTGCCCGTGGGCGCTTCTTCGTGCCTTTGAAGAACATATGCTCCAAAAAATGGGAAATGCCGTTATCCTCGCGGGTCTCGTAGTCAGAACCGGTCCCCACAATAACAAGCGTCGTAACGGTGTTCGTTCCCTGCATGGGCGCAGTCATAACGCGAAGCCCCGATGGTAGTAGTGTTTTTTTGAACATGGTGATATATGTCCACTGTTATGAAATATGTTTCTCAATATACCCAAGCAACTCGGCAACCGCCAGGCGCTCCTGCTTCATCGTATCGCGATCGCGGATGGTCACCGTATCGTCCTCAAGGGATTGATAATCAACCGTTACGCACCACGGCGTTCCTATTTCGTCCTGCCTGCGGTATCTTTTGCCGATATTTCCGATGCCGTCCCAGGTCGCGGCAACCCACTCTTTCAAAAGTCCGTACACCTCCCGCGCCCTACCTGCGATCTGTTCTTTGTTTTGCACAAGCGGAAAAACGGCTACAGTGTAGGGCGCAAGGCGGGCCGGTAGTTTTAAGACCGTCCGCACATCGCGCGCCCTTCCGTCCGAGGCGGCACCATCTCCAGAAGGCACTTCTTCTTCCGCATATGCATTCACGAGAACGGCAAGCACCGTACGGTCCACACCGAATGTCGGCTCTATCACATGCGGCACGATCTTCTCCTGTGTTTCTTCATCTAAGTACCAAAGATCGTGACCTGATGCTTTGCTGTGGTTCAAAAGATCAAAATCGGTGCGATACGCCAATCCGTACAGCTCCTCGCGTCCGAATGGAAAATCAAAATCAATATCTATCGTCCGCTTTGAATAATGCGCCCGATCCCCCTCCGGCACCTCGCGAAGCGAATACTTCCCGGCAAGTCCGACGAACGAGAGCCACTCTTCCATGGCGCTCTGCCATGTCGCGAAGTGCCTTTCCCACTCTGCCTCCTTTACAAAATACTCTATCTCCATCTGCTCAAATTCCCGGGAACGGAAAATAAAATTCCCCGGGGTGATCTCGTTCCGAAACGCCTTGCCCATTTGTGCGATCCCGAACGGCAGTTTCGGATGAAAAGAGTCGACGACATTCTTAAAATTAACGAACATTCCCTGAGCGGTTTCCGGTCGCAAATATACCGCGGACGCCGTATCCTCAACGGGCCCGGCGTTCGTCTTGAACATCATATTAAAGGGTCGGGCATCGGTAAAATCCTTCGCGCCGCACTGCGGACACCCCTTCGCAATGTCCAGCGCATCGGCCCGAAAACGGCTTTTGCACTTCCGGCAATCAATCATGGGGTCCGAAAAATTTCCTACGTGCCCCGACGCTTCCCACACGCGCGAACTCATAAGGATTGCTGAATCAACCCCGTACACATCGCTTCGCGCACGCACGAACCGCCGCCACCACTCCTGCTTAATATTGTTTTTGAGCTCAACCCCAAGCGGTCCATAATCCCACGTGCCGGAAAGGCCGCCGTACAACTCCGAACCGGGGTAAATAAAACCGCGCCGTTTCGCGAGTGATATGATATTCTCCATGGAGTTCTTCATAGACCTTCAGTGAACGCCCATCCCCATGCATACGCACACGAATGGCGCTTCACAACTTTTTCCTTTTAAAAAATAGCGCCTCGTTCCGGGCTCTCGTGTGCGCCCGGCAAAAAACGTGGCACCACTACCCGACTAGGGCTGAACATTCCATTCATCGGTCTTGGAGCGCGGATCTTCCCGCAGTTGCGTATCAAGAGCATTCGCTTTGAAAAGATAACTCTTCTCCGTGAACGCATCCACGCCCGATATAACAAGATTGTCCAAAAGCAACGGCGCTTGTCCCACAAGATTTTCGCCAGGAGTCAAGGACACCATGAACATAATGGTCAGTCGTGGCAATAAAATGCCCGTCCCAGCATCCAGTATCCCGATATCCCATACAATCTCGCCCGTGCTTTCGTTCACGCGAAGCTTTTCCGTCTTGTCGCCCGTGAGGATAGTAAGCCATTTCACATTTCCTGGCAAGCTGGCAGTGACCTTGGTTTCTTTGACGGCATTTCCAAGATTTCCGACCTGCCAGATAATGGTATACCCCGTTTCTTTGCCAACACTCGGTGGCAGAGTTCCCCGCACTCCAAGGGGCGAACCATAATGGGTCGCCCGCGCAAGAAGAGACGGGCGGGAGTGTAATTTTATATCAACATCATCGCGATACTCTATCTGCACGCCCGCAAGAGATGCAAGAACCGCCTTCGTATCAATGGTTACGGACGATCTCAACATAAAATTCTTGTCATCCGCTGTGCGGATAGGCGGTTGCTTTTTGAGCCGGACGATAAACGAAAGATCTCCGGATTCGCCCGGTGAAAGCTCCTTTAGGCCGGCATTCGTTCCCGCGTTCCAAACAATCTCGTGCGAATTGCCATCATAAAACCCATCTTTAATATTGAGAGTTGCCATCTCAAGAACCGCCTCGGTTAGTTTCGCTTTCACAAACACATCCTTGATCGCCTCGCGATAGCTATTCCGGTACTTCAGAACAAAATGCAATTCTTCTCCCGGATCGGCCATATACACGGCCTGCCCGTTCACCTCCTGACGAACGTATAGGGGCGCCCCCGCAATGCGGGAATCCTTTCTCACCTCGGCATATGTCGTCCACTCGCGCGTGTCATCGGTATACGTTCCTATGCGTCCGACGAACGCCTTGATCTCTTCAGGTGATCCCTTAATGCGCCCCCGAACGTGTATCTTTTTGGTAGCGCGCGGATGCAGGTCCCCCAAAAACCAGATATTTTTTGTCTCAAACGACGGAGCGATATCCGAAGAAATATATTCAAACCCCACCGGATAATCAAGACCAAAAGAAATATTTGGAAACAGCGACTCCGAAATAGAATCAATGGTCACATCAATATCAACCTCCTGGCCGGAACGCACTTCTTCGGGAAACGACACCGCAACAACGACCGGCACCTTCGACAAAATAGTCGTCCAAGAAAATTTCTCCGTAAGTTTTGATTGCAAATGCTCCGGCCGATAAATAAGCAGTGCTTCCGCGCTCTTTTCTTCCTGTTCTAGTCCAAAAAGTTCCGCAGAAAATTCATAGCGCTTGGTCTCGCCGACCTCTACGTCGCCGATCTTGACCCGCTCCCGAAGCGAGCTTTTCGCCGAGGCCGATTCCGTCACGGGTATTGCGCCCTTCGGATAGGTGAACACCAGCTCCACATCTTTGAACGGAACACTGCTTCTGTTCTCCACTAACACCTCCCACCGGACCCTATCCCCCACACCGGCCTCGGCGCCGGAAAGTATGACAAGGCCCGCCTCAATGCGAGTGGAATTCAGTTGATAATAGATGAACACTCCCAACCCGAGAATGACCAGCGCGCCAATGCCAATGAAGGCATAGAGCAGACGATGCGACGGTTCCGCCTCCGCCTCGCTGTACGATCGCCGAAGAAGCCCGTCGTCGGTAGTGCCGGTCCAGGTGTGCTTCGTGCCATCATCTTCATGGCGACGCGTTATTTCAATGAAGTCCTCGTCCTCGGAACGGCGGGACTCGACGCCTTCCTTTGAATATATTTTTTTTTGAAGATCCTCTATTTTTCCCATGAGAACTCGTGTCTACCCTAAAAAAGTAGTGCTATACTACCCGCAGTATATCAGAGAACGGCGCCCAGGTACATCCAAGATGCTCCCGGACAAGAGATCGTACCAAGGCGGCCTGCGCTCCGCCCTCGGGTAGAAGGCCCAGAACGGAAAGAAGCTCCGCTTGAAAACGAAGCAGGGTGCCCTCAATGCCGTCGCCTCTCGGCGCGGTACCATCGGACAGCGCCCCGCCTGCCCCGGCCTCAAGCTCCAGAAGCGTTGCAGATGCCAAATCAAACAAACGCGGGTCATCCCGCTCCTCAAAAATATTCCGATCAAGCATGTCCACAAGCGTTGCGGCACCATGAAGCGCCGGCGGATGCCGGCGTATCTGGGGAAAAAACATCTTCATGTCGGCTGATGTAAGCCGATACATATTCTTCCCAATAACAAAGCCGATCGCGACATGTGAAAACACCTCCATGTGCCCTTTAAGTTTCGCCTCCTGTTTGCGAACCCCTTTGGCAACGCACCGTATCTTCCCAAAATCATTCGTGAGAAATGTAAAAAGCGCATCGGCTTCCCCATGCGGCTCTTTTTTGAGAACGATCCCCTCCGTAAAATGTATACGCATGATGACTTAGTGCTTGTGACTAACAGCAAACGAACAATACGATTATCGCATTTTTTAGGTAAACGAAAAAGGCCGGCGTTATGCCGGCCCGCCATCTTGGACACTTGTTGCTGCTGATCCCACGGGATCAGCAGCTTCTAAGACGTAGAGGTTCGCCCCACAGAAAGGGCAAAACCGGATACGCGCATCAGCCATGTTACAACCCCCTGACCATGAAGACAAATCTTCGGTAAATATCATCATCCGCCAGCGCGGCTCCCCCCGATAGTCATCGAAGACAATCTTGGTATCGTTGAGGGCAAGACCTTCTGCCCGCAACAGTTCGCAATCGTGTTCCTCTTGATGCCCGCCGTCAAAATCTTTCATGCCCATTTGGCATCTCCTTTCTTACAACATTTTAACACTTCTACTATACTTTGTCAATACCAACCCACACCGAACCACCCTCCGCCTCAAGTTCCCGCTCGGCCTTGAACATTTTTTTTCCGCCGATGACGAACTGCTTCGCTCCCGCCTCCTTTTGTATAAGTGCCTTCCAGCGCAATAGCATATCGTCAAAATGCGTTGACGAAGAAAATTGCACACGAATCGCGTCCTGTGGATTAAGTCCGAGGTCTTTTCGCATCTCTTGGATGTTCCGCACGATCTCACGTACAAATCCTTCTTCTTTAAGCTCACTCGTTATCACCGTATCAAGAGCCGAGACGTTGCCCCATTCAACTCCTTTTACATTGATTTCATCCTTCAAAATATCTAAAAGCGCTTGAGCAAATGGCTCTTTTTTTCCATAATCGCTTTTTGCAATTATAAACTTCGCAAGAGGTTGCCTAACTTTTATACCAGCACTAGCCCGCTGCTTCAGCGCATCTGCCGCCCACGAACGAACTTTGTCCATTTGCAACTCAAGTGAGATTCGCTCTTTTTTTACACCAGCCGGCCAATCCGCAAGGTGAACACTTACCTCCTTCAATCCCAGTTTCTTTCGCGCGCCCTGCCATATCGCCTCCGATATAAAGGGAACGAACGGGGCGGTTAGGCGCACAAGCACCGACAGAACATATCCAGTGGTCGCCGCCGCCTCCTCTTTTTCTTTCTTTGTCTCGGGTTTCTGGAACCGCCGCCGCGAACGCCTGATGTACCAATTAGAAAGATCACCAATAACAAATTCTTCTATGGCGCGCGCCGCCCCTCCGACGTCATAGGCGTCAAGAAGAGTACTAACATCACGCACAAGAGTGCCAAGCTTCACCAACACCCACACGTCAAGAACATTTTTACTTTTTTGATGAGAAGTAATTTTTACAGAATCAACATAGGTATCAAAAAAGACGAACACATTCCACAAGGTGCCGAGAAAACCGCGTACTTTATTTTGCAGGTCTTTTTCGTCAAATCGTTTCGGATCACCCGGCGCGTTGATGGTGTAAAAATACCACCGGATGGCATCCGCTCCGTATTTTTGTATCATTTCATCCGGCTTGATAGCATTGCCTTTTGATTTTGACATCTTCTGCCCGTTCTTATCCAACACGTGCCCGAGCGAGATGACATTTTTATACGGCGCGCCACGCCCGAGAAGCGTTGCCACCGCAAGCAGTGTGTAGAACCATCCGCGGGTTTGATCTATGGCCTCCGAAATATACTCGGCGGGAAACGAAAGTTTCTGCGATTCTTTAGAAAACGGCCAATGGGCCTGTGCAAACGGCATTGAGCCCGAATCAAACCATACGTCAACCACCTCCGGAACGCGGCGCATTGTTTTTCCGCACTTTGCGCACGGAAGCGTGAAGTCGTCCACGTACGGACGATGAAGATTGGCGGTCCCCGTTTCATCACGCGGAATGTGTTTGTACAAAAATTCTTCCGGCGCGGCAAACGTCACAAAATCCTCTCTCCTCTTTCCCGTGCGCGCAGCGATTGTTGCCTCATCGGACCACCCAAGCGCCCCCGACCACAGCATCCATATCGTGTACTCATGCGAAACGATGAGAATCTTTTTTCCATGATACTTCTGTTCTATATCGCGCATAAAATCCATCACGCGCGCGCGAAGTTCGGAAAGCGTCTCGCCGTTCGGCGGCCGTTTGGTGAACTTTTCCAGATAGGAGGAAAAATATGAGTGGTACATGTGCCCGGGATGCCCCTCAAAGTCCCCCACGTTCACCTCAAGAAGCCGGTCGTCAAACGCTACCGGCAGCCCCAGGGCCTTCCCAACGATTTCGGCGGTCGCGCGCGTGCGCTCAAGCGGCGAGGCGAATATCAGATCAATGCCCTTTTTCTTAAGGCCTTTTGCTACTTGCTCCACCTGCTTTCTGCCCTTAAGCGTAAGTTGATACCCATTTCGTGCGGCGCATACATTTTGTATATTGGAAACCGACTCCCCGTGCCGCATCGCGATATATGCGTTATGAGCGCCCCCGCTCTTTGTGTGAAGTTCTTCCAAAGACCCGATAACATCTTCGTGTAAACATGCGGCACAGCGCCACACCGGTAACGGCGTTCCCCAGAAACGCTCCCGCGAAAATGCCCAGTCGCGAAGCTCGCGCAAAAATTCACCGAAGCGGCCATCCTTCAGGTGCGCAGGCGTCCAATTGACGGTTTTGTTGTTGGCAAGCAACTGATCCTTCACCTTATTCATACGTATCCACCACGCGCGTTTTGCAAAATATAAGAGCGGCGTATTGCATCTCCAACAATGGGGATATTCATGCTCATAAGGTTTTATGAAATATAATACTTTTCTCCGCCCAAGTTCTTTTATGATCTCGGGGTCGGCGGTCTTTGCGAACACGCCCGCCCCCGTCGTTCCTGCCTTCATGGCGCCATCAGGGTTCACGGTAAAGAGTATCGGATATGCCTCGCCAAATGCTCTTTTTACCGCCCGCATGTCGTCATCTCCGAATGCTGGTGCGATATGCACCATGCCAGTCCCCTCCTCCGTGGAAACAAAATCCCCCGGAATAACCATGAAAAAATCCTTTACATTGCCCCGCCGATACGCGGGGTTCCGAAACAACGCCTCGGAAAGTGGAAGTGCTGGCGCGTACCGCACGCCAAGCAGTGCCTGTCCCGATACTTTTTCTACCAGTTCCACCTCCTCGCCCGCGTTAAAAGGCGGCGTGGTCGCAGACCACACGACGCATGCCTTGCCCGAACCGCGCCAGTTTTGTATCCTCCATTTTGAATATTCAATAGTGGGATTCACTGCAACGGCGACATTTGCCTGAAGGGTCCAGGGGGTCGTTGTCCATATAAGAAGATGTTCCTCTTCGCCCCGTACATCCTTTCCTCCGCCTGCACGCACGATCACGAGCATCACATACACTGAACGTTCTTTCAGTGTTTGATATGCGCCCGGCTGACCCAATTCGTGGGTTGAAAGCCCCGTCCCACAACGCGCACACCACGGCACCACCTTAAAATCCTCATACAAAAAGCCCTTCTTCCAAATTTCCTTCATGATCGCCCACAAACTTTCCATGTAATCGGTCTGGTAGGTGATGTAGGGGTGTTCAAGATCAAGCCAAAAACCGATCCGCTTCGTGGATTTTTCCCACTCGCCCTTGAATTGCCATACGGAATCGCGACATTCTTTGTTAAACGCCGCAACGCCGAACGTCTCAATGTCCTTTTTTGACGTAAGGCCCAGTTTCTTTTCCACCTGTATCTCAACGGGGAGTCCGTGCGTGTCCCACCCGGCCTTCCGGGCAACAAAGAATCCGCGCATCGTCTTGTAGCGCGGCAGGACATCCTTAAACGAACGTGATTCAAGATGGTGAATGCCCGGAGCGGCGTTGGCCGTCGGCGGACCTTCATAAAACACATAGGGGTTTCCTTTGGCGGTCTTTTTGAGCGTACGCGCAAAAATATCGTTCTGCTCCCAGAATGCGAGTATTTTTTCCTCCCGCGCTGGCGCGTTAAGTTGTTTGTCATCTTCCTGCATACATATAATAGTAAAGAAAACTAAGCGAAAAATCAAAAAATTCCGCCGTGCTGCCACGATGGCCCGCCAACCAAAAAGCGCCTTCCGGCGCTCATGCACTATTCCATGCCACACATCTCCTTGCAATCGGCGACATGCAACTCATACAACGATTTAGTAATGTTTTTCCTGCAATACGCGCACACCCTACAGCACGCCATAAAGTGGCTGACACGCTCGCTCGTATGACAATCGCACTCGCACTCATCGTAGCCCCTGCCGCAGTCCTTCATCTCGTCTCCTTTCTATTTCCAAACAATAGCAATAAGAGCGCACGCAAGAAAGAATACCGCAACTATGGCATTTTTTGCAGGAAGTTCGCCGAGATACAGCCACCCAACAAAGAACGTAACAACAAGAGCGGCAAGCCATACCGACTCCTGAACGTGCCAGGCCCGTCCGGGAAACACCACATGATACCCATACCAGTACAGATAGAAAAAGAGGTAATTAATCGGAAAGTACACGACAACCATGACGGCACTGAAAGCGAGCCAAAACGTCCACACGCTTGAAAAATGGTACCCAAACAATATGAGGTTGGCGGCATGCTTAACCTGCCAAAACTGTACGCCGAGAATCGCCGCGTTGGCAACCAGCGCCAGCGTGAAAAACCACAACCACTGAAGCATTGGCATCTCTCCGGGAAAACAGCGCAAAGGATCCACCACAAAAGTACCACGCTTTCTGTTAAAACACCAACGGCGGCCGCGCCGCACTTCAAGCAATGTTGCGCGAGAGTAAAAAAACCATTGGCTATCGCCGGTGGTCTTTTTATCTTGCCAATTACACCGATGGGAACATAGAAATGATCAGGGATTACGTTTCCATTTAACAATTCTCTAGAATTGTTACATAGTTGATCCAAAGGAAAAAGATCGGGTTACCATTGCTCATCAACAAAGAAGTAGAATTGCCCTACCCACCATTCTCGCATCTGTGCACTATCAATGACCAATGCGGTAACAAAATCTACTGTGCGACACCTCGCGCCCGACTCGCGACCTTGCTCTGCCAAAGTGGCTATGCATAGGCGATGCAGAAACAGACCCACGCATCAGCTAAAGCTAGGGTTTTTACTTGCAAGAAAAAACAGCCCTATGGCTGTTTGGGACCGTATTGATCAGCATGTTCTTTAAGAAAATGGACGTCAATCTTATTATGGCAGTGCCTACAAAACTTGCAGCAGATAAGATCAGTAACATACTTGTATGCGATATTCATGCATTCACCGTATGCCATTGGTACCGACCAGTAGAGAAAGAACTATGCTTTATATATCACATCTCATCCGGCGCATCAATGCCGAGACACCACAACCCGCGTTCAAGCGTTGCCGCGACCGCATCAACCAACGCAAAACGAAATGCGCGCTTTGCCGCATCTGCCTCCTGCATAACAGGATGCGAGTGGTAAAATTCATTCGCAAGATGCGCAAGCGCGGAAAGATAGTTCGCAAGAATATTCGGGGAGTATGTTTCCAACGAAGCCCCTATCGCCTCCGGCAGGCGCAGAAGCATGACCGAGATGCGATGCTCAAGTGCATCCGGCGAAATGCTTTTCAGAATTTTCGGTTTCTTCATTTTCGCTTTCCGCAAAATACTTTTCAGACGCGCATGGGTGTATTGCAAATAGGGGCCTGTATTTCCCTCAAAGGAAAGGGCGTCCTCCCACCGGAACACGATGTCCGATCGGCGATTGTGAGAAAGATCAAAATATTTTATCGCGCCAAGCCCCACAGACCATGCGATGTCATCGGCGTGCTTCACATTCGGATTTTTTTCGCGTATAACGGCGAGCGCTTTTTCATGTGCCTCGCCAAGAACGGCGACAAGCGAAATGGCGTTCCCTTTGCGAGTGCTCATGTTCCCTTCGGGTAGCGACATAAACCCGAATTCAACGTGCACCGACTCGCCCACGCCGTCAAAACCAAGTTTTTTAGCTACAGAGAAAACCTGTCTAAAGTGATGGGATTGCCGTACATCAACAAGATAAATGTTCTTCTGAAACGCATGCCTGTTCTTTCTATATAGAATAGTAGCAAGATCGCGCAAAAGATACGTCGTAGCACCATCTGATTTTACGAGTACCGCCTCATCAAGCCCCTCTCCCGATAGGTCAGCGATAATAGCCCCGTCAGACAGCTGTTTGGCAACGTGTTTCTCAAGCGCCATCTTCACAATGCCTGGCATAGCTTTTTCGTAGGCACTTTCTCCCATGTGCTCGTTGAATTTCAAAAGTCCTAGGCGACGAGAACTTGCCTCCAAATTTTCCATGGAAACATCCACCATCCACTTCCAAATCTTCCTGTTTTCCTTGCCGCCGCGCTCAAGCTTTGCGAATTCCAGCTTTGCTAATTCCCGCCTGTTCGGGTCAGCGGTAATGCGCTCGTTCTCTTTGATATACAACCCCTCAAGAACGCCGAATGGATCGGCGCGAAGAGTTGCATCACTGGTCTTCATGCCTGACCCCTTGAATGCAAGAAGTAATATCCCAAACTGCGTCCCCCAATCCCCCACATGCGTATCGGAAATGGTATGATAGCCCGCCAAAAGAAACATTCGTTTCAAGGAATCACCGATAACGGCAGAGCGCAGGTGTCCAATGTGGGGGCGCTTGGCGATATTTAACTGAAAATACTCCACAATGACCTTTTTCCCCTTCCCCGCCCTCGTGTTCCCCCACGTCTTCCCTTTTTTTAATACATCAGAAATTTTTTTTGCGAGCACATCGTCAGCAACAGTGAAATTAATAAAGCCCGGCCCCGCCACAGCGACCGAGGAGAAGTCCTTTGCCCCGCGTAAGGCGCCTGCGAGAACCGTCCCTATTTCATGCGGACTTTTTTTGAGCACTTGTGAGAGCACCAGTGCAGCATTTGTGGAGTAATCACCATGTTCCGGATTTTCCGGCACCTCAACGATAAAAGGCGGCAACTTCACGCCACCATATGCCTTTCGCACCACCCCGAGAAGAAGTTTTGATATCTCCTTTCGCATCATGCCATTCCACTGTAACAAAAAAACCTACAGGAAAAAAGAGGGTTCTGGGTGCGCGTTGCCATATTGTTCTTGGGCCCCGTATGATATATTTTCATATATATGACGGTTATCACGACAAACAAACGCGCATATTTTGACTACGAGATCCTTGAAACGTACGAGGCGGGCTTAAAGTTGCTCGGATTTGAGACCAAGGCCGTGCGCGACGGGCGTATGAACTTATCAGGATCGTTCGTCGTCATCCGGGGCAATGAGGCATTTTTGCTCAACGCCTCCATTCCGCCCTACCAGCCGAAAAATACGCCGGGCGACTACGACCCGATGAGAACGCGAGTTCTTTTGCTTCACAAGAAAGAAATTCGCACGCTTACCGGAAAAACGGCAGAAAAGGGCTTGACTTTAGTACCCCTTCGGGTTTATAATAAAGGAACACGATTAAAGTTGGAATTCGGCGTTGCGCGCCACAAGAAGAAGCACGACAAACGAGAAACGATCAAAAAGCGTGAGACCGAACGTGAAATCCGCCGCGACTTTCATGTATGAACTGGCATGTCTACATTTTATACAGTCAAAGAGATAAAAAACTATACGTTTGCTGCACGAATAATCTAGAATCTCGCATCAAGCGACATCACGCCGGTCAAGTGCTTGCTACGAAAAACAGAAGGCCGCTAACACTGATACATAAAGAATATTTTGAAGAAAAATCCAATGCATTCCACAGGGAAAGATTTTTGAAGAGTTTGTGGGGCGCTCGAGACAAAAAGAAAATTTTAAAAAACTACTTAACCAAATCTAGTTCGCAAAAATTTTAGGCTAAAGCCCCATCCATAAATATAATTATAGGATGGGGGCTCGCTAAAATAATCTGTCCATGCGGTGGGGCTAAATCAATTCCGGCAGCCGGAATTGATCGCCCGAACACCCCATCGGATGGGGTGTTTTAGGGGGCGCAAGGCCTCGATAGATCATTAAGAGTACAGGAGACCAGGCCGAGGACGTACGGTCACCTCGTAAATCATCCGACAAAAAAATAAGTGCAAACTTATCTACATGGCAAAAAGCTTTTGCTGCCTTCAACGGTCGCATCGGCTTTGCGCCGGCTTTTGCCTAACAAGGCATAGCTCCATCCCGCTTTTCATTTGAAAAAATGAAGCGGGACATCGTCCTCACTGGCGCCTGACCGGGGAGTACACGGTGTTATACATTCGGGCTTGGCCGCGCGTGTTTCCGAACTTCGCGGCGACATCTTTCGGAAGAGCACAAAGGTTTTCCTCCCGGCTACCATCCTTTATGCTCTAAAAAATTCAGCCGGGATATGTCTGTACCATCTCTTGCACCGTATGATCTACACGTGGGTTCAATTCCCACCGTCTCCACATGATAAAATTACCGCTTGGACAGCGGTAATTTTGGTATAGAGATAACGGGAGGGAAAACTATAGTTATAAATGCTAGTAAATACTTGACTGTTTGTATTTTTTCTTGACTTTTTAACATAGAAATGTTATAATAGGACGAGTAGATTTTCAGGTGGCTTCATGATGCACAGAGGTACGAGAGTTCGCCGTGTGTTTCTGTGTCTCATGAATCTGAAAAACTAAACCTGCCCCACACGGAGGATACGAGTGGTCAAACACTGTGGAGAGTGCGAGAAGCGGCATGACCCAAAACGCCCTCATTGCCCAAAATGCGGGAGTGCGATGGTTCACCAACAGAGAGACTGTTTCTCTGGTTGGGGTTGCGGGAATCAGTGGCATAACGGATGCGGCTGTTGGATTCCGGATAGTCCCCGTCACAGCAAAACCGGATCAAGGTCTGGTTACGGCGAACGTAACCATTGCAGAGCGTGCGACAACTACACCCCCCACCACTTCTGGATCTACGACGTAGCGGTTCAGGGAGGCGGAAAGTGGCGCACGAGTGACTGGTTTTGCGTGACATGCTACGGACCCCTGCCTGAAGGTCGGGAAAATGTCCGAAAGGATATGCCGTGGCTGAACCGCCCCGAGCGTCTCATCGCAAGCCCGCGCCCCTCCAGCATGTGAGATCAACGAGCCCCAAAGAGAAGCATCTCTGCGGGGCTCACATACTTTTATAAACCAATATTTACCAACTCAAACTCCTGCATAAGAAAAACCCTGTATATCTGACCAACAAGAGTTTTTCTTTCAACAAGCTCAAGATAAACCATACGTCCTCTAGGCCGGCTTGGCGCCAGCCGAGCTAGGCCGATCAACTCCAACAGATTTTGTTCAAAAATCCCAACCGATATGGCTGGGGTTTTTGACCAAATAATTTAGCTCCTTATAGAGCTTACTATTGAGTAGCGCGCCCCCTCCTTATCATAGAGTCAACAGCCTGATTCGCATTGATGGATTGAATTTCAATGCTAGGGTGTTCATTCTTAAATACCCGAAACACTTCGTCCACAAATGCCCGACCAACAGATTCCACCCCTTTAAAATCTAAAACAACTTGTTTAAATTTCTCAAGACCCATGAGTAGACGTTTTGCCTGAGAGCGAGAAACGTGAGGATCGTTTGGGTCGGCGCTAAGCGCGACCGCAACTATTGTCTTGTCAAATCCAATTTCTTGGTCTGTATATTGGTCGAATATTTCCTTTGGTGTTTTTTTTGAATTCAGGGATAAAACCATGTTGATATAAGTTCCATGACCAAAATCTTCCCCTTTTTCTGAAGAAAGAAACCAATCTCTGTCTTTGAATGTATAGAACATATCATCCGAAAGAATTGAAAAGCTGTCGAATATGCGGGAACTAAAAAATATTCCTTCGCCAGTATGTTTTCTCGGGTCAGTTGTAAACTTACCCTTTGAAAGATGGAGAATTGCCTCCCTCATGGATTCCAAATGTAATGCGTTCTGGATTTTTCTGAATATCCCCACACCGTTATCCATTATCGTTATTTTGAGCTCGCCATCGCTAATTTCAATATTGGTATAAATTGTAGTTCCTTGTGAGTGATCAATCGCATTGTTGAAAATTTCAGTAAATCCATAATTGCTGATTTTCTGAATATTTTCTGGATATTTTAACAGCATCGGCTTTACATATTTAGACCACACCCGATCTTCCTCCAGGCCGTGCGCTATCTGTAACCTAAATTCAATGTGTTTCCCGCCTACAAGAAAATAGCGAGTTCGCCTTGTAGTGCCGATTTTGATTATTTTTCCACCCCCCACTTCTCTAGCCACATACGCGTGTGCCCTTTGTCTTGAAAATCCAAATTTCTCAGCAACAAAAGATGCCAAATCTGATGGATGGTGTTCTACTTGGCTAAGAATGAAATCTCTTATTTTATTGCTATTTTCTGTCATTAATCCATTGTAAACCAACCCATGCTCCTTTGTAAACCCCTAAAGCTTTCTTTGTAAACTCATCAAATCAAAGAGAAAAATAGATATATTATGCCCAAGCAAGACAAGTTTCTTCCTATAGAATATTCACCAACGAAAACTCCAATACCACAAAAACCCTGTAAATCTGACCAACAAGAGTTTTCCATACGTCCCCCTAGGCCGACCGGCTGTGAGCCGATCAGCCGGGCTAGGCGGTCAACTCCACATGATTTCAGTTTTTCAGACGATGGTTTTATCCCATTTTCCGTTGCAAAAAGTGCTCGAAAGAGTGCTTTTTGCATAGGTGATGACAATGGGCAAACTCAAAAATATAAGCAAATTTGACGATTCCACCTTAGATACGAGTTTTTGCCGGATTTGGGAAACCTTGCATAATATATTTTTATATGTTATAATTTATGTTAAGTTATCCATCAATCAAACGCCAAAAGGAGGATGCTGTGGACAGAACCATCACGCCGGAGTCACTCATCGAGACAAGAGGTCTTTCACGAGCTGCGATTCTCGCGACACTCTACAATGCAGCTAGCAAGGTCGGCCATGGGACTAAGAACCCAGGACCCGACACGATGACCGAGGAGGATGCGAAGGCGTGCATGGCCTCATCACCATGCTATGCCTTCGACTACCTCAACGGGAAGCGGCTGAAGATCGACCTCACGGATTCAGCAGTCGGGATCGTGGCTGGTCAGTACGACTATGGCCAAGGTCACGGTACGGCGAAACGAGCAATCGAAATCCTACGCTCGACCGGCGATCCGAGCCATCCCGACATCGCGGCATTGCAGGTGGTGTCGAAGGCGGCCGCGGAAGTCGCGTCTGCGCCCCTTCGGAAGTCAGGGACCATAACCTATAGCCCTCTCGAGAAGGCGCTCGGGGTTCCGAGTCCTGTGGACTGCCCAGATGCACCCTGCATCACAATCAATCTCTAGCAACAAGGCTGAGCAACCTCTGCTCCCCCGCCAAAACACCGGCGGGGTTCTTCTTTTTGAGAATTCAGACAAACGAAAAATCCAAACTCATATTTTGCAAGTAAATACTGTATATTTCACTCACCAGAGTTTTCCACCTGTCTCTATCGTCTCCATTAAAACGACAAAAAGCAGCTTGCCCTTGTGGTAATCTGTTTTTTGTTTGATGTGGCTCCTCCTATCGCCGCCTCTCCGCATTTTCATATACCACCGAACGATGCTGGATGACAAAAATTTTTACCGTATTCCCTTCGATCCGGAAAATAACACGATAATCGCCAACGCGAAGTTTTCTGTATCCTTTGAGAGAGCGCCGCAGGGGTTTCCCGTACGCCTCTGGCCGAGTAGTAAGTTTCTCTTCGATCGCGTGTCTAATTCTTTTTTTCCAAGCCGAAGACAACTTTGGAATATCTTCCTCAACTACACGGTAATGGTAGATGATCTCAAACATTTACCAAGCTTTTTTATGCGAAGTAAATCGAGCGCCCTTTCTATCACGTTTTTCGGCGATTTCATTCCAAACCATGTCTTCTTCAATTTCAAGAGCCGCGGTCATAAGATGTGCCGCCTTCGTAGCCGTAGGCATACGATCGCGCCTGGCTAGCTTAACAAGAGAGCGCTTCAGTTCGTCAGAAACACTTATGTTTATTCTTTGTTTTGTAGTGGGCATACTGGTGTCATTTATTAGTGCACCCTAAGTGTATCAAAAATGTGCCACCCTTGTCAATAGACCATGAGAATCTCTAGTATAATTCTTTTTGCTAGCAATGAACCAGAAAATCAAAGCGTTCATGATCGCTCGCATTTAAAAGGATAACTGCAACAAAAACAGATTGCCCACACAAGTAATCTGTTTTTACTTGATGCAGTCAAGTGAAAATTGAGAGGGCATACTAACCGGCAACAGCGCCGACCCGCCTTCATCTGCTATGAGTTCCGATGTCTTTCCAAAAAAACTTTTTCTTCCTGTACCAATTCCATGTATTTCTAAACGTCATCTTTGGTATATCCACTATAATATCCCCACATAGAGCCCTCGTCATCGGGTGAAGTTTCAAGCATTTTTTGAAGATCTGCCAACAGACCGCGGATCTCTCCGCCAACCGTATGAACATGGTCTCTTGCTCTATCGCGCATCTCACCAATCGTGGGGCGTTTTGTATTTTCACCTTCCGCTTGGGAATTTTCGTAAGCCATATAGTATAATTAAAACTATCAACCGAAAAGCTGTCCGCCAATGAGCGTATACCATGTAATTAAATTTTTTGTCAACCTTGCGAGTCAGCACAGACCATCTGATACTGTTTTTTTCGGACACAAGGTGCCTAGAACAAGGCAACTGGGCATCACAAGTTCAAAGGGCAAGAGCAGAGCGTCACGCTCCCCCGCGTAGCCGGGTGTCGGTAGCGAAGGCGGCTCCCACCGTCTACATGAAAGTTATCCACAATTAAGCCGATGGGGGTGCCTGCTTTTTTGCGGATAGACGACGGGACGGGGAACTTGACATTCGCATAAACAACTGATACGATTGATCTCAATAACACCCTTGTTCTTTGAGGTCAGCATGCGCGACGACGGTGAGTTCAGGGTATATCGACTTTACTCGTTTTGGTCATTCCTAGGCGGGCTGGCAATTCTTTTGATCTATGCTTTTTCCTCGTCGCTGCCACAGTTCTTTGGTGAATTCGGGAAATTCCTTGTATTTTTGATTAAGCCATTTCCTTTTTGGCTCGCACTAATGCTTTTTGGGATCGGCTATATCAAAACCGGCTATACCTATTGGCGTTATGCAACTTGGCGAGCATCCGGACCACGAGGATTTGTGCTTAACCCATCAGATGCCGTACCCGGTTATCTTGTATGGGCTTTCCTTTGGCAAATTATCGCCCCGATCAACAGACGCGTAACTGATTACTAACATTCGGACAAACCCGCCAAAACATCGGCGGGTTCTTTTTATCAAAAATTTATTAACCGAAACTCCGGTACAAAAAATCCTGTAAGCCCCACTCTTTCCGCTTTTCACCAACATATATTTCAAATCAAAATATAATGGTCTATCTGGCAACAAGCGCTACAGCAACTCAGAAAGGGCGGGGTAAATCGGGCTTATGAGAGTTTGCCATGTATCCCGAATAACTCCAATGTTTCACCTCGGCACGAATCAAAAAATCGTATTATTGTATCTTGGCTTTTTTGGTTCCAACTGATTCATATCTCTGTCCTGGAGGGGAAATCTGAACAATGGTAGAACCTCATCTATGAGGCTACTTTAATAATACCTGCCTTATCCCTCTTTCGTTTTAGCGGCGTGGTGACCAGAATATCTTTTTTCATCAAGCTGATTGCGTCATGGAACATTGTGATATACTCGGTCGCTGAATGCTCCCATGAGAAATCCTTCTTCATGGCCGCGCTTTGAAGTTTGCGCCAAGTTTTCCGATGCCGCCAATTCACGAAGGCACGCGTTAGCGCCATAAGAAAAACGCTTGGATTGAATTCATCAAAAAGGAACCCGGAACCCTTACCTGTTATTGGAGAATAATCCTCAATCGTATCGGCCAGTCCTCCGACTCTTCGCGCCACAGGAATCGCCCCATAGCGCATCGCTTCCATTTGTATTAGGCCCGAAGGCTCATATATCGATGGAACAAGTATCACATCCGACCCAGCAAAAACGAGATGAGGTTCATCATAGAACTGAAGATGGGCGCGCACTTGATCGGGATATTTTTTCTCTAGTTCCTGAAAGTATGTCATAAGTTCGGTGTCGCCCGTTCCTACCACGATCAGTTGCGCTTTTGAGACGCGGAGGAACGGTTCTATCACCGGATTGAGAAGTGAAAAACCTTTTTGGCGGGTTAGGCGCGAAACAATACCAATAAGAAATGTGTCCTGATTCTGCGAAAGACCGAAACGCTGCTGAAGCGCTAACTTGTTAGGACCTCTTTTTTCAAGCGCGTCGAAGTCAAACCGCTCCACAAGCGTCTGGTCTGTCGCCGGATTATTCGTCTCATAATCAATACCATTCAAAATGCCACGAAGACGGTCCCTCCGCTCCTGAAACAGCCTCTCAAGGCCCTCACCGAATTCCTCCGTAGTAATCTCCTCAGCATATTTCTTTGAAACCGTATTGATAAAGTCCGCATACATTGCGCCTCTTCGCATAGGATTTATATTCAGCATGCGTTCGCTAAAAAAACTAGGTAGCGGCCCGTAACCATCATCGCGATCCATCTCGGGCGTGAACTTGTGGTTCTTGGAGGTTCCTTGATATGCAAGGTTATGAATGGACAATATTGTAGCAATAGCAGAAAGTTTCTGATCAGTCGCGTATTCAAATTTCATAAAATTTGCCAAAAAACCCGTCATCCAATCCGTTGTGACGATAATGTCAGGATTCCAAGAATCGGAGTGCCGAAGGAATTCAAGGGTGCCGCGAGAAAGAAGTGCGAATCTTGTCCTATCATCGGCATACCCATAGGCATTTGAACGAAGCTCAAAATACTCCTCGTTTTCAAGAAAGTATGTGGTGACCGGACTCCGCGGCTCATTGGAAGGATCAAAACGAAGAACATTGCAGATGAGATGTTTTTTTTCATTTTCTCCTTCTGCTCCGGTTGGAACCGAAAGATGCTTATGTTCAAGTTTTAGCCCCCATTTTTCCCTATCAATCGTGCCATAGCGCGGCAACATGACTCTTGTGTCATGCCCCAGCTTTTTAAGGGCCCGCGAAAGCGAGAACATGACCTCTCCCAATCCCCCCATTTTCGCAAATGGTGCATGCTCTGATGTGACAAAAAGAATTTTTAGCTTTTTTTTCTTTTGTGAAGTCATACGTAGTAACTTAATTCGGATAAAAAATCTCTCCGGCCGGAGAGAGCTGGGGACGTTGGGAAAACGGGGGTCAATAACCCCGCATTCTTAAGCCCCGATAATTGCCGGACTTTGTATCAACCGCTGCGACCAACGCCTTAATTTTATCTGCCATAAATAATGTATCTTAACTGGCAATTGCCGGAATGACCTGATCGTATCTGCCAATTCCGACCAATTTACTTTTCCCCCCAAAAAAAGAAGAAGCGACAACATAAAGAAAAAAACGGCTGCCTGAAACAACTTTTGATTTTCCGAATTAGAAAGAAGCAGATTATGTATATATCCGCTACCCTCCCCTGAAGAAGACGGGGGACATGACGTCTGGTGAATAACAGCGCGCATTGAACAATAAAAGGCATAATCAGACCGGATCAAAGAGCCCAACAGGCCATGCAAAATAATTGCCCCGAGCATCAGTATAAGT
The DNA here is from genome assembly GCA_001820785.1 of Candidatus Sungbacteria bacterium RIFCSPLOWO2_02_FULL_51_17. Lineage (GTDB taxonomy): Bacteria > Patescibacteriota > Minisyncoccia > Sungbacterales > GWA2-42-14 > 2-01-FULL-51-34. The sequence goes on from MHQW01000041.1 coordinate 44,755, forward strand.
ATGATAGTTAGTGTGTTGTGTAAAAAAGTTAGTTTTTGCATATTTCTCAAAGACAATACCTCTTACAAGTATATGCGAATTAGAACTGCTAGACCACCCTGCGCCTATGTCAAAAAATGTTGACTAAAACAAAATGCATGTCCTAATGCGCCGATGGTTAAACAAACATGCCCCTAAAACAGTTCTGCATATTGCCATACATACACACGGCACGAAACTTACTCAAACTCTTTCAGCGCCGCGCCGGTACTTTTATGTATGCGGTACCAGTTAAAAGTCGCTGTATGGCTGTCCTCCCCTTGTTGGACGATCTCATACACTTGCACTGCCCACTCATCTCCGCGATCCTCAACATTGAACGCCCCGTGCGCTCCCGCTTCTTTGAGCATGGCAATATACTCCTCAACCTCGGGCATCGTACGAACTTTTTCAAGAGCGTCGTCCCGGCTGATCGTGCGGGAAGAAGACGCGCCTGGCGCATCGGGCGCTGATCCCGTTGGCCGGAATACTCCACCCATCCACACGATAGATAGTGCAATAATCACAACACCTACGAATATGATACGTATAGTTGTATGGCTCATAGTATTTTATCTTTTAGTTGCAGCTGGTGCCATAGCACGAGCGCGATAACGCTATTGATAAGTAAAAGTAACGACGCAACGATGGGAGCGATAAAGCGGAAAGACAGCGTAACAGTTCCCGGAACAAGCTGGGTCATCGCAACTATCATCAATACTGCACCAAGACATTGCATGAGCGCGCCCGTCTTAAGAAGCGAGGTGCGCGGCACACAATACAACACCGACGCACTACATAACAGTCCGAATATGATCCACGCCCAATAATTCCCCCCACGCAGGAGCCCCAAACCTGTCGCGCCGCTCTCCGGGATCCACGGAAAGAAAAACAAGAAAAGCACAAGAACATTAACACCGAACGCCCCAATTTTTAGCGCACGAACATATGCCGTCTTATACTTGGCATAAAACGTCCCCAGGATGATAAAAGACAGCACAGACCACGGGATCCAAAAAAGTAGAGTTTTCATATGATAGAAAGTTATAGGGGCACGGGCGTCTCCTTCGGAGTAAACCATCCCTTTTTATATGCGACGGCGCAACCGGCTATCAGCATGATCACTGTAAGCGCGCGCGAGAATTCACAGATATGCCCTGCGACATCAACCGTTACATTCGGAAACTACCCATCCTTCAGGTTGTCGCAGTATTGTGCCATGAACTCAGCTCCGGCAAAATTCCCGGCGACTACTGCAATAACAAAAACTCCAACGCCGATGAGAATACTGTTCTTCATATATCCATTATATACGCTTTCCGGTTGTTATTCATGCAGTACTTGTCCCAAAAATTGCTTGCTATTAACAAATAGTACTAAATGGTGTATAATGAAAAAATAGAGGCCCAAGTACCCGCCAGAACCAAAACCCACACGAAGGAGAGAACATGGACAGGACCATCACCCCGGAATCACTCATTTTCACCCGAGGTCTCTCCACTGCCGCCATCCTTGCCGCGCTCTACAATGCGGCAAGCGGGATGGGCCACGGAGAGAAGGGCCCCGGCCCAGACATGATCACATTGATGGAGGCCAAGAAGATCATTGCCTCCTTAATGGGCGCGTACATCTACTTTGACTACCTCGGTGGCAAACGGTTGAAGCTTGACCTGACCGATGCCAAGCGTGATGGCATCGTGGCAGGTCAGTACGATTACGGTCAGGGTCGTGGCACCGCTATGCGCGCGATCGCCATCCTGCGCGCGACCGGAGATCTGTGCCACCCCGACATCGTGGCACTCCAGGAGGTATCGCGGGCGGCAGCAAACACCGCCTCCGCACCTCTCCAGAAGTCGGGCACCGTCACCGAGGGCACGCTCGCCGATGCCCTCGGCATGAGGGATCGGAGCACCGAGAAAGAGCCAGACATATGGTACCAGCTCTTCCGCGAGGCGCCCTGCGATACGATCAAGCTGTAGCACGAGGCCGAACATCTTCGCCTCCCCCGCCGGAACATCGGCGGGGTTCTTTTTTTATACCCCCCACACACACACCAACGCACGCTGTAACACAAGAAAGTTTTGCAAAATATGAAAAAGGCGCCGATTGCACTACGGTCTGTTTTGCGCTACATTCCACACACGCACCTTACCAATAGGAGTGTCCACATGGCTAACAGAAAGCCCACGGGTCCGCCGCTACCAGACGACCCTGCAATTGACTTTAGGCAGTCAAACAATTGGCGGATATTTCGCATCATGGCCGAACTGACGGAGGGGTGGCAGTTTCTTGCCGACTTTAAAAACACCATTACCTTTTTCGGATCGGCCCGCGTAAGAAAAGGGAATAAATGGTATGACGAGGCGCGAAAGCTCGGATGCTTGCTCGCAAAAGACGGCTATCACATCGTTACCGGCAGCGGCCCGGGTATCATGGGGGCGGCAAATCGAGGAGCCGTTGACGCACTAAAAGAAGCGACCGCGAACGGCACCGCAGATACGGTCGGGCGTTCCATCGGCCTTCATATCCAACTCCCCAACGAACAGCAAAAAAATAAATTTGTCACCCATTCCCGGGATTTCCATTATTTCTTCGTACGGAAGGTCATGCTTTCGTATCACGGCTCCGCATATATTTTTTTCCCGGGCGGATACGGAACTCTAGATGAACTTTTTGAAATCCTCACGCTCGTTCAGACGAAAAAAATGAGACGGGTACCGATCATTCTCGTCGGCAAAGAATATTGGGGCCCGCTCTTCCAGTGGATAGAAAAGGAAAGTTACCGAAAGCTTCGCGGCGTGGACAAGGAGGACTTGAGCATTCCATCGCTGGTTGATACCGCCGAAGAAGCGCAGGAGCTTATCAAAATAAAACTCAACAAAACGGCATCATAGTCAGCATGCGCCCTTGCGGGCGCCTTTTTAAAAGGCGCTTGCGGAAACACCAATCAAGGAGAGCCCCGGGGCCGGTGTCTACTGCTACTGCAATACCCACAAACACTGATTAAAATGGTGATCAACAGAACCTCCGACCAATACACCCGACGGACAACATCCGGCGGGGTTTTGTTTTTGCATACTGGTGTGATAAAATCCCCTCAGTCATGTTGCTGTTGATCACATCAAAAATCAGCGAAGAAGATCTGAAAAAAGCCGCAGAAGAGCTTGGTGGCTATATTAAGTATGTCGTAGATATCAAAAAAGAAATTACAACTGCCGGCGGCTCCCGCCATGTTCAGGGAGAAGAGCTTCTGCTTCACAACGGCAGTACACAGGAAGATCTCTGGGGCGGCGGGCTTGACCTTGAAACGGGAGAGGTTGATTTTGACTCAATGATCAACATTCGCCCGAATCAAAACAATCCGAGTCGCGAAGTTCTATCGCCGGAAACCAGGAAAAAAATTGAGGAAATAGTTCGCAGATTACTGAAGTAGCCCGTATGAGCACTCAAGATATTGTTTTGAATATCGCCGTCAACCTCGGAAGAATGTCACGCTGGGCGATTGACGGTAAACACGATCGCATAGATCAGTTTTTGGATGAAACCGAACGGTATATGGCCGAATTGGAACGCGCCCCAAAAAGCGTCAAATTTCAAAAAACGTTCAGTGCGTTTAAACTATATTTCGCATCTCTTAAAAACAATGCCCCCCGCGACGAAGCGTGGGCCGAAGCGATGCTTACCTGGGGGAACATTCTCGCACACCGGGCAAAACTCGCCTAGCAAGAACCACCAAGCATTAATACATAACGGCCGCCTCGTCTGCTAACTCTCACCAGAACACCATTTGAGGAAAACTCCACGGACACATCAGGTGGAGATTTTTAATTTCATGTAACAACGCCCGCCCCGCATAAGACGTGCACCCCGTGATGACGACGGACGTCTCCATATTGTGGAAGCTAACGGAAACATTGACAAGTATATTATTTTAGTTTTAGATACAAACAGCACATTTACTGAGAATTCAGATGTATGTGAAACGATCTCTTTGTTGTCTCTTCGGAGTGTTGTTTCTGACAAGCGTTACCGGATGCGTACAGTTTGAACGCATAAGCCCGGCGATAGAGACCGGCGACAACCCGCATGTTGCCACACAGAACAAAGACATCCGCCACTACGAAAAAAATCTCTCACCGATAGTGCTTGAACGGGTCCCGTATCGCGACAGCAAGTACTACGATGCATACCGCCTTTCCACCCCATCTTCGGGCACGAACGAACAACCAGGAAATGTGGTAAGCGGCGAGTACCTTGCAAGTAGAGGACTTGCCCGAAAAAAGTTGGTGATCATAGTTCCTATCTATGGGAGTTCATCAATCCCGCCTGAAAACCTGGCCATGCATCTTACCGTGTGGAACGGCGACGCAGACACGAACGTGCTATTGCTTCACGGCACGGACGATCTCTTCAACTGGAACGAGATGGCGCATTCTGCTACGCTTCAGGAATTTCTTGACGAGGTTGATGCTTCGGCCAGACGCATCACCACAACGATCACCGACGTCCGGCGCCTTATTGACTGGGCAGAAACCCGCCCTGAAATTGACCCGAAGCGCATCGGCATCGCAGGGCTCTCTATCAGCGCAATGATCGGGAGTATGGTGATGGGGACGGACCCGCGTGTTGCCGCTGGCGTCTTTGCGATGGGTGGCGGCAACTGGCAAGATATCTTCGTCCACTGCACATCAGAGGATGTGGCAACGGCACGGGAACACGTTATGCGGTCGTTCGGCCTTGCGCCGGAAGAGCTACGCATAATGCTTGAGCAACGTCTCCGCGCGGTAAACCCCATGCATGTCATAGGTCATGTGAATACGGCCCGCGTACTTATCGTGGACTCCCTCTACGATGATTTCATCCCCAGGAGCACACAAGATGCTCTCTGGCGTGCCCTCGGAAAACCGGAGCGCATAACATTGAAGTATGCGCACAAGGAGGCATTCCTGCGATCCATTATCGGTCTTCATTTCACCGAACGGGTCTCCGCGACATTTTTCAAAGAGAAGCTATGATGTGCCGCTCTACCCGCCGCCTTTACTGGTTTTTTTATCTACTTGTGTATTTGCAATTGATTCGTCGGCAGAATACCATAAAGACGTGATGGAAAATCTCAAAAGAACAGCATGCATGAAGCCCCAAGAGAACACGAGGAGTACCAGCGCTACCAGGAACTAGGCGGCATCATCAATGAAAAGGATTACGAAAGCGCTCTTCTGCGATCTAAAAACGCAGTCGCACCAAGTAGGTCGGTCGTACGGCAAGCGAAATTCATCGCAGAAACCGCCGGCATCGCACTAGCAAGTGAGACGAGTGCTGACAAAAGGGTCATCCTATACGGGATATTGCGGACCGACTCAAAGCCGACGGATGTCAAATACCACCACAGCCAAATGAGCGACCAACGGCTTTTTGCGGAAGCATTGCGCATGGTGGGGGACGCGGATTCGCTTCATAAGTTACTAGCTGCGTTTCCTAATATCTCTTTCTAAAGTGAGCACCGATCGGCCTTGGCCGATCTTTTTATTCTCCCCGCCTTCCTCCCCGCAGCTTGCTGCGGGGAGGAAGGCGGGGAGAATACCCTTCCGAAGCTCGCCGCAGGCGAGCGAAGGAGGGTATTCCGCTACGGAAGAATTCCGCAAGATACCGCGTAGCACTGCTGCGCGGAGCTTCATTTTGACTTAATAAGCGATGGTGATACGGTAAGAACACTGGACCTTAAAAATTTGAAAAACCAGGCTTGCCATGCCACGGATGAGTACAGAGACGGCGCTTGAGATCATTGAGAAGTTTCAGCGTCAATTCCACTACGCCCAAGAATATCAGGAGTATATAGCAAAAACTAGCATCACCATCTGGCAATACATTCTTGACGACATTCGCTTTGGAGCGATTGTTCCTGAAAAAATGGTTGATATGACACATAAAGATCTCAATGACTTGGTTATTGAGGTGGGCCTCTGTAAGGCACTTCCCGACTCCCTCACACTACCGGATGAGTATCTTGGTGTCCCCGTTTTTGTGCATCTCATGACTCAAAAGCGTCTTCACGGAATAAGGCAAATGCTCTCTAAGGTCTTTGGAGTAACATTCTGAAATGTAACACTGCACAAACTCGTCAATTTATAGACGGGTTTTTTCTTTGCCGCGCGGAACGCGTGTTATCCGGTTTCCAAACTTGACAATTAGTAACTAGTGATATATTATATATCCCAGCCCCCTGACATCTGCATCATCGGAGCGTGCCTAATGGAAAGAAAGTCGCCTGCTCTTTTCGCAAAGGGGTTGGTTACATTCTGTCTTGTAGTGGGGCCCTTCCTCCTTATTGGGCTTTTTCTCAACACCGCAAACGTTTCCGAACTGTTTACAGAATTTGCCCATCTTGTCTTCGGAAACCCGGGCGCCGTAACTCCGGTCACACTGTACTGGGATAGCATCCCAACACTCTTCATTATCTCCGTGGGTGGCATGGCGCTGGTATCAATTATTAATGACATAACCGCCGTCACCATCGGGTCTCCAAAGACCATTCCAGAGATAAGAGAACTCCTCACGGGCCCACCCCTGAAAACTCTGGTTAGTTTTGTCATTGTCATTGTAATAGAAGAGCTTGTATTTAGAGGATTTTTCCTAGGGGTCCTTCCACTACTGCTGACAGGAACAACAGCGCTCTACTTACTGGTACTTGCCAGTAACACTATATTCGGATATGCGCACATATTCAATTATCGTGGCAACACACGCATTTTGAAGTTTCTCCCATTTTTTCTTGTGTCGTTTGTCATCGCATTTGTCTTTCTGAAGTATGGACTTGTTGCATGCTTTCTTGTTCACCTCTTCCACAACCTTCTTGCAACAGCGAATGCCCGCCTCTACATAAAGTTTTTCGGCATGCACCCCAATCTGACCTAAATAGAAAAGATGCCTCACCCACCGCCGCTTCGTCGGCGGATTTTTTATTATGAATGAAAGACAGAGTAATCTATTGCACAACCGACGCGTAGAGTTCCCTTTCGCGCTTTTTTATGCTACGTTCATGACATATGCCGCTTGCGAAAATGCATCAAACGGCGCCTTTATGATAATGCCCCCGTATAAAACAAAAATGGTGGAACCGATTCGCATTCTCACCAAAAAAGAACGAATCGTAAAGATCCGACGAGCGGGGTATAACTTGTTTTTCTTAAAATCGGAAGACGTGACCATTGACCTTCTGACCGATTCCGGGACCGGCGCCATGTCGGAACACCAATGGGCGGCGCTCATGGAAGGAGACGAGTCGTACGCCGGCTCCACAAGTTTTTTCCGCCTCAAAAAGGCGGTCGCCGACATTCTCGGATTCCGCTTGGTCATTCCAACGCACCAGGGCCGCGGAGCGGAGGCGGCGTTCAATAAAGCGGTGCTCAAAAAAGGCGACATCGTGACCGGAAACTCTCCCTTTGACACGACCAGGGCGCACATTGAGCACGTGGGGGCAACGATTGTGGACGCAACATGCAAAGAGGCATTCAGTTTCAAAAACACCTCCGCTTTCAAGGGCAACGTTGATATCAAAAAACTTGAACGGACGCTTAAGCAATGTGGCGACACCGTTGCCTACGTACTCCTCACCATGACGTGTAACAGCATGGGCGGCCAACCGATATCGCTTGCAAACATCAAAGATGTTGCGCGCCTGTGTACGGCGTATAAACGGCCGTTGTATTATGACATTGCGCGATTTGCGGAGAACGCTTTTTTCATACAGGAACGCGAGAAAAAATACCGCACATGGTCCGTTCACGCCATTGTACGGGAAATGATGAAACACGCCGACGGCGCGCTCATGAGCGCGAAAAAAGATGCCATTGTGAACATGGGCGGCTTCATCGCTCTCAGAAGCGCGGAGCTCTACGGACGCATTAGCCCCTACTCAATTTTGAACGAAGGATTTCTTCACTATGGCGGCATGTCCGGGCGCGACATGGAGGCGCTCGCTGTTGGACTTCACGAAGGCACCGAGGAAAAATATCTCCGCCATCGGGTCGGACAAACAGCATATCTTGCAGAGTCGCTTCACCGCATGAATGTTCCCGTCATCCGCCCCGCGGGCGGACACGCCGTCTACGTCAACGCCGGACTCATGCTTCCGCATATTCCATGGAATAACTTTCCGGCGCAGGCCCTTGCTATCGCAGTATATATTGAAGGCGGCATACGGGGAGTAGAGATCGGCTCAATTATGGAGGGACGCGATCCAAACACCAGGGAGTCGCGACGAGCTCATACGGAACTGTTGCGCCTTGCGATCCCCCGCCGCGTCTATTCGCAAGAACACCTTGATCATGTGATAGAAACGTTCCGCGCAGTGGCACACCATAAAAAGCGCATATCGGGTGTTCGCTTCCGGCACGAAGCCCCCATCTTGCGGCATTTTTCTTCCACATTCCGGCTCGCGTGATATAACACGGTCATGCCTTGATTTAAAACATTCAGCACACGATCTGTGTCTGTTTTTATTATAGTGATACGCAAGCATGTGCCGTATTGAAAAACTGTCATAGTATGTTACAGTCCGTCCGTACGTTCCGTTCTTTGCTAAACTGCGAGAAATGCCCTGAAAAGACCTGCCATCGGACCGCTGTTCCTTCTGTGTGCGATATGCGCCATCCTGCTCGTCGCCTGCTCAAAAGATAAGTCAACCGACCAGCCGCAAGACCGCAGCTCATCGGTAATCATCTCGCCACAAAGCGTGCCATCCCCTCACGAGATCGCGGCGGGCGAAGTCACGTTCACAAAGGAGTGCCAGCCGTGCCACGGCCCGCGCGGACAAAAATCCATGCCGGGCATGAAGAAGGACGCCGCAAATCTTGCAAGCGAGAGGGTGCAGAAAAAGACCGACGCGGAACTTGCAAAGATCATCCGCGAAGGAAAGAAGGGAAATCAGGAAATGGCCGGCCACCCTTGGCTTTCCGAATCGGAGGTACAAAACCTCATCAGGTATATTCGTACGCTTAAAACACCATAAGCGCCTACTATCATCCGCCGATACAACGGCGGCTTTTTGTACCATAGCACGCGCTTGCAATAATCATGCGATAGAGTACGATAAGAAAAGTCCTCAACACATGCGCGGCCATGCAAGAACCCTGCTGGCACCTTCATCCTGTTTCCCCTCATAGGTTAGTGTTTGGTTCTCTTATTGAAGCGGGTGACATCTTAGAGGCAACCGATGTCTACGATTCAACAAGCAATAAGTGGGAGCGCTGTCCGTGCCCCGGGATTATTCTTGAGGTGACAAGCGATCATGTGCGCTGGGTACGACCGCGTCCTGTACTGGACGCACGCGCAGTACAAGATACTCCCTAAAGCCCTTTCGCGGGCTTTTCCTATTTATCACTCTCATATAAAAAACCGGCACATGCGCCGGTTGTACTACTTTTCCGCTACGATAATGAAATAGGGGGGAAGGTTCCGAAGTTCATAATACACCTTCACCCGTCTAAAATGCCGCTTCAGCACCGGCACCATGAGCGGCGTCGTCTGATACAGCACGAACCGGCCGCCGCACGAAAGATGCTTCCAGGTGTTTGAGACAACCTCTTCGCGTTGTTCTGGTTCCAAAAACGTGAACGGAATCCCCGAAACAACGCCATCAATACGCGGCAAGTTCAGGGCAGGCAAGGTGCGCGCGATAGAAGTCACGTCACCATGCACGACTTTTAGCCGCGAATCGCCAACAGCATGAAGATACGGAAGGAACGCCTCGTTCAACTCAACCGCAACGAGCGTCCCGTCCCGCGATAGTCCACGAAGGATCCTTTTGGTTATCGCGCCGTCTCCGGCGCCATATTCCACAATGTACGAAAACCCGCGCGACAGGCGCTTGACGACGTTTTCCGCGGCATATCGTGAACTTGCGACAAGCGCTCCCGCCAATCGGAATTGCCGCAACGCCCCTTTGAGAAATGCCATGAGGGATGAGAGGAAGAGCTCATCAAAGAGTACAACATTCAATACGTAAGGTCAAGCGATCGCGCGCGGATGCGATCGCAATTTCCGCGCCAATGGAAAAAGCCCTCTCGGGCTTTGCGGCCATCGTCACGGATCCATCGTGAACGGCGGCTCATCGGGGTATCCATACCGTATCTCATACGTTGCATCCAGATAATCAAGTCCGCGAAGGTACCGTATGAGTTGGCGGCACAGTTCATATTTATGCTCCTGCTGTTCTTTCGTCGTGGTCTCGGGCGGCACCAAAAGCTTCATGTTGATCACAGCCATGTGACGCCCCACGCGCATCGTACGGACGCTTGCGACATTCAGCACGCCTGATTTCCGCGCGATTTCCCAGATGCCCTCTTCATGCGCGTCATCAATGCGGCGCAACAAAAGAGTATCTAGGGCGGGCACAATGACCTCGCGACTCGTCACAAAAAGCTTATACCCAAGAAACGCAACAACGATAAGTTCGGGGGCAACCGAATGCGTCAAAAAATTCGCCATGATCCCGAGAAACGTCAGCCCCTCTACCCACGCGTCACTCTTTGTTTCCTTGCCATCATCAACCATCAGCTGGCTTCCGAGACGCTTGCCCGCCCGTATCTCAAACTTGCTCATGACAATGGAGACGGCGGTACTGCCAAGCGTTATTGCAATAAGTAGCGGCATGCGCGAGGGATCAAGCGTGGATTCGGTGTGATGCACGAATGAAAGTATCTTTCCGGCCCACGCGACGTGGAATAGCGCTACTGTGCCGGCGCCCGCGACAAGAAACATACGAAGCGAAAGCACGCCCAGCATGATACCGATGACAAGCGACCCCAAACTTTCAATGTTCATGTACCCCAACGGAAACCTGCTATTGGGCCGGCGTCTTGCAAGCGTCATCGCCGTAATGATGACGACAACATCGGCTAGATCGCCGAAGTTATGAAATCCATCGGCCAAAAGCATCTCGGATCCGGCAATCATTCCAACGACGATCTTGCAGAGGATCTTTACCGCATACACCACTCCTACAACCGCCATAACCCAAAGGTAGCTCACAACATCTGCCCTCCTGAAACGCTCTATGAGGTAAAAGTACTATAACATATCATTATGAATTAGTCAACTTATTATGCCGAGCGGCAAGCCGACCATCAGCGCCGACTTGGTATACAAAAAGGACTTGTGATTCAAGTCCTTCACACTCTATCTAAATTTAGCGATGAATAGCAGGTATACTACAATCACTACTAAATTCAACGGAAAAGCCAAAAGAAGAGCGAGTAAGACATAGCTCATCCTGTGAGTATACAGTGATACTCCCAGGCCAAGCACCCCAAGCATGAGCAATGTCCAAAATAGCATTGGTAAATACATCACTCTGACCAGGGCGATCAGGAAGTCCATGAGCAAACGCTCCTTGTTTGGAGGTTTGAAACGTACAAAGTCGTTATACCAATAATTATGTTGTGTGTCAATAGCACTGGGTATTAGGCATAAAAATCTGCTTACACGCCTCCGGACAAAACAAAAGGCCCTCGTGAGGGCTTTTCTTGCTACACAGCATCACTATCAATCAAGAAGATCCGAAAGACGTGCGGCGCAAAATGGGATAAGTAGCTCCTCCAAAGAAAGTCCGCCGTGCGTTCCGCGAAGCCGCGTCGGATCTTTGCGGTACTCCCGATGCCAAATAAGGTTCTCTCCACGCGGCAGAATAAGCACGTTCCCAATACGGTCAAGAAACCGTTGGCACGGCGTACCGATCCCGAAAAGGCCGCACGCTATCGCATCCTCCGTCAGAAGAACTTCAGCCACTCCATCAAGCACGGTCCGTAAATGCGCAACGCACTCCATTCTTCTTTGCGGGTTTACAAAAAGAAATGTGTCGCGAGCGGATCCCGTCGGCATGATCTTGGCGCCGTTTCCTCCCTTCACACAATACTCGCCAAGCGGCACCAGATCATCAAGGTACACGATATTCTCCGGCCGTACCGCTATCTGTCCGTGATCGGCAGTAAGGAGAAGAGACACTTTCGCCGCCGCTTCCCGGCTCATGCGACACTTTCGCAGGAACTCCTCCACGATAAGAGTTGAGAACATGTTCGTCTCGGAATAATGTTCCGCGCTTTCGGGCCCGAATTCGTGTTCGGCGATGTCTATCGGGTCCCAGTAGACAAAAAAATATCCCGGCCCGGAATCGGCCTCCACCAATACCCGAAGTTTTACCATAAGGTCGAAGCCGCGCGTGAACGGCACGACGGAACTGCCACGAAACGTCGCACGAGAAAAAGTGCTTTCGGCATACCCTTTGTTCGCAAATACATATGAGGGCACGCCGACCCGCCGCAACTCTTCATATATGGTCGGGCCATCATAGAGCATCTCGGGAGTCCCGCCCATCGCCAACAATTGGTCACGCTCCTTGCCATGATACGGCGTAAACGGAATCGTTTGAATCACCATGTCAAACTCCTTAAAATACACGTTCCACTCCGGAAGCCCATGCTCCTGCGGAGAAAGCCCCGAGTGCACTGCGGTAAGCCCGGCGGCGGTCGTTGTAGGAAATATCGTCGTAAGAGCGCTTATACTGCCGAATATCCTAAAAAGTTCAAACAGACGATTACCGGCGTTCCGCGCGCGCACCAGATGGTTGTATCCAAGCCCGTCGGCAAAGAAGAGAATGATCTTCTCGGCACCTGTGGTGTGTTTCAGATATGAGCTGTTTTGCAGTACGGGCCGCCCGTTACCAATGCCAAAGTGAGAAAGGACCATTGCGGGCACCTCAACAAGCGAGGCGCCGCCATAGCGCGGAAGCATGGGAAAAGAAGCAAGTTCTTTTGGAAGTTGTTTTTTCAATGAGCACCTTATTCACCGATGTGAATATCCTATGCTATATCGCCATCCGCGCGCGGTCAACAGCGCCTTGACGGAAAAGATGGAATGCGCACATACTATTCATGGTACCTTTATACTAAAGGGATATATGTTCAGACCGAACGAAAACCGGATACTGCTGTGGGGAGCCATACTGTTCTTCGCGACCCTCATAGTGGGAGTAGCTCTTATACCGATGGGTGGCACAACCGTCACTAGAGAAGCGATACCCGATGAGCGGGTACAGCACGTTGAGCGGGTCCTCATCCATGATCTTGGCGATACGAACGGGAACTTCACCCTGTTCATACAAGAGCCAGGATCGCAAGAACTCAAACCGATGCGGATATATGCGAAAACGTATCGCGTCGTAAAAGACGTTCCTCGCAATAGCCCCATGTGGGCGATAAAAGGACAGCTCGTCAAAATCAAGCACAACGATCCCAGTTACGATTATGTAACAGTGGGATCTCTGGAACTTCACATCCGCAATGAGAAAGATCTGGAAGGAGCCGCATGGGAGCGAACGTACCACCGGAATAAATCAACCGTGACGGAGCGAGGCGCGACTATTGTTCTTTGTTGTCAGTAGTAAGAATATCCGCCAAATACCGGCGGATTTTTCAGTATCGGCGCGCGGTTAAAGCTCTAAAAGCAGCTTACATACGCATTGGTACACCAAACTCTTGACATTTATGCTTTGCACATGCTACACTGCGACTGCGAGCAGTGCCCCCTCTTGTGGTCCCGCGCCAACGCGGGATGAAGCTCTGAAAAGAGCTTAGCCTCCTCGGAGGCAAACCACTGGAAGGGGTTCTTTTTTTGAATGCACGACCGAAAGCAAACGCAATAATTTCTTACCCGCACCATGAACATCAGAAATGTCGCGATCATCGCGCACGTAGACCATGGCAAAACCACATTGGTGGACGCCTTACTGCGTCAATCCCAGACAAAAATGACGAAGGAGATGTCCGATCGGGAATTTATCATGGACTCAAACGAGCTTGAGCGCGAACGAGGCATCACTATTTTTTCAAAAAATGCCTCGGTCACCTGGGAGGGAACGAAAATAAATATCATTGATACGCCGGGACATGCCGACTTCGGCGGCGAGGTTGAGCGGGTCCTCACCATGGCTGACGGATGTCTTCTTCTCGTTGACGCAAAGGAAGGGCCCATGCCGCAAACCCGCTTCGTGCTCAAACAAGCGCTTGCAAAAAAACTCCGCATCATCGTTGTCATCAATAAAATTGATAAACCCGATGCCCGCCCCGACTTTGTGCTTGATAAAACATTTGACCTCTTCATGGAATTGGGCGCAGATGATGCAATCGCTGATTTTCCGGTGGTGTACGCCGCGGCAAAACTCGGAAAAGCCGGGGCAACGCCGGCTATTTCAGGCATGCGCGACATCACCCCCATATTTGAAGCGATCCTTGCGCATGTCCCCGCTCCTCACGGAGACCCAGCAAAACCGCTACAAATGCTTATCACAACCATAGGCGCAGACGAGTTCAAAGGGCGCATCGCCACCGGCCGCGTATATAACGGCATTCTTAGGGCGGGGCAAGACATCGCACACATCGCGCGCGATGGAAGCATAAAAAAATACCGCCTCCCTTCTATTATGACCTTCACCGGACTTGAACGGATAGATACAACCGAGGTCTTTGCGGGCGACATTGCCGCACTTTCCGGCATTCCCGGTATCACCATCGGCGAAACAATAGCCGATCCCGAACATCCGTCAGCCCTGCCGCTTCTTACCATAGAAGAGCCGACGGTGAAGATGAATTTCCAAGTCAACGATTCTCCTTTCTGCGGACAGGAATCGCAATTTTCCACATCACGCCAGGTGCGAGAGCGGTTATTCCGGGAACTAGAAACGGACACGGCGCTTTCGGTCGTTGACGGAACCGATAATGATTGGATCGTATCGGGCCGCGGAGAATTGCATCTTGCAATCCTCATAGAGCGCCTGCGCCGTGAAGGATACGAATTCCAGGTATCGCGCCCGCAGGTCATCACCAAAGAAGCGAACGGAAAAACCATGACGCCATACGAACAAGTGTTCATTGAAACGCCAGAGGCATACGGCGGAAGCATCATACAAAAACTTGGCCAGCGCAAAGGCACGCTTCAGAACATGAGAACCGAAAACGGTATCGCATTTTTAGAATTCACCATCCCAACGCGCGGGCTTTTCGGATATCGCACGGAATTTCTTACCGATACCAAGGGCCTCGGCATCATCAATACGATGTTTGACGGGTACCGCGAAGATCCGGGCGGATGGAATGAGCGCAACCAGGGATCACTTATCGCACACGAAACGGGACTTACAAATATGTATGGCATGGTAAATGTGCAGGACCGCGGGACGCTTTTTCTAGGCCCTGGGATCAACGTGTATAAAGGTCAGGTGGTCGGACAGCACTCGCGCTCAAACGACCTTCACGTGAATGTGTGCAAAACAAAGGAACTCTCAAATATGCGATCAAAAAATGATGCGGCTGCCGAGCACTTTAACGCGCCGCGCATCATGGACCTGGAAGACGCGCTTGAGTACATCGGCGACGATGAGCTTGTTGAGGTAACGCCCAAAAACATCCGCATCAGAAAAATGATACTGGACGCGTCGGAACATAAGCGCAAACAAGCCCTCGGATTCATCCCGCGGTAACCACGTACATATCACATTTCTTCTTGACACACTCTGGATATGGGCGTACATATGAAATAGCACCTCCAATTCGCACACCGAATGAAGCGGGCGATCGCCTCCATTCTCATTGTTGCCATCCTTGGCATTTCGCTTGTCGGATGCGGCAATACGAAGGTCATCAACGGAGTTGAGTACGACACCTATGGTCTTTTGAACCAGAATGAGAAACAGAATCCGAACATTCAGTATGAGCTCATACTAGGAAATTTGATCTGGGGCGTCGTTCTTGTGGAGACAGTTATAGCGCCGGTCTACTTCTTCGGTTTCTCGCTCTTTGAGCCCGTCGGCCCCAAGTCAGACATTAAGGGCAAGGTCGTTCGCTAGCGCACATGTCCGCCCCTCCGGCGGCATTTTTTATTTCTCGACGGGCCGCTCGCACAAATAAAAAAGCCCTTCGCGAACATGCGAGGGGCTTTGCGTTCTTGCTCTTCTAAGACATGAAGAGATAGGGCCGCACGATGTCGGGATTCGCTTTTATGTACATGAAAAACCCGTACATGAGTCCTGCCATAAGGACCCCGAGATAGGCGTAATTGATCCGATGCCTCACGGGGATCTCGGCGATCTTTTCCAGGACATACAGGATGAAGAACGTCCCGCCGATCTTCTGCAGCTCACCGATCTGCCAGACGGAACCGACAAACAGCGCGGCACAACCGGCAACGATCGTCACCACCTGAAAGACCCCATAGTTATAGCGCTTCTCATACCACCGGGATGACGCGATAAGAAGACCAAGATACCCTACAAAACTTCCGAGAAATAGCACGCCCGGCTCAAAGATCTTATACACCGGATCGGATGCTCCGATGACGCGGCCCGCGACGAAAAGCGCGAGCATGACGAACGATGCGCTCGTCGCCCTTCCGAGCACATCCTTATTCTGAAATCCAATGACATACCCGAGCCCGAGCATCATCACGGTAAATCCAAGCGCTCCCATGAGAGCGGCAACGGCAAGAAACCCGATGAGAGAACTTCCGTACCAGACAGCTGTTACGCCCCACGCGACCGCAAGACCACCGCACACTGCCCACCCGGTCGGCTCAATATTCCGCATGGTAAACGTAAATGCCAGGGCGCCCGCCAAAAGCGCGCACCCGGTAAGACCAACAAACGGTGCAACGCCGGGGCTAAGAGCATTCCCCCACCACATAAGACCAAGAGCTGCGGCGTAAAAAAGAACCTCATACAGCGAAAGCGGGATGAGAACAAAGATGGCAAGGAGCCATCGGCACCAATGAAAAATGATGACGCAAAGCGACAGCACACCAATGCCGATCGCCAACACCCACATCGTGTTCACAAACGTGATGAACCCCGCGAACTTCTGCATGCCGGAAAGCTGTGAGGCGCACTCGGGCGAAAGCTCTGCCGCGAATACCGGAGCGACGACCGCAAGCAGGGCTACAACCAGGAATCCAAGCACAGAGCCGATCTTTCCCATGCGAACCTTCCTGTTTTAAGGGGTTGTCAATGAACCGTCAGAAATATAGCAGATAAACAAGAACTGTCAATAGATATGGGCCTTTTTGGCAGATATTGACTTTTTTTATTAGATATGGTATAATTGAGAGATACGGAGTGATAAATCAGACCACTAGGTCTTTCCCATACAGAACCTTTCATCAACGTTAGGAGGAACTCTACATGATGAGCAGGGCGTCTTTGGAGGCGGCTCTCGCGCTGCAAAAGTCCCTGGCGGCCGACAAGACCGCCCAGGACACAGCAGATGATCTGGCAATTCCGCGCGCGGGTCTCGCGCTTGCGAACTTTCTCTCCTCCGAGGAGGGGAAGCTCGTCGGCAAGATCCTCGCGGCAAAGGGCACGAGGATTGAAATC